>JAQWSQ010000139.1 GCA_029243145.1 Planctomycetaceae bacterium | reverse complement strand
AATGAAACCTGGTCGATGAGTGCAGCATTGGTTGACTTGAATCACGATGGATTACTCGATCTCTACGTCGTGAATTATGTCTTACTCCATCAAGTGATGGAAAATGTCTGCAAGGCCAATGGTCAACCACGCGGTTGCGATCCGACAATGTTTGATGCCGAGCAAGATCGCGTGTACTTGAATAACGGACAAGGTGGTTGGCAAGACATCACTCAATCGGCTGGTTTTGAAGTTCCAGATGGTAAAGGTTTGGGAGTCGTGGCGGCTGACTTTGACTCAGATGGCCAAACCGAAATTTTCGTGAGTAACGATACGATTGCCAATTTTTATTTTGATCACGAGATTCTTGCCCCTTCACAAACACTCCATTATGAAAACATAGGAGTGCTTTCTGGCACCGCCTTAAATGAACAGGGATCAGCTCAAGCCTCTATGGGAATTGCTTCGGGAGATGTTGATGCCGATGGACGACTCGATCTGTTCATTACCAACTTTTATGCCGACTCGAATACTTTGTACCTTCAGAAATCACCCTCAGCTTTTAGAGAACGAACTCGCCAGTGGAACATGCGAGATAGCAGTTTTTATCAACTCGGTTTTGGAACGCAATTTCTCGATGCTGATCTCGATGGCGACCTGGATCTTCTCGTTGCTAATGGCCACATCGATTTGACGTTTGCAACAGGTGAGCCGGATGTGATGCCACCGCAGTTTTTGGAAAATAAAACAGGAATGTTTCAGGAACAACCCGCGGCACAAGTCGGGGACTATTTTGCCGGGAAGTACTTCGGGCGGTCATTATCTGTGTTGGACTGGAACAAAGATGGATTGCAGGATGCCGTCATCACGCATCTCGATCATTCCGTCGCGTTATTGACCAATCGATCAGAACGTGTGGGAACACCCCTCTCTTTACATCTTATCGGCACACAATCAAACCGAGATGCGATTGGGGCAAGAATTCGCGTTCAACAGAAAGAGACCGTCCAACATTTCTTTCTGACAGGCGGAGATGGTTACTTAAGCTGCAACGAGAGAAGAGTTTATGTCGGATTACCACAAAAGGGTAAGGTTGAAATATCGATCAATTGGCCCAGCGGCATCACACAGACCAGCACACATTCTGCCGAGGTTGGTGAACTGACAATTGTGGAAAAAACCAGCCGACAATAATTACATAAATATACACTTAAATATCGAGATTCATTTAGTGGGATAAAATTCTTGCTGAGATCGGACATTTCTGTCATAATTTTAGTTACATGTCTTATTGAATGATCGGCTTCACTTTTTAATATGGTCAGCAACAATCCCATTTTGTAAACGGCAACGTCTTTATTTTTTCTCTTTCACATTTCGATTAAGGAACAGCTCATGACTAAACGTCAACATCTCCGTCAACGTGGTTTCACGTTGATCGAACTCTTGGTGGTCATCGCCATCATCGCCGTGTTGGTGGCATTACTGCTGCCCGCCGTGCAACAGGCTCGCGAAGCGGCTCGTCGCTCTGCGTGCAAAAACAACTTGAAACAATGGGGTCTCGCGCTTCACAACTATCATGACACATACAACGGCCTTCCGATGGGAGTGACGAGACAAAACGGATGGGGTGTTTCCTTCTTTGCAGGACTGCTTCCCTACATCGATCAAGCACCGATGTACAATCAAATGTCCTTCAGTGGAGCACATCCTGGTTGGACAGGGACTGGTACAGGACAAGCCGTGAACGGCCCCGTGATCAGGGGTGTTGCAATCAGCGTCATGCTTTGTCCATCCTCTCCGTATGATAAGATGATTCCAAATACTGGTGGAGGATTTTCTCAAACCGGTGCAAGTTACGTAGGGATCTCGGGCGCAATTGATGAAGACGCCTTGGGAGCCGCACCGACTGCCGATACGGATAACTTTCGTGAATTGCGTCAAAGGTCTGGTGCAAACTGTTGTGGTGGCAACGCGCAAAATGGCTGGCACTCCGCAGGCGGCATGTTGATTTCGAATGATTCACTCGGATTAGAGACGGCAACAGATGGTACTTCAAACACGATTATCATGTCTGAGATCTCCGACTGGGGATTTGATGCGGCTGGAAATAAGGTGGATATGCGTGGTTCTGCCACACATGGTTGGTTGATGGGAACAGACGGAGGTGGACGAACAACGGCCCTCAATAACGGTCCCATAAGTCGGAAATTTAATATCACAAGTGTCAGGTATCCACCGGGAACACGGGACACAACCCTCCCGGGAATTCATCCGAACCACGGGCCAAATCACCCATTAACTTCGGCACATACAGGCGGGACTCATGCCCTGCTTGCTGATGGACACGTCGTTTTCATTAGCGACAATATCAACCTACCAACTCTCAAATACCTGAGTACGCGAGATGATGGGGAATCCATCGGTGCCTATTAAAAATATCAAATGTGGATAACACTGAATGATGAGGGAGTCATTGATTTCCTCATCGTTTTTTTCATTCGATTTCTATCAAAACGGATCATTCAAGGGCCAAGATTATGCGTTTCTCTATCGAATACTTACGAATCGTCAAAGCATCTTTTTTTGTTGTTTCCGCTATTTTTCTAGCGGGTTGCGGTGGAGACACTGGATATAGCGGACCGACCGGAACTGTTTCTGGAACAATCACACTCGATGATCAACCTGTTGCGGCCAACCTCACCTTCATGAACTCCATAGATGGTTTCACGGCAAGTGGAGTTGCAGATGGAAGTGGAAAATTCAGTCTTCAATCCAATGGGGAGACTGCGATTCCTGTGGGGAAATACCAAGTTGGTGTCACGGCTGCTGCAGATGGTCCCGAAATGGACCCCGAAGCGGCGATGAAAGCTTCGATGGAAAGCGAAGACGGATCAGCAGGCGGTTCGGATTCAGCGATACCCACAAAGTACGCTTCTCCAGCTGGTAGTGGACTCTCATTTGAAGTCAAAGAAGGCGACAACAGCTTTGAAGTCAAAATGACTAAAGAGTAAACTGTTTTCTCTTTAACAACAGTGTAACAAAAAAACCGCCCTTGGAATCTCGATGACTCCAAGGGCGGTTTCGTTTCACGCCATGCCTCTTCTATCTACTTTGTGACTTCCGCCGTCACACCGGGCCAATCATCCGTACGGAACGGCGTGAGCTTCAAGCCATGCACGTTTTGCACGTTGGTAACCGGGTTATCAGCCCAGCCATAACGAACGGAAACCGGGTTCGGAACGTCTTCGCTCCAGACTTCAATCTGGTTTTTGCCAACCAGTCGAGCGGTGGCCCACTGGAACTGTTTGTCTTCACCGGCAATGGCAAAGCCGACCGGTTGACGCACATCAAACGTATCCAAACCACCGCCGATATGATCGAAGGTTAGGACAATTCGACTGCCATTCTTTTCCATCGATTTGTACTGAGGACTGCGGAACGGAACCTCGATACCATAATCATTCGCCAACGCCCAGCGAGCCAGTCGTTTGGCAACATTCTGCTTATCACGCGGGTGAATGTCATGTGCTTCTCCCAGATCGGTAATGACGGCTTCTCCACTATTCGGCAGGGATAACGTCATTGTTTGAGCTTCACGCAATTCGGCCCAAGCGGACTCTTGAGGTTCGGGGGATTCATCCCGATAATCGGCCAATTGCACCCAATAAAAGGGAAAGTCGCCAATGCCCCATTCCTGACGCCATTGGGTGATCATGAGCGGAAACAGGTCGCGATATTGATAAGCGCGGCCCGCGTTGCTTTCTCCCTGATACCAAATCGCACCACGGATGCCGTATCCGATTGTCGGTTTCAAAACACCGTTATAGATGTTCGCAGGCCGGTGGTTCCCAGTGAGTGGATTTCGGGGAGCGCGAGGACGATTTGGCAACGGTTTGCCTGCTTCTTTGGCGGTTTTAGAGGCGTCTTGCCATTTTTTCAGTTTCTCTTGATATGTGGCCTGGACCGCATCCCAGTCGAAGTTTTTTGCTGTGGTGGCCCAGTTCTCTAACAGATCGTTGTACTTGCCATCAGCAGCCAGAACCTCGTTGGGAATCCAGGCTTCGGCAGCAGATCCACCCCACGCATTGTCAATCAAGCCGATGGGAACATCGAGCGTCTGGTGGAGTTGCCGACCGAAGAAGTAGCCCACTGCCGAGAAGCCTTTGACGGTCTCGGGTGTGCAGTGTGTCCAAGCACCGTGGAAATCGCTTTGTGGTTCCTGTGTGCCGACTTGAGGAACAGAAATCAGGCGAATATTGGGATACTTGGCAGTCAGTGCTTCCAGATCAGAATCGTTCGCACTGCTGACGGGCCATGCCATGTTCGACTGTCCCGAACATACCCAGACTTCTCCGACGAGTACATCTTCAAAGGTCACTTCATTGTTACCCTTGATCGTCAATTGGTGTGGGCCACCCGCTTTGAGAGGCTTTAGATTGAGTCTCCAATAACCGTCTTTGTCGGCGGTCGCAGAGTGCGATTGTTCGCCAATCTTGACGGTCACTTTCTCGCCCGCATCGGCCCAACCCCAGATTTTGCAGGGAATCTCGCGCTGCAAGACCATATGATCGCCAAAGATTGATGGCAGTTTCACGTCGGCATGGGCGCTCATAGACGCTGAGGCGACAAACACGACTGCCGCTACGGTTTTCAAAAATTGATGAGAGAAACGTTTCAAGGTGTGGGTCTCCTGTAAAGAGTGTGAGGAAAGATGTTAACAGCCTGTTGAAAAACTTAATTCTGCTGTGAATTCATTTATCAACAGACTGTCAGAGGCAGGTTGCTCTCTTTCACTTCTACAGTGCCAGACGGCGACATTCAATCACCTGTATTAAGGAAAGAGACGCGGGATCCTTCCCATTTTGAATCCATGGTTTCGTGTTTCCCTGGAAATTCCCCTTGAGAACAACACATCAACCGACGATAATGCGTTAGTACAGGCCATATTCGCGATCTGAGGCATCTGATGCTCACGATTCAGGACCAATCACCCCGTCTTTGCGACGGAATTTCCCGGCGCAATTTATTGCAGGCGGGAGGACTCTCGGCACTCGGCTTGACGCTTGCTCACCCGCAGACACTACAGGCGTCCTTGATTCATCCTTCGGGAGGCAAAGCGAAGCGTTGTATCACGCTGTTTCTGATGGGTGGTCCACCGCAACATTCCACATGGGATCCCAAACCTCTTGCACCGGCAGAAGTGCGAGGCGAGTTCGGACCGATCGCAACCAATGTCCCCGGCATCCATATTTCTGAACTGTTACCAAAGACCGCCGGGCATGCTGACAAGATTGCCATCTTAAGAGGAGTTTCCACGGGCGACAACGCTCACTCTTCCAGCGGCTATTATATGTTGACGGGAACACCTCACATTCCCAAAAATCGCGAGAATGCAAATCCGGGGGCTCCCAATAACTGGCCGACCATGTCGTCTGTCGTCCAACATTTGAGTCATGGACAACAAGTTCTCCCTCCCTCCGTCCGTATGCCAATGCACATCTTTAATACCGATGGGAGTGTCTGGCCGGGACAAGATTCTGGCTGGCTCGGGCATCGCGCTGATCCTTGGTTGTTCAATTGTCAGCCAGCTTCTCCCAATTTTGACATTCCACAATTCCGTCTCTCTGCCGACGTGACACTCGACCGACTCAGCAATCGACAGACTTTATTGTCGCAACTGGAACAACGGCTGGCACAACACGATCAGGAGGGATCAATCGAGACATTCAACGACCAACAACAGCAGGCGTTTCAGCTTCTTTCCAGCTCGCAATCGCGGGCTGCGTGTGATTTGAATCAGGAATCCGACGAGACCCGGGATCGTTATGGACGCAGTCAGTTTGGACAAAGCGTGCTCTTGGCGCGCCGACTCGTCGAAGCGGATGTCAAATTTGTACACGTCAATTGGTTCCGTGGACCGGAAGAACCGAGCAATGCCCCCTGCTGGGATAGTCATGTCGGGGAAGCAAACCGTCTAAAAACAGTATTAGTACCACCATTCGATCAAGCGTATTCATCACTGCTCGCCGATCTTGAAGCCCGTGGGCTACTCGATGAAACTCTCGTCCTGGTGATGTCAGAATTCGGACGCACTCCTAAAATCCAGGCAAATGGTGGACGCGGGCATTGGGGACACGCTTTCTCTGTCACAATGGCGGGTGGTGGCATCAAGGGAGGACAAGCCTACGGAGCCTCCGACGACCAGGGAGGCTATGTGAAAGATGGTCTGGTACATCCAGAAGATATCACGGCCACTTTATTTCATGCTCTCGGGTATGCCCCGGAAACCGAATTGCAAGACCCGTTCGGTCGGCCACTACCGATCAGTCGCGGCAAAGTGCTGAATGCGATTGTTTGATCACAACCCGTTCCATTCTTTGTCGAACTGTTGCAAAAACGTCTCCAGAAACGCATGACGTTCCTCTGCCATCGCACGAGCCGTTTGCGTATTGAGACGATCTTTCAGATGCAGCAACTTCTCATAGAAATGATTGATCGAGGGACCGCTTTTCGTTTTGTAATCCTCGAAGGATTGATGCATGACGGGCCGATCATGGGGATCGTAGATCGCGCGATCTTTAGCGCCACCAAACGCAAAACAGCGAGCGATGCCAATTGCCCCGATGGCGTCTAACCGATCCGCATCCTGCACAATTTGACCATCGAGAAACTGCATATTATCTTCGACGCCGTGTCCTTTGAATGAGATGCGATCAATGATCTCACAGATCTCTCGACTTAACTCCTCTGGAAAACCCGCCTCCCTCAACCATTGATCCGCGAGAGACCCTGAATTGGTCTCTTTTTTTAACTTCCAGTCATCAACATCATGCAACAGAGCAACCAATTCAATTCGTTCCGCATTCCCTTGTTCTCGTTCACAAATCACGAGTGCCGTCCGGCGGACACGATCAACGTGCCACCAGTCGTGACCGGTCGAGTCGTTTTCCATCTGCTGTTTGACCCGTTGTTCAATAACGGGAATGACTTCTGAATAATCGCACATGGAGTTCTTTCAGACGTTGGTGGGTCGAGGTACAGTAACTTGTCTCGCACTCAAGCTATCGAGACGTTACGAACCGAGAAAGAGATTGTCCATGACACTCACAGAACTTCAAAACTTGATTCAAAAAATGTATTCCAGTAAAGACGCTGAACGCGGTGTCGATGGCACATTCATGTGGTTTATGGAGGAAGTGGGTGAGCTGGCGGCCGCCTTGCGGGAAAATGACCGACAGGAACTGGGCCGTGAGTTTGCCGACGTGATGGCGTGGCTGGCGACGCTCGCCAACATTGCCGGCATCGACCTCGCAGAAGAAATGCAGAAAAAATACGGTCATGGGTGCCCTGGGTGTGGCCAAATGGCCTGCCAATGTGGAACCTCTGAAAAGCCTTAACAGCTCGTTGAAAAACTTAATTCTGCTGCGAATATTTTCCGTATCCACTTTCACTGAAATAGTTTACACATATTAATGTGTAAAAAGACAATTGACACTCAAATCCGGGAAGTTAACATAAAGAGAGCTGATCGCGTGCTTGAAGGCATCGATCAGAGACTGATTTCCTCACAATAATCCCACCCCGGTTCTACGAGATTTTTTTCCCGAGCCGCATAATCCCACTGTATTTGATGCTGTTTGAGGAAATCTCGATGGACAGTCTCTGTTACGGGCCGTTCATCGTGTATAATTACAATAGTGGCAGATGAGATCCATTTGCCGAAAATATATATCGAGGAGATTGATCAACCATGATGCCTGGATTACCTCAAATCTTGATAGTGCTGCTCATCGTTCTGTTGTTTTTCGGAAAACGAATTCCAGAAACCATGAAGTCGTTGGGGCTCGGCATGAATGAGTTCAAAAAAGGACTTGACGGTGTCGATGAGAAAAAAGAGAACCAATCGGTCGAATCTGAGCAGAAAGAAAAGTCAGACGCCTGAATGTTCTCATGGCTATAAGACACAAGACTTCATGACCTTGCGGGAGTGTTGAAAATGTTTGGATTTGGTACTCCGAGTAGCGGAGAACTTATGGTCGTTCTTGTGATCGCGTTGTTGCTATTCGGTCGCAAGCTGCCTGAAGTCGCCATGAATCTCGGTAAAGGATTGCGAGAATTTCAATCAGGCCTGAAGGGCATGCAGGACGAGTTTACCCGTTCGGCCTCCGCTGCCACATCGACAAGCAGCTACACAGACAAATCAAGCGACTCTCGCCCTATCCCGGACGAGGAACTCGCTCAGGATGAAGATGACATTCCGGCATTCGAGTTGCCGTCCGGGCCTCCCGTGGAAGAAAATGAGACAAAAGAGTCCACCACAAACGCCTGATAGATCAACGATTAACACTAAAAAAGCCGAGCCTCTTTATAAGAAGCCCGGCTTTTTTTCGTGACTAAGAGATGTCATAGACCGCGTGCTCAGGCGACTTCGATCGCTAGCCTTTCGGAATGTTCACGAAGTTGATCTAAAGATCGGGCCAACAACTGACGCACGCGTTCAGTGCTGATGTTAAGCCCTTCAGCAATCTCCCGGAATCGATGAGGCTTATCCTGATCGTTCATTCCAAATCGAGCCTGAACAATATATTTGTCTCGCTCGTCAAGTTGCGACAGTAAGCCTTTCACCGCATCCTGAATTTCGAGGTGATAGCTTTCAAAGCTGCGTTCCCGCTCACTTTCGTCGGCAATGAAAGGAAATAAATCATCACTGCCGTTGCGGAATCGTCGCGATTGTTTGCGATTTCGAGGAGTGGAGCGATACAGTTTGTTTCGAACCGCCCAAGTCGCGTATGTGCTAAAGCGGGTTCCTCGTTCAAAATCAAATATTTCAACAGACCGCATGAGTGGCAGATGCCCATCACTAATCAGGTCTTCAATAGGGTTATCACGATCAACCAGTTTCTTGGCAATGGAAACGACCAAACGCAAGTTGGCAGAAAGAATCAGATTTCTAAACTGCCTTGCCCGATGGAGCAATAAGTTGACTTCTCGACGTAGTTTCTGAGTCGCACGTTTTCTCCCGCTGACGCGTTGTGCTGCCCGGTATTTCAGATAATTCATCCATTGAAAGATTTGATATTCCTCATCCCCTTTCAACAAGGGAACTTTATGGAGTTCTGCTAGGTAAGTGGAAAGACCGGTTTCGACCGCATTGAGATCCACTTCACGAATTTTGGCCTGGATGGGTTCGAGTTGGCACAACTCATCGATCTCAACGCACGCGTATCGCCGGTCAAGATCGCTGAAAGAATCGCTGCGTATATATTCGATCTCTGGATGATGATCGAAAGGGGTTTTTTGTGTTCGAATTGCTCGAGTTGATTTTGTTGTCGACATTTCAATTTCCAATTGAGTGTTCCCAAAATGAAGTCTCGCTGCGGTCGTGTCGCGAGCACGCATTACTCGACCTGTGTTGCTATTTATTACCCTTTTCGGCATTAAAAACAACAGATATAGAGAATAATAGCGTCCATAACCACCTGGGGCACACACGACACAACATAAGTTTCTGATAAATATACACTTACGACCTATTATGTTTATTGGTTTTGGTCATCGATTACGATCGAATGTTCTTCGACAGTTGGAAAACTGATGAAAAGAAGCGATTCCGGCCTCAATTCCCGGCTGAAACGCCAATCGCTCAGGCTGCATTTTTCTGGCTTCACTGCTACAATGCGTTCGAGTCACCGGTTCCTCAGAAAATCGGTGTCTCGTAATTGGCGTAGGGTTGCACGAGGCAACGAGTTACGCTTTACTTCCGAGGCTTGTTTTCCACCGGGAAGGCACGCCAATGACATATCGTTTTCGATTCGTTGTCGATACCTCATCGCGCGAGGTCACTAATGCTTCAACGGGTTCGAAAGCTTTCATTCATAGACACATCCCACTTATGCAGAAGTCAGGCTGTTCATACGGCTGTCTGATGAGAGAAAACGCCATGGCACAGGATTTATCACAAATCTCGAGCATCGATCCCAACGAACTCGAAGAATGGTATTCCTCGCTCGAAGACATCCTGCATCGCTACGGACCACAGCGACTACAAGAGCTGCTGGTGAACCTGCAAGAGCGGGCGTATCTCCGCGGCGTCACAATGCCGTTCACTGCCAATACACCTTACGTTAACACGATCCCCGTTGATAAGCAGACACGTTTTCCCGGCAATCTGGAACTCGAACGTCGCATCAAAAGCATCATTCGCTGGAATGCAATGGCGATGGTGGTTCGTGGAAACAAGGTTGCCGATGGTATCGGCGGCCACATTTCAACATTCGCTTCCTCGGCAACACTCTACGAGATTGGCTACAACCACTTCTTCAAAGCCCGTAATGAAAACCAGATTGGCGATATGGTTTACTTCCAAGGCCATGCCTCTCCTGGAATGTATTCTCGTGCGTTCATGGAAGGTCGTTTGAACGAAGAGCACCTCATTAATTTCCGTCGCGAAATTCCCCGTGGACAAGGACTCTCTTCGTATCCTCACCCATGGTTAATGCCTGAATTCTGGCAGTTTCCGACCGTGTCGATGGGCCTCGGCCCCATTTGTTCGATCTATCATGCCCGCTTCCTCCGGTATCTGGAACATCGCGGTTTGGTTGATACCAGCGAGACGCGCGTCTGGCAGTTTGGTGGAGACGGCGAAGTCGATGAACCCGAAACTCTCGGCGCAATCACACTCGCTTCTCGAGAAAACCTCGACAACCTCACTTGGGTCATCAACTGTAACCTACAACGACTCGACGGCCCTGTCCGTGGAAACGGAAAGATTATCCAGGAACTGGAAGCCGCATTCCGTGGTGCTGGATGGAACGTCATCAAAGTGATTTGGGGAGGTGACTGGGATCCGTTACTGGCCAAAGATGCCGACGGAAAACTCGTCAAACGAATGGGAGAAATCGTCGACGGTCAGTATCAGAAATATAGCGTTGAGACTGGTGAGTATGTTCGCAACCATTTCTTTGGAGTGGATCCAGAGTTA
Source organism: Planctomycetaceae bacterium (assembly GCA_029243145.1). Lineage (GTDB taxonomy): Bacteria > Planctomycetota > Planctomycetia > Planctomycetales > Planctomycetaceae > JABURQ01. The sequence continues at coordinate 7,132 of JAQWSQ010000139.1, read as the reverse complement.
GAAAACATGGTCGAGCATCTGACCGACGAGCAGATGCAGAAACTGCGACGAGGTGGTCACGATCCTGAGAAAGTCTACGCCGCATACCAGGCGGCCATCGAACACAAAGGAGCCCCCACTGTCATTCTCGCCAAGACGATTAAAGGGTACGGATTGGGCGAAGCAGGCGAAGGTCGCAACGTGGCCCATAATGTCAAGAAAGCGAACGAAGAAGAGCTGCGAGCATTCCGCACCCGGTTCGGAATCCCGATCCCCGACGAGCAAGTCAAAGACATGCCCTTCTATCGTCCACCCGAAGATAGCGAGGAGATGAAATATCTCCGCGCACGTCGCGAAGAATTGGGGGGTTACCTCCCCAAGAGAATGAAGCCAACTGAGAAGCTCGAAATCCCGTCAATGGAAATCTTTTCGAAGGTGGTCAAAGCGGACCCCAAAAAAGGCCCCGCGAACACCTCGACCACCGGAGTTCTGGGGGCAGGGATTTTACCAGCCTTGCTCAAAGACAAGTCTATCGGCAAACGCATTGTGCCCATCATCCCGGATGAAGCCCGAACCTTCGGAATGGAATCGTTGTTTACGCAGTGTGGTATTTATGCCAGCAAGGGACAGCTCTACGAGCCGGTCGATTCCGGCACGATGATGTATTACAAAGAAGCGAAAAGCGGACAATTGCTCGAAGAAGGAATCAACGAAGCGGGGGCGATGTCTTCCTTCGTGGCGGCAGGAACATCGCACGCCAATCTCGGCATGCACATGATCCCATTCTACGTCTATTACTCGATGTTTGGATTTCAGCGTGTCGGCGATCTCATCTGGCTGGCAGCCGATTCTCGTTGTCGAGGATTCCTCTGTGGGGGCACTTCAGGACGCACGACCCTCAATGGAGAAGGATTGCAGCACGAGGATGGTCACAGCCATTTAATCGCAACTTCGGTTCCCAATCTGCAATCTTACGACCCGGCTTACGGCTACGAACTCGCCGTCATTGTGCAGGATGGACTGCGACGCATGTACGTTGAAGAGGAAGATGTCTTCTACTACATCAGTGTCTACAATGAAGCATTCCCGCAACCTGATATGCCGGCAGGGGTCGAAGATGGCATCATCAACGGGATGTACAAGCTGAGTTCAAAAGAGGTCGAAGGGGCAGTTGGTCGCGTTCAACTGTTCGGCAGCGGCACGATTCTTCGCGAAGCATTGCGAGCACAAGAGTTGCTCGCTGATGAATACAAGATCGCGTCTGACGTCTGGAGTGTCACGAGTTACAGCCAGATGGCGCGTGAAGCATCGACGGTTGACCGTTGGAACAAGTTCCACCCGAACGACGAAGCCAAGTCTAACTATCTCGATGCTTGTCTCGGCGATGTTGAAGGTCCGATCATTTCGACCAGCGACAATGTTCGCTTGGTTGGCGATCAAATTCGTCCGTGGGTCAAGCAGCAATACATTGTACTCGGAACCGACGGTTTCGGACGCAGCGACACACGTCCGGCTTTGCGACGACATTTTGAAATCGACGCAGAAAATGTCGCTTACGCGGCGTTGTGTGGACTCGCCAACGAAGGCAAGTACGAAAAAGCCAAGCTACCGGAAGCACTCAAAGCACTCGACATTGATCCCGAAAAGGTCAATCCCCTGTATGCCTGATCGCGAGAAGGCCACAGGCCATACGCAGCACGTACAAAATAAATTACACAAGTTACGATAGACACCATCATGGCTCAAGAAATTAAACTGCCTGAAGTTTCTGAAGGCGTGGAATCGGTCGACATTGGCGACATCCTGATCAGCGTTGGCGACACCGTCGAAGCTGGCCAGGAGATTATGGAACTCGAAACCGATAAAGCGGTCGTTCCCTTCGCGTCTCCTTCTGCGGGAACCATCACAAAAATCCTCGTAGCGGCCGGTGATACCGTGATGATCGGGCAACCGATTCTTGAGATTGATGCCGATGGTGGTGGTGCTGCCCCTACTCCCCAAAAAGAAGAAGCCCCCGCGACTGCTCCCGCCCAAGAAGAACCGAAGGCCGAATCGAAACCGGCTCCAACGGCAACTCCCCAGCCAACAGAACCAACGAAAGCCGCAGCTCCCGCAACGACTCCTGGCCCTGACACTCCCCCTCCCCCCGCAGGACCAGCCACACGTCGGCTCGCACGCGAGTTAGGCGTTGATTTGCATCATGTCACCGGCTCAGGGCCTCACGGACGAATCACGATCGAAGATGTCCAGGCATACGTCAAATCTCGTTTGAAAGGGTCCACGAGTGGTGGAGGCGGCGGGATCGCAGAACCTTCACTGCCTGACTTTGGCAAGTTCGGAGAAACCGAACGAGAGAGGTTGAACAAGCTTTCGCGGACGGCTGCCCAGAATTTGACGATGGCCTGGAATGTCATTCCTCATGTCACTCAGCACGATCAAATCGACATCACGGAAACCGAAAAACATCGTCGCCAGTTCGTGGCGAAAATGAAAGACGGCCCCAAAGTCACAATGACGGCACTCGCCATCAAAGCGTCTGTCGTGGCACTCAAAGAGTTCCCCCGATTTAATGCGTCCTTCGATTCGCAAAGTGGCGAAATCGTCTTCAAGAAGTACTACAACATTGGTGTTGCCGTTGATACGCCTAACGGCTTGGTCGTTCCCGTCATCCGCGATTGCGATAAGAAGAGCGTGTTACAGATTGCCGGTGACGTGACAGATATGGCCGTCCGCGCTCGTGACCGCAAGCTCGATATTTCCGAGATGCAAGGAGCCACATTCACAATCACCAACCTCGGTGGAATTGGTGGAGTCGCCTTCACTCCGATTGTGAACTGGCCTGAGGTCGCCATTCTTGGCATGTCTCGGTCCCAGAAAACACTCGCCTATGTCGATGGAGAACTCTCCGAGCGGCTGATGTTGCCACTCTCGCTCTCCTACGATCACCGTGTGATCAACGGAGCCGAGGCGGCTCGATTTGTGGCCCGTCTTGGACGCATCCTCAGCGATCCGTTCCAATGGCTGGTCGAAAGTTGATCGACCTACACCGAAGTGACGACTCGTCCAATCATTGATTCCCAACACAACCTCGAAACGTAGATAGTGCCATGTCAGAGCCTAATTTGAGTCAAACACGAGTTGTCGTTCTGGGTGGTGGACCGGGTGGATATCCGGCTGCCTTCGCTGCCGCCGATCACGGCATGCAGGTCACTTTGATCGACGAAGGAATCGAACCGGGTGGAGTTTGCCTGCATCGCGGTTGCATCCCTTCCAAAGCTCTACTGCATGTGGCAAAACTGATCAACGAAACTCGCGAAGCCGGCGAGTGGGGACTGACTTTCACAGAGCCCAAAATCGATCTCGATCAACTGCGGAACTTCAAAGGGGGAGTCGTTAAACAGCTCACCGGTGGAATCGCGGCACTCTGTAAAGCGCGCGGTGTCAAACTCATCAAAGCGCGCGGAACATTTCTCGATTCAAATACGATCTCGGTCGCTCACGAAGATGGAACGAACGAGAACATCGAATTTGATTACGGTATCATCGCGACAGGGTCGTCTCCCGCGATGCCCCCCATTTTTGATCTGGGTGATGATCGAGTGATGGATTCAACGGGTGCGCTGGAACTGGCCGATATCCCCGAGAAACTACTCGTCGTGGGTGGTGGCTACATCGGCCTCGAAATGGGATCTGTTTACGCGGCCTTGGGCTCAAAAGTGACTGTGGTCGAAATGACCAACGGCCTGCTTCCCGGTGCTGATCGTGATCTCGTTAAGCCTTTACAAAAACGCCTCGAAGCACAATTCGATTCCATCAACCTCAACACCAAGGTTGCCGGTCTCGAAGCGACTGACGCGGGCATTGTCGCCAAGCTCGAAGGTGATGGCGTCGAACCCCAACAAACCTTCGATCGTGTGCTGATTTCGATCGGACGCCGACCAAACAGTCGAGGCTGCGGCTTTGAGAACACGAAAGCCGAGATCAATAAAAAGGGGTTTATCAAGATTGATCGCAACCAGCGGACAAGCGACCCGAATCTGATGGCCATAGGAGATGTTGCCGGCGAACCAATGCTGGCCCACAAAGCGACACGAGAAGCAAAGGTCGCGATTGAAACACTGGCTGGAGAACCCGCAGAGTTCGACAACATTGCGATCCCGGCTGTGGTCTTCACCGACCCCGAACTCGCCTGGTGCGGCTTGACCGAAAACGAAGCCAAGGCCGCAGGAATCGATGTGCTCGTCACAAAGTTTCCTTGGGCGGCTTCGGGACGCGCTCAAACTCTCGGACGCACAGAAGGTCTGACCAAACTATTGCTCGATCCCAAAACGGAACGAGTTCTGGGAGTTGGCATTGTTGGCCCCGGTGCTGGCGAAATGATCGCCGAAGCCGTTGTGATGGTCGAAATGGGTGCGGTTGCCCGCGATATTGCGGATAGCATTCATGCACACCCCACGCTTTCAGAAACAATTATGGAAGCCGCGGAAGCCGGTTTTGGTCAGGCCACTCACATGTATCGCCCTAAGCGAAAATAATTCTCGCAAACCACCGCTCTCATCTTCAGCCGGATCGCTATCGTGAAACTCTTGCGGATACTGATTCATCAACTGCGGCATCATTGGGTATGGTTGAAGTGGATTGCCGGCATTGCAATCCTGACTTGGCTCTTTCAACAAAACCGTCAAGCCTTGTCTGAAATCGATTGGCGAGAACTGAACTGGTCATTCTTTGTGTTGGGGACTGTGCTTACTGGCGCGGCTTTTCTCGTCACATTTCTGCGCTGGTATTATCTGGTGTCGTCTCAGAACCTCCCCTTCACCAAACGGGACGCAGTGCGACTCGGTTTTATTGGTGTGTTGTTTAACTATGTTGCTCCGGGTGCAGCCGGTGGAGACATCGTCAAAGCGTTACTGATTGCCAAGGAACACCCGGAACGAAAAGCAGTTGCTGCTGCTACGGTTTTCCTCGATCGTTTACTGGGGCTGATCGCATTATTTTGTGTCGGTGCGATTGCAGGTTTGACATTTTTACCGCTAGGCGATCATCCAAGCTTACAACTCTTACTCACAGTATTGTGGGGAGGAGCTCTGGGAGGAATCGCTGGCTTGTTTCTGCTGCTACACACATCTTTGCCGAAATCACGCCTCGTTTCCTGGATGTTTCAGATCAAAATTGTCGGCCCCATACTCGAAGAGATACAACGTGGAATCCTCCTTTATCAAACCCGTAAACGGATTCTTTGGGGAGCCGTTGGTTTAAGCCTCATCGGCCATTTGATGTTTCTGACAGTCTTTTATTGTGCATCGTTGGCGTTGGGTTCTGGACCTGCCGCCCCGAGTTATCTCGGGCACTTATTTTTGATTCCGGCTGCGGAGCTGGTCGGTGTTCTCATTCCGACACCGGCTGGTATCGGAGCACTCGAAGGGGCCGTGCAAGGGGTGTTCGTAATGGGGACCGAGCTTGCCACAACGCCCGTCTCCAAAGAATTAGCAGCAGCGGCGGGATTCAGTACGGCATTAGTTTTTCGGATGGCCAATATGATAACCGCACTGATCGGAGGCGTGTTCTACCTCGTCAACCGACGTGATATTGCAGAAGTTCTTGAAGAAGACGAACAAGCGGATTCTGAATCCGCTTGAAAAGTCTTTATCGCTCGGTGATGCGAACGTATGGACGTTCGTCTGGGCCTGTGTAATGTGATGAAGGCCGGATGATTTTGTTATCTGAAATTTGCTCTAGCACATGAGCACACCAACCAGAGATTCGACTGGAAGCAAAGATGCACGTGAACAAATCGCCCGGTATGCCCATGTAATGCTGGACTGAGGCAGAAAAGAAATCGACATTACACTGACGACCAATGACAGCGACAACTTGTGATTCGATCTCGATGGAGAGGTCGTAGCATTTTGTATCGCCCGCTTCCTGACCCAGTTTTTTGGAATACTCTTTCAGGTGTTTGGCACGCGGGTCTTGCGTCTGATAGACGGCGTGACCGAAGCCCATGAATTTTCCTTTGCGGCTGCGAACATCGGCGACCCAGCCAGCGACATCATCGATACCACCAACGGATTCTAATGTTTTGAGAACTTCGGTGTTGGCACCGCCGTGGAGTTTACCTTTCAGAGCCCCAATTGCTCCGGTGATTGCCGAATACATATCGGTCAACGTGGCGATGATCACACGAGCGCTGAAGGTACTCGCATTGAATCCATGCTCGGCATGCAGAATCAATATCAGGTCCATCGCCTTGGCCGCATCTTCACTGGGTTCTTCACCACTCAGCATGTACATAAAATTGGCAGCGATCGAAAGTTCCGGCTTGGGAGCAATCGGTTCGTGGCCGTCTCGCAAGCGACGAATCGCGGCCGTGAGAGTCGGCAACACGGCAATCAATCGGACCGCATTTTCTTTATTCGACTCGTCAGACTCTTCTTCTGCCAAAGGATCATAATGCCCCAATACAGAAACTGCCGTCCGCAGCGCTGCCATCGGAGCCACATCTTTCGGCAATGCTCTCAGAGCGGCGAGCACTTCAGGAGGCGCGGTCGCATGAGCAGTGAGCGAATTATGAAATTCATCGAGTTGCGTTTGGTTGGGGAGTTCACTGTAAAGAAGCAGAAAAGCCACTTCCTCGTAAGTGCTGTGGGCACAAAGATCATCAATGTTATAGCCACGATAGATCAGCTTCCCGATCTCTCCGTCAATATCACAGATCGAGCTATCAGCCGCCTTGATCCCCTTAAGACCTTTAACAACAGTCTTTGCGTCCTCGCTCATCGATGAAATCCTCTAGTTGTAATTGGTTAGCGTTCGGTCGAACCGTCTCTGCAAGCATACGTTCGGTGTCCGACCAGAACTAAGGGTGAGAGGCCAATCCGCAAGCTAATCGCGAAACCCACTCACACCAGATGGGTCGATACAGTATAGACAGCCCCCCGGGCAGGTTCAACGAAGCAGAACTCGTTACCAGCAATGATGTTTATGAACTTTATTGAATACCGTGCCTCTACGCGCGGTAGAAACGGAGAAAGTTCAATTCTCTGGCAAGGGAGGAGGTTCGGGGAGTATCACTGCCTTCTGATCCGAGGTATTCGAGACATATTCGACATCGGGAAGGATATACATCGGTAAAACGACCGCTAAACGCCCC
>JAQWSQ010000049.1 GCA_029243145.1 Planctomycetaceae bacterium | reverse complement strand
GACGCACCGCTCAAGGCATTGGTTTTCGACGCCTATTTTGACACGTACCGCGGAGTCATTCTTCAATGCCGCGTGATAGATGGCACATTGAAGCCGAAAGACACAATTCATTTTATGCATGGCGGTCGCGACTTTCTCGTTGACGAGCTTGGCTACAATCAAGTGAAACTCAATCCCAGGGAAAAACTCTGTGCCGGGGAAGTCGGGTATATCGTTGCCGGTGTAAAAAGCGTTCAGGACATTGAGATCGGCGATACGATTACGCTGCTCGATCGCCAGGCCGATGAGCCGATACCTGGTTACCAGGAAGCCAAACAGGTCGTCTTTTCTTCCATCTATCCGATGGACACGGGTAATTACGTAGAACTCACAAAGGCCCTGGAGAAGCTCGCGATCAACGACGCGGCGCTCACGTTTGAAAAAGACAGTTCTGCGGCTCTCGGCTTTGGGTTTCGCTGCGGGTTCCTCGGACTACTTCACTTGGATGTGATCCAAGAGCGTTTGCAACGAGAGTTTGACATCGGTCTGGTCATTTCGGCTCCGTCAGTGAAGTACAAACTCACTTTGAGGGACGGTTCGATGATCCAAGTCGATAATCCATCGTACTGGCCCGATCCGACGTTGATCGAGTCGGCCAGCGAGCCTTACATCAAAGCCTCGATTCTGACTCCCGAGACGTACGTCGGTCCTGTCATGGACCTTTGCAGAGAGCATCGCTCGGAAAGCCAGACCATGAACTATCTTTCCGCCAGCCGGATCGAAGTCACCAGCGTAATGCCGCTGGGAGAAGTCTTGTTCGACTTCTATGGCAAGCTGAAGATGATTACGCGAGGGTATGGATCGTTTGACTATGAGCCGATCGAGTATCGATTAACCGATGTGGTGAAAGTCGATATTCTCGTCAACAAGGAACCGGTCGATACGCTGTCCTATCTGGTTCATCGCGACAAGGCGAGACCTCGGGCGCTGCACTATTGCGAACGTCTCGCCGAAGAGATTCCCCGGCACCAATTCAAGATTCCGATCCAAGGTGCCATTGGGGGCGACATCATCGCACGAACGACAATCGCGCCGTTCCGCAAAGATGTGACTGAGAAACTGTACGGAGGTGACGTGACACGCAAGAAAAAACTTCTCGAAAAGCAGAAGAAGGGCAAAGCAAAAATGAAGCAGTTCGGCAGTGTCAATATTCCCCAGAAAGCGTTCGTCTCAGTTCTTCGCGCCGAGAACGATTAGTGCTGCAAGCGGTTCGGCGGTGCTCACCTAGGCAGCGTACACCAGCCTCGATGGACTTCACGGAAGATAGACCGATCACCGGTGAAGGCCGCTTTTTAGATTCATGTCTCTGTATTGTTCCCGAAACCAGTTACAATACGACAGTCACACGACCCGATTTCACATATCCTCTACCGGACACCCTTGCTCTTCAATGCCTTTCCTCTTCGACAACAGTTACTCCCGACTGCCGGACGCTTTCTTCTCGCGGACCGAACCTTCACCCGTCAGCGCGCCGGTGATGATTCAGTTGAACCACGACTTGGCGGCCGAGCTGGGAATCGATATCGCTCGGCTCGATTCGCCGGAAGGTCTCACGATCCTAGCGGGCAACCATGTCCCGGATGGCTCCGAACCTCTCGCCATGGCCTACTCCGGACACCAGTTCGGGGGGTTTTCACCACAACTCGGCGATGGTCGCGCCATTCTGCTTGGTGAAGTCATTGGGAAAGCTATAATCCGCTATGATATTCAGCTCAAAGGCTCGGGGCCGACGCCATTCTCGCGTCGCGGCGATGGACGCTCAGCTCTAGGCCCGGTCTTGCGTGAATATATCGTTTCAGAAGCGATGGCCGCCCTCGGCGTGCCAACGACGCGAGCGCTTGCTGCAGTGGCGAGCGGTGACGACGTCGCTCGTAACGGCATGGAGCCAGGAGGAGTATTGACACGCGTCGCCAGCTCGCACATCCGGATTGGCACCTTCCAGTGGTTTGCCGCCCGTGAGGACCACGACAACCTGAAGGTTCTCGCCGACTACGTCATTGATCGTCACTATCCAGATGTGCGGAAGGAAGAAAATCAATACCGCGCCCTGCTCGACAGAGTCATCGGGCGGCAGGCCAAGCTGATTGCCCATTGGATGCAGCTCGGATTCATACACGGCGTGATGAATACCGACAACATGACTGTTTCTGGGGAAACGATCGATTACGGTCCGTGCGCTTTTCTGGATAAGTACGATCCGGTGAAAACATTCAGTTCGATCGATCGACAAGGCCGCTACGCCTTTAGTAATCAGGGACCGATTGCCCATTGGAACCTGACCCGTTTTGCCGAAACTCTGCTGCCTCTGCTCGACAACGATCCGAAAAAGTCCGTGGCCCAAGCCGAGGCCGCTCTTGACCAATTCCCGTCCCTCTATCAAAACGCACTGCAGAAGCGGTTTACCGCGAAGATCGGCATCGAAGGCGGCGATGCCAGCGATTGGAGCATGGCGGAGAATCTGCTCTCAGCGATGGAAAAGGGCGAGGCTGACTTTACGCAGGTGTTCCGTCACCTGCCCGAGTCACTCGAAAGCGGCAACGACAACGCCGTCGCACGCTTTTTCAACCAACCCGAAGCAATCGCTGCTTGGCTGAGCAATTGGCGATCGTGTCTGCATCAATTCGATCGAAGTCAAGTACTTGCCTTGATGCGGCGAACGAACCCAGTGTTTATCCCGCGCAACCATCGAATCGAGGAAGTGATCAAGGCCGGCAACGGTGGAGACTTCACACCCTTTCATGATCTACATCAGGTCTTACGGAACCCCTTTGAAGAACAGGCGGAGTTCACCAAGTACGAAGACTCACCGACGCCTGATGAAGTCGTACGGGAAACATTCTGCGGAACCTAAGCCCCAACAGTGCCAGATTCTCTTGATTTTCTTACACCCATTGTCTGACTTCACCAGGTTGACGGGAGGGAACTGATCGGTTGTGCCTATCGCACTGTCAACGCGAGAAATCCAACGAGCACAAAGGTTTGAAAACAATGAGATCGATCGATGGTTGCCCCGATCATGTCCATGAGACTCGCTGACGCAGAAGTGCCGAATTATTTTTATCTATCGCTGAGTCTGACCTGTTCTCATTATTCATTGATCACAAATTGTAGTCGTCCGAGTTTGTTGACAATAAGGCATCAATACCACACTGGTAGGGGGAACGACCTGTGCAGCGAAGCCAAATTGCGAAATCTGCACAGGGCGATGAAACCGGATGCACGAACTTTCTGCGCTCATCGACGGAGATAGTCAGGGATCTGGCATGCTCAGATCAAAGACAACCACATCGATGGAATTGCAAGAATTCTTGGATCATACGTGTAATATCCGAGCCCAATTTTGGTTAAGATCCCACGTTACATCTACAATTCTTCGCGTGATTACTTCAATCGAGTCAAAGTCCTATGAGCACATCAGTCCTGTTTGTCACTGGTCATCTTCTGATTGAGCTTGCGCTGATCGTGCGGGTCATGGTCCGACCTCATCGAGAACCGGCATCACGCATTGCATGGGTGGTGGTGATCGCTTCGATACCATTAATCGGTATCTTGGCTTATCTTTTGTTTGGTGAGGTGAATATCGGCAAGCGGAGAGTTGCGCGCTTACATGACGTACTGGAGCGTATGCCGGAACTGGCCAAATGCGTCCCGGGGGACGAAGAGCATATTGCTGCAGCAGTTCCTCATTCTTACGAGCATCTGTTTCAGATGGGAAGATCGATCAGTGGATTTTCTATCCTGGGTGGTAATTCGGCTCGCTTGATGGCCGATTCCAATTGCACGATTGATGAAATGGTAGCCGATATGGATGCTGCTCAAGATCACATTCATGTGCTGTTTTATATTTGGTTACCGGACAATAACGGTTGCAAGGTGGTGCAAGCGCTTAAGCGGGCAGCCGGTCGAGGGGTGAAGTGCCGGGCGATGGTCGATAATCTTGGATCTCGTTTGATGCTCGAATCGGATCACTGGAAAGACATGGCTGCGGCGGGTGTCCACGTGGCAGTCGCGCTTCCGATCGGGAATCCTTTGCTACGCATTTTTCGAGGACGAATTGATCTCCGTAATCACCGCAAGATCGTGGTGATTGATGACAAAGTGACTTACTGTGGCAGTCAGAATTGCGCCGATCCAGAGTTTCGAGTGAAGCCCAAATACGCGCCCTGGGTTGATGCGGTAATGCGTTTCGAGGGTCCCATTGTCCGACAAAATCAGCATGTTTTTGCCAGCGATTGGATGACCTACACCAATGAGAATATTGACGAGTTACTGCAGAGACCTATCTCTGCCCCCAAATCCGGCTTCCCAGCACAAGTCGTAGCGACGGGGCCGACCAGCCGTGCCTCGGCCATGCCGCAGATGTTCGAATCCCTGATCAATGCAGCTCGCCAGGAAGTCATGATCTCCTCCCCTTATTACGTGCCAAACGAATCCCTGCAAAATGCCCTCTGCTCGTCTGCGTCTCGTGGCGTCAAAACCACGATCATCTTTCCCGCCGTGAATGACTCCTGGATAGTGAGCGGCGCCAGCCGCAGTTACTATAAAGAGTTGCTGGAAGCCGGAGTCACGATTTACGAATATGTAGGTGGGCTGTTGCATACCAAGTCCCTGACGCTGGATGGTGAAGTGACCCTGATCGGTTCTGCTAACATGGACCGCCGCAGTTTCGATCTCAACTACGAGAACAATATTCTCTTCGTTGATCGGGAATTGACTGCGGCGTTCCAAGAGCGTCAACAACAATACATCGCTCGATCCACTTTAGTCTCAGGAGAGACTGTGGACTCCTGGTCCTTACCTTTTCGGCTCTGGAACAACACTCTGGCCCTACTCGGTCCGATTCTTTGATTCAAAGGAAATTTTGATTCCTCAGAATCATCGTGATCACCTTCCTCATCAGTTGATCGAAAAGTGACCAGGTACCGAACACCGACGCGAGCAAGCCAACATTGATATACCGCATAGATGAAGGCGTAGGGTCATAATATTTAGCCGAAGGTGAAAAAGAGTGTGGCCAAGGGGTTTGATCGGATTGATCAGCCAAATCTCGAACGAGACTGATCAAGCTCAGCAATAAATGTGGTTGGTGAGGGAGAGATTTCTCCCGAAAAACGCTCTGCTTTCATACACAGCGCAGGCTCTCCGCACAAGAAAGATCATCGTAAGCAAGTGGATGAGACTGGCAACCAGACTCAAGCAGCGCGGTGGTAATACTTGAGCATTCCACCCAAACGCTCTTGGCATTCGATTTTGCCTTCAACCGAACCAACTCTGTCTTCTGGCTCGATTAATCGGTTTTTCAGTGTCCTTTCAAAAAGGTTGACCAACTCAGCAGTGTCTTGCGGACGGGTGCAGGATCGATGCCGTGTTGTTTGAGGACGTTCTCGACTGTCGTATCCGAGATGTGATAGCCGACCATTGGCGAGTGCTCCCTGAATGCGGTCACAACCCCAGTCGGTGTTCTCGCGAGCGAAGCGCAGAATGAGTTCAGCAATAACTTGCCTGATTCTCGGTCTGCCGACTTTGTTCTTTTGATCCGAGTAATCCCACTAACGAAAAATGAGTTCCCGATGCCAGCGGAGGATCGTATCGGGTGTAAACAACGTCCCAACTTGTTTGAGCATCTTCCTCCCGAGAACCTGGCCATTCACAGCCAGACGCCTGCGTTGATTGTCATTCAGCGGCATGTGTTCCTTGCTCAGTTGTTCTCGCAAGACTTGGTTTTCTGTCCGTAGGTATTCAATGGCCGTCTGCTGCTCCCGATTGATCCAGCCAGAAAGAATAGTAGAAACTGCGCAGAGTTCAGGAGAGAATACATTCTTCATTTATTATCAAAGGATAACGCTGTTGTGTTCGATCAAATTCCCACAGTAAACCGCAGGGTCGTGTTCATCAGACCGAAAGAACCGTATTTGGCCTGGGCACGGGCTCTGGACGATAATGGCCCATCCATCGATCACATGCCAATGAGCGATCTCAGTTCGGTCTACTTGATAGAAGAGGATGATCAACAAGAACGATCACTCAAAAAGCACTGGGCAGAAATCTTTGAAGAAATGCTCATCTCGTGGTGTACTGTGAACGAAGAGTGGCCTGCACAAAGAACATACTCGATGTTCCTTGAGTGGTTTGAAGTCGAGATCCAGGAACTTGTGTTTGATCTGGCCCATGGCCCCATTTTGCAGGAATTTTAAGCTGACCTCTTTTGACAAGATGTCTGTTTGACTTCTCAGCGTATTTCATCAATCAGCTTCGGGGAATTGCAAAACATTTTGTGGCACAACTTGTGGCAGTGGGAATTCTTTGAAAGTCGTTTCATGGGAACCAAAACATTCTTTCGCACTGGATGTTTCTGCGGAGTTCTTCCTATTCAGTCAGTGACCCGAACGATCACTTCTTCCAATACAGTGATTCCTGAGGAGCTTGATAAGAGACCGACAATTGAGGCGTCGGTTTTCTTTGTTCCTCTTGGGAAAGCGATTGCAAACAGGCCTGTACCATGCCGCTCGTCAACATCGTACGTTCCACAGGATAGACGGCCTTCCCAGTCGTAAACATTGTTTCTGCATGAGCCATCAATGCGGCGGAATAAACCACATTGGGAACAGGAGGTAGATAGAACAGAGTGGAAAGAGGTTTATCCTGATTTTTGAGCTTGGCGGCAAAGGTGAAGTCATTCACAAGTCCATTCATCAACAACATCGTCGCTTTCAGACCATCTCGATAATCAATGCGGTAGGCAATCGGTTTTTCGACCCATTCTCGCATCTGTTCGGGTGTCGGGTAGCGATGACTATAGGTCTCCGGCTGAGCTAAAGTCTGGCTGCGTGAAAGACAAGCTTCAAACAACTTGGGATTCCAGCCACCGGCTGACCACGATTTATGCGACATCGCTTTCCAGACTGCATCACCACTTAATGCTTGAACGGCAGCAATTCCGGTCTCTCCACCTTTGCGGCGTTCAGCCATGCATTGCATCATTTCGAGGGTATGAAAGTCATAGATATCCGTGGAGCCAAATGCGATTCCCATAATTTCTTCGACCTCGGAACCCCAGGGAAGATCGACGTCCGGCATGCGCCAGGTGACCGGGAGAGACGATCCCCCTTGAAACGCGAAGTTCAATTCCTTCGAAGCAGCGACCATTTTTTTAGCCCACTCGAAGTTCCAAGAGAGATGCTTGTCGTTGAAGACCGGAACCGCACAACCGTCAGCACGAAAGACTTTTTCGATCTCTGTGAAAAACTGATAGCGGGGATACTGTTTCTGGCCGAACTCGTTAATGGGATAATCGCCATGTTCCCCAATCACCAGCACACCATCGACGGCGAGCTTTTCACCTCCCGCCCGAAGTGCTTCCTCGATGGTCGAATAGATTTTGAAACCATAACGTTTTGCTCGATCACGGCTCAGATCATCATCACCGACCTGATCAACGTACGCGGATATGATTTCAATTTCGGGGTGATGCCATTCTCCCTGAATGGGATAACCGTGTAGAAATCGTTCAGCCATGTGCCAGGAGTGAGAGAACTCCCGCCAGACGGTGGTAACGACGGCAATCTTCTTTTTTGCTGGGAGAGAGCCGGGATCGGCTGCCATAATATTATTGATGAAAGGGGCAGCGAGAGTTCCCGCGCCGACTGTTTGTAGAAAATGACGTCTGTTCAACATGCTGACGTTCCTCGGATGATGAGGATGGTGGCGCACCCAACAATCGGATGTTTCTTCTTCCGTCATACCCTGAAACCGTCTGACAAGCCAAGGTTTTTAACAACAATAGCCGTGAAACGACAAAGAGAAATTCATCCGATGAATTCGCTTGATCCCGCATCAGAACACACCGACCAGCAAGGTTAGCACGATACTGGGATGGACCGCCGCTCGAAGTTGATCAAGCGTTCGACTTGAGTTCGGTGTAAAGTATGAAACACAGTCGTTACATAACAGAAACTCTCAGAGAAACCATAAATATGACAAATTCAAATCGAGTCGCACTTGTGACGGGGGCCGGGCGTGGGATCGGTAAAGGCTGTGCCCTCGAACTCGCTAAGTCGGGAGCAGACCTTGTCATTAATGATCGACCTGAGAGTACCGATCTCGAACAAACCGCCACAGAAATCCGTGCGTTAGGGCGTCAGTGTTATCCAATCTCCGCGAACATTTTTGATCACGCCGGTTGTCAACAACTCGTCGCGGAAGCCACTCAGGAAGCTGGACAGATTGATATACTCATCAGTAATCCCGCGTACAGCAAACGCGGCCAATTTCTCGATTATCCTGCCGAAGAGTTTGAACGGACGATTCAAGGGACACTGACGAGCGGGTTTTATCTTAGCCAACTCGTCGCCCAACATTTTGTCAAGCATCAGATCGCTGGGAGGATCGTCTTCATCTCCAGTGTGCAGGCAGAACTTCCCGTCGGGCTATGTTGCGCTTATGGAGCTGCGAAGGCCGGCCTAAACCACATGATGAGGTCGATTTCTGTCGAGCTGGCAGAATATGGAATTCTGGTGAATGCGATTGAGCCCGGCTGGATCGACACTCCGGGTGAACACGCAACTTTCAGTGCGGAACAAATAGTAGAGGAAGGCAAGAAATTACCGCTCGGACGCCTCGGCTTACCCGATGAAATTGGTAAAGCAGCCGCATTTCTCTGTTCCGCGAATGCCGACTATATTACAGGCACGGTCTTACCCGTTGATGGTGGTTATCGCTACAAGGATTGTCGTGTCGATCAAGGACGGCTGCGTCCCTAGAGCGTCTGAACCTTAACTGTATTTTATGACTTGCTACGATATTCGAAGAGAATATGTAAGGTACGCAGTCAGCAATCTCCATTTAGCTCAGAATATCTGTGACCACATGCGCGGGGCGTTTGTTGGTGATGATCTGCTCTTGCCCACTCGACAGATAAAGCAATTCTTCATGATTCAATCCAAACTGATTCATCAGGGTTGCCTGAAAATCGTTCGGCGTGACCACATTTTCTACGGCACGGTGTCCCACATCGTCGGTTTTCCCATAAGCTAATCCGCCTTGGATACCACCTCCGGCGAGCCAGATACTAAATCCTTGGCCGTTGTGATCTCGGCCCGCTTTTTTGGCATCACCATGATCTTGAGTCACCGGAAGCCGTCCAATCTCACCACCCCAATGCACGATGGTACTATCGAGAAGTCCTCGTTGTTTGAGATCTTTCACAAGAGCGGCCGCAGGTTGATCAGTCTTTTGACAGACCGATGGTAAGCCGGTCGTGATATTACTGTGGTTGTCCCAGGGTTGTCCGCTGTGGAAAAGTTGGACGAAGCGAACTCCACGTTCGACAAGTCGGCGGGAAATCAGACAGCGGGTCCCATATTCGCGACATTTTGGATTATCGAGGCCGTACATTTTTTGCGTGGCCTCGGTTTCTTGTGAGATATCAAGTGCTTCCGCAGCGGCGGTCTGCATGCGGGCTGCGAGTTCGTAACTGGCAATGCGGGCTTCAAGTTCCGCTTCGCCGGGACGCTTTTCGAGATAACGTTGATTGAGTGTTTTCAGGAGTTCGAGATTCTGCTTCTGGAATGTCCCTTGCAAATGAGCGGGGGCTTCGAGATTCAAAATTCGCGGTTCTTGCGGACGCAACACAGTCCCTTGGAACAAAGCCGGCATGAAACCATTCGACCAATTGGTCACGCCGTCAACGGGCAACCCGCCGGGATCGCTCAACACCATGTAGGCTGGCAGGTTCTGTGTTTCAGAACCAAGGGCATAGACGAGCCATGACCCGAGTGTCGGACGCCCCAGAACTCCGGGAATACCTCCATGAAAGTATCGAATGGACACTTCATGTCCGTTGGCTCCGGTGTGCATACTCCGAATCAGACAGATGTCGTCCACGATTTCCGAAGTATGAGGAAGCAGTTCGGAGAGTTCGGTACCGCACTCTCCATGTTTCTCGAACTTCCAAGGTGAGCCCATCAGTTTCTTGCTTGCCTCATTCACAAAACTGAACTGGATGTCGTCCTTGTAATCGACTCCGTTGAGGCGGGTGAGTTGTGGCTTTGGGTCGGTCAGGTCCATGTGGGAAGGACCGCCGTGTTGGAACAGCGAGATCATCGCTTGCGCTTGGGGCTCGAAATGTGGTTCGCGAGGCAGGAGATCATTGTGTGGTTCACGCAATGTTACACTCTTGGGTTTCGCATTGGCTTTTTCCTGCTTGAGAAGCCAGGCAAGCGCAACCGAGCCGATTCCCATGGCTTGGTGAGACAAGAAGTCGCGTCGGGAGAATGGGTTCATGGCTATCGATTTCTGAAATCTGTGAATGTCAGGAGCGTAAGAATGTTGGTGAGCGAGGCTTAATCGATGTAGATAAATTCGTTGGAATTGAGCAGCACCTGGCACAAATTGATCAACACCTGGCGACCTGCCGTGACTCCGGAAGGCGTCCCGCGATCATCCTGATGTAACTCGTTCAATTGGTTTGCGACAAACTGCATGGCAACTTGCAACTCTTGAGTTGTTGGAGGTCGCAAGTAGGCCAGTTCCCATGCGGAGGCAACCTGTTTCGGCAATTCGGCGTAGCTTTCCCGTGTTTGCGGCCCATGAAAGTCATCGGTGGCACTAAAGGCCAGACTCTCACCGGCAGAAGTTTTCAGTGTGATGGTGACGGGCCAAGAGAAGGAATCCGATGTTTCATGAGCGAGGCAGTCGGTGATCAAATCGATGGTGTCGCCCGGTTGAACGTCTAATTGGGGAACCTTTGTCGCAGCTTTGCCATTATGGGCTTGCCACTCTCCGGCCAAAGCACTGCGAGAGGAAACAATACGTCCTCGCACTCCATCACCATTTTCACTGCCATGTGACAGAGTGCCCGAGATGGTGAGCGTTCCTGCTGCGGGAGCAATCCAACGACGGATTGCGCTATATTCCCGCCCCGGATGACCGCCTGATTTATTGACAATCACCCAACCAATGGTTGGATCGGGGCGTTTTGATCCCCCTTGCCAATCCGATCCCGTCCAATGCGGGAGCGGAGTGAATTCGGTCAGCTTGGTCTGTTCATTAAAACGTCCGTAGCCGTATGCCCAGATTGCGGGAGGAGGCGAGGGAAGTTGTGGTAATGATTTCTGCAACTCCGCATCGAGCGGATGCGGTTTATCGACAGCGCGTCCCGCGAGCTTCGCCGCTTGATCGAGCGTAAACTCTCCATTCATCAGCATCAAAGACTGTGTGGCAACCGTCGATACAGGACGGCGTTCGCAATTGACGTCCATCACGGGAGCATCGAAAGTCTGTAACATGGCCACCGGCTGCGAACGACGGACTTTGATATAGAGACTTCGGCGAGTCTGCGGACCATCAACAATCACCTGTCCTGTTTCATCTTCCTTGATCGCGACAGGAATTCCAAAGAGTTCTCGTTTCAGTGTCCCGGAAGCAGATATCATGCGATCTCGCAGGATCTCGGCTTCCAAACGCTGCATAGGTTTCCGCCAGTAACATTTGTTCTCGGGATCAATCTTGTTCATTTCAGGATCACGCATTGATGTTTGACGCCAAGCGGTCGAAGTCAGAATCAAACGGTGAAGATGTTTGAGACTCCATCCTTCTCGCATGAACTCATCAGCCAGCCAGTCGAGGAGTTCGGGATTTGTGGGGACATCGCCAAGTTTGCCGAAGTCGCTCGGCGTCGAAACCAGTCCACGACCGAAGTGATGCATCCAGACGCGATTGACCAAAACTCGGGCCACCAGAGGATGTTTTCCACTCGTCAACCACTCTGCGTATGCAAGTCGACGACCTGTGGTGGGAAGTTGATCATTGTTAAGCGGAATACTTGGGCCAGCTCCTTCAGGGGCTGCGATGGTGAGTCCTGCCGGTGCAACTTCCTGTTTGGGTTGTTTGTGATCTCCACGATGAAACAATTTCGTGACCGGAACGTGACCTGGCTTTTCGTTGAGAACACGAAGAAACTCTTCCGGCTTTTTTTGTTTGCGGAGTTCGGCGATTTTCTGATCGAAAGTCTTCAGCTCTTTTGCGGCCTCAGGCAGATACTGGTAGAGAACTCCCGGCGTGATATTCACACTCGGGTGCTTTTTCAACAATGCTTTCTGATCGGCATTCCGTTCCTTGACGGGCGTTTCATAAGCCAGTCGTAGTTCCGCTCGCAGAGGCTCTTCGTATTTCTCTAACTCTTTGGCCAATGCCTGAGCCATATATTCGGTTTGTTTGACCGATTTTTCTGCGGCGATTTTCTTCACCTCGGCTTCCACTTCGGCCGCTTTTTCTCGATCAGAGGCTGTGTAGAGCGAAATTCGACGTTGAGTGGGGATTTTCCACTGCTGCCAGTCATACGCCGGCTCGAAGACCGACCGGAGCGCGAAATAATCGATTTGCGAAATGGGATCGTAACGATGATCGTGGCATTGGGCGCAAGCGACGCTCATTCCCAGCAGCGATGAGCTGACAATTTTAATCGTGTCTGCCATCACTTTGTTTCTTGCTTCAGGGCTGTTGTCACCTGATCCCGTTCCGTCTGCCGCCATCCGCAGAAACCCCGTTGCAGTCAGCAGTTCAATTTGCTCTGCCGTGAGGTCTCCTGCAATCGGTCCGGCAAGTTCATCTCCGGCGATTTGCTCAGTGATGAATTGATCAAACGGCTTATCCTCATTCAACGACCGAATGACATAATCGCGATATTTCCAAGCCCAAGGACGTTCATCGTCGCGAAGTGTGTTCCCTTCGGAATCGGCGTAGCCAGCAACATCAAGCCAGTGACGCGCCCAGCGTTCGCCGTAATGGGGTGAGTCCAGTATTGAATTGACGAGTTGTTCGTACCAATCATCGCTGGTGTGGTTCTGCCAGCGGGACAGTTCATCGGGTGCGGGAGGGAGTCCGGTTAAATCAAAATAGACGCGTTTAATGAGAGTCAACCGATCCGCATCGTAAGAAAAGGAAAGTCCCTCGGGCATTGCCTGTCGTAAGAAACGATCAACGGGCGTTCGGCTACGATCATCCTGCTTCACGGTGGGGACTTCCGGTCGCTTGATTGGCTGGAAGGCCCAGTAATTACGTTCTTCCAGAGTAATCGGGATTCCGGGACCAATCGTCTCAGGTTCTGGTCGAAGAGTTTTTGCGCCTTCTGTAATCCAGCGTTCCAAGGTGGCGATTCTTTCTGCGGGAACTTGAGCTTCTCCCGGTGGCATCTCTCCACTCTTCATCCGGCCCAACAAATAACTCGCCTCGGGATCACCGGGTTCGATGACGGCCCCCGAATCGCCACCCTTGAGCATGAACTTCACCAGGCGTAAATCGAGAGAGCCATCCGGCTCCGAAGTCGCTCCATGGCAATCGAAGCAAAATTCGCGAAGGATCGGTCGGATGTCTTTCTCAAAAGATGTGGGAGACTGCGGTTCTTTAGCCTGCAAATTTTGGAGGGTGGTACTGAAGACAGCACACAGCATCATAAATTTGATCAACAGCGAAACAGGTTTCATGGCAGGAGCCTGATACTGGTAGGACGACTTGAAAAGACGGCAGTCGGTGAGCGAGAACAGTCGATAAAGTGGAGGCGGGACGTTTTCGGGGTGCGTTCCTATTATCGTCACTGAATGCGTACATGCAAGAGCGTTCTTCAGACGACTTGCTTGTAAATCGCCTTTGCCAGAAGAAACTCAATGACATTTCTCATGGAATTTGCATCAATCACGGCGATCAGAACATTCGCAGGTTTGGGTGACTAGTTCGAACTTGTCATACGTTTGAGGTATATGGCTGCGATTTGTTTTCAATGAGTAGCAATCAAAAAGTGATTCATCCGGAAACTACGTATTCATCCTCGAAACCCGACAGCCGCGCAGTGTCAAAAAACTTAGCCGAACCCAACATCGCGTGAGATCAACAGGTTGAGCGCCTTCCACGACCCAATTCTCGGTCGAGAAGAACAGAACTTGAGCCAATTTTGATCAGATTGACGGACCTAAAGCGATCCAAAGTGGTGTGAAGCGACACACACTGCGGATCTTCATAACCTTGGTTCTTTGGCAACTTGATTTCACTGATCGTTTTGCTCTTGCCATTGAGTGTCTACCAGAGTTAGCGTTCGGAGTTGGTGGTCGTAAGACGCGATGCAGCCGTCTGGCAAGGTCTCCATCACCCTCTCTCAACGACCTCCGAACTTCAGGAGCATCCATGGCTAGAGCGACTTACGAAATTATGTTCCCGCGTCTGGCTCGTGGGAGTCTATTTTTCAAGAGAGAAAAAAACGTTGTCTCGACACAGGAAAGAGCAACTTGCTCTAGCGTGTTCAGAAATCTGCGGCAAAACCCTCGAATTTCCACCAGATCGGGACAATGCCACTAACTCAATGAGAGTCCCGATTTGCTCAAGAGTATTCAAGGGTATCGTCAAGAGTATGAGAAGGGTGTGTCTGTGTCCCATACTCTTGAAGAGTCTTGGATGCACTGATCACTCAACGAGTTAGCACCAGTTCAAGAGTATCGGGTTTCAAACTCTTGACATCTTGAAACGGGCATAGAATGTTTGAATAACGGCTCGGCACCCGCGATCCAGAATTCGATCTCACTTCGCGAAACCCAGCCAGTGAAGGACACCTAGATTGGTTGAGAGATTTCCCATTCTACACCCGGTGGGATAGATGTGTTCAGCGAACGACAAATCCGAATCAGCGTCAGTCGATGAAACCGGGGTGTACGATGAAAGACCAAGAACAAACCTATTTGAACTGCCGAGATCTGCTGATCGCCGATTTCCTGTTCCGCGAAACGCAGGCGAAGATCAGAGGTCAGAAAACTTCCGAGGCTGGGGATAATATCAGTGATTAGCCGAGGTAACCGTAATTTGGCATGATAAAATCGGCGAATGTACAAACACGAAAGTACGACGTGAAAGCGTCACAAAAACTATCCTGGCAGAGCCATTCCGAAACCAGAACTGCTGTTTGGCAATCTGAGGCAGGTTATCCACCGCCTGAAACGCTCATCTTAGCAGATGACACACTGACGGGTGATGCCGCCTACTGGCGAGCGTGCGCGGGTACCGCGATGCTTTACACGGGTGATTTTCAAAACGCCAAACAACTACTGCAAGCCGTGACTCGACGAGCCGACCGTAAACCAGCCAAGCCGATGAGCACAATGCTGGAGACCTTCCATCAACATCGAGCGCGACAAATCGTCCGAGCCAACATCACGAATAAGGTCTTGATTGAGTTGCAGTATGGCGAATGCAATCTGACTCGATCACCGGAATTCCAGGAAGCGGTTGAAAGTGCGTTGGGGGAAAAAGCCCCAGAGACGATGGTGTTATCTCTACGTGAAACATTAGGCATGATCGGCGCCAATGAGTGGAGGAAAAAAGGCGTGTACGTCAATTCCCTGAAGGCGAACATCCACGCGAGTTACGGAGTGTTTTCACCAGTCCGCGGCGAGTACCTAGATCTCATCAATGCCGCTGATCTCAACGATCCGCAGATCGGGTGGGACATCGGAACCGGAACTGGTGTCATCGCAGCGGTTCTAGTCGCACGTGGAGTTCAGCAAGTGGTCGCCACAGACACAAGTGGTCGCGCCTTGCAATCTGCCGCTGAGAATTTTCAACGCCTGAATATGCAAACAAAGATCAGCCTCGTTGAGACAAGTCTCTTTCCCTCAGGCAAAGCCGACCTTATCGTCTGCAACCCACCATGGGTGCCTGCCAAAGTCAATACGCCGATCGAGCATTCCATCTACGATCCGAAAAGCCAAATGCTGAAGGGTTTTTTAAATGGTGCAAAATCACGCTTGAATGCGAACGGTGAAGCCTGGTTGATTATGTCAAACCTGGCAGAGAATATTGGCTTGCGGAGTCCTGATGATTTGCAGAATTGGATTAAACAAGCTGGCTTGAGTGTGATTGATAAACGAGACATTTCACCGAAACATGCGAAGTCGAGTGAGCAATCAGACCGTCTCTATGAAGCGCGTTCAAAAGAAGTGACATCGCTTTATCGGTTGAGATCTGCCGATGAGAGCTAGCCGAATTCGGGTTTCTTAAACGTTAATGCTCCTTCGCTTTCCTCTCTGAGTAAACTTCATTTTTTTACTCATTTCGAAAGATCCGTATCGTAACGCCAATTCTGCTACCCATGGACGGATTATCCATGTCCGTTCCGATGCCATGATCTACTGCGACACCCGGACCGAGCCAAACAGGATTAAATTGAAGGCCATTGGCCAATTGGAAATCCCTGGAACCCGAGTTCTTTGTTGGCCATTCAATCTATTGGATCACTCGCCGATGCAATAGAGGACTTCTTGTCGCTGGTCGTCCTTGCGATGAGCGACACGCATGAAGAGTTGATTGCCACAAATCGTGGGAGTCGCCAACATTTCATCACCGAGTTTGTTGGTTCCCAATTTTTTGAAGCCTGATGGGTCAGCTCGAAACATGGTCGTTTTTCCCGATTCATCTGTGGCATAGACAGTTTCGTCCACAAGCACCACCGAAGATGTGAAATTATCGCCGAGTCGGGATTTCCAGAGTTCTTCACCAGTGTCGGCTTTCCAGCAAACGGCAACGCCAGCATCCATCACGGCATAGATATGTCCGTTGCGTATGACCATCGAGGGAACGTAAACTCGGTCGCCGTTTTCCCAGGCGAGTTCTTTAGAGCCATCAGCTTTGTACGCGGCGACGTGATTTTTCGGATATCCGCCACTCGAATAAACATGGATGCCATCGGTGACGGTCGAAGTGACGCATTCTTCTGTGGCTCCATCGGCTTCCCAGATGACTTTACCAGTCATGGGGTTGAGCGAAGTCACCAGTTTGCAGCCGGTGAGGATGAGCTGATCTGTGCCATCGAGATGAAAGATGATGGGCGTGGGGTAATTGGGGAGCTTTGGTCGCGGGTGGGTCCAGACGATTTTGCCCGTTTTGCGATAAAGACCGGCGATGGCTCCTCCACCTTTGTTGTCCGCAGTGACAATGACGAGCGATTTGTAGATTGCGGGAGAGGAACCGTATCCCTGATGAATGACGTAATCTGAAACTTTCTGCTGCCAGAGAATCTTACCATCGAGATTGAGAGAGGTCGTATGAAGTGCATCGCTGTTCGGGAAGTTGATGTAGAGTTGTTCGCCATCACAGGTAACAGTAGAAGAGGCTGCGGAGCCTTTTTTGTTTTTCCACATGGCTCCCGATTTGTGAACGATGGTGTGCCAAAGTTTTTTGCCCGTTGATCGTTCGAAGCAAACGACTGATTGCGATTTCGGACCCTCATCACAAGTGGCCAGGTAGATGCGATCACCGACGACACAGGGTGAGCCGTGCCCTCGACCGGGAACTTTTGTTTTCCAGACGACGTTTTTTGTGGCGCTCCAACTGGAGGGAAGTTTCTGATCTGGGTCGGCGATTCCATCTTGTCGGGCTCCGCGCCAACAAGGCCAGTCGTTGGTATTGTATTCGAGCCCGCCGTGGGAAACGTACTCGGGTTGAGCCATCACGGAGCTGATCGCATAACCTGAGAGGAATAAGGTCAGCAGGAATGTTCTGGTTACAAATCGGGACATTGAGTTTCCTCACGAGTTGAATGGATTCAGAGTTGCCCGGCGACAACTGGCGGCTTCATTGATGCAATCAATAGAGATGTCTAGTTTGGTCTTGGGGAGGTCTTGAATCAAGACTCTTCTGGATTGATTGGTTTCTGGCCACTTTGTTCGATCAATTGGTCGATCAGTTCTTCTCCAGAGGATTGCAGCAATTGTAAGGCGGGTTGATCGCCGTGACCTGCGGCCGCGATCATGGATGAATTGTACCAGAGGACAGATGAGGGGGGCGCGTTGAAGCGTTCCCAGATATTATCGCCTTCTTCGAGATCGAAGAGCATCGAAGTGAGATTGTGCAATTTATCGGCGAGAATGATCGCTCTGGCTTGCCAGTCGGCATGTTCTGCATGGGCGAGGTGCTCACGCTTGCGGAGGATCCATGAGCGGGGTTCGCCCAGTTCGTCGTCTTTATCCTCTGAAGTTTGGTCAACCCAGCGTACGACTGATGCGGGGAACTGATGATTGAGGTCACTGAGTTCGCATTCGGTGTCTTCGACGACATCGTGGAGGAGTGCAGCCGATAAAATTTCACCATCCTGAATTCCGGCAGATTGCAGGATCGACATCACGGCACAGGGATGAACAATATAAGGTAGATCAGACCCTTTCCGGGTTTGCGACTGGTGATAAGTCGCGGCGACCCGGAAGGCGCGTTCGAGAACGGGGGAAAGCAGAACATTGTGCATAACTTGCCTCCACGAGCGATCAAAAGTAACAACTCTTATGATATCGCAAAACAGGGAGACGCACGATCTATTTCCAACTAAAGACCTTGAGAGATTCGAGGTCACGCACAAAGATTTGGCCATTAGAGTAGGCGATATGAGCCCACGCCGGAGATTCGGTCACTTTTCGAGAATCAATCAGCTTGAACTCTTCGGGCGTCGCTTCAATTAAAAAAAGCATCCCTTCTTCATCGAGTGACAGAATTTGATTTCCATTGGCGATCATGCTCCAGTATTTGCCGTAGGGCTTGGTCGTCCAAGTCGATTCACCGGTTTTGAGATTGATGCAGGTAAAACGCTGGTTCTTGAGGTGATGGTAGGCATGATCGCCGATAATCACGGGAGTTGACATGTAGCCTTCGACTTTGTTTTTCCAGACTTCGGATAAGGTTCCGGATTCTGCAGATGGTTCCAATAACCAAGTTCCTCCCCCATAACTACTGGTGAGAACTGAATCTTTGTAAACAACGGGTGTCAGAATATTCATCCCTCGAAACGCGGTAATCGGTTTTTTCCAACCGACTTTCCCGGAATCGGGGTCGACCGCTGCGAGATCAGTTCGCGTTTGAACAAGAATCTGTGAGGCTCCCGCTTTTTGTACTAAAAATGGAGATGAGAACGCACTACCGAACATTCCACCGCCATCTTCCAGAATTTTCCAGATCAGTTTGCCAGTCTTTCTGTCGATTCGGCAGAAACCTTCACCGGCTTGCACATAGACAGAATCACCATGAAGCAACGGTGAACTGACGAAACCAAATTGTGGAAGTTTGGTTCCATCTTTGGCCGGGAAATCGTATCGCCAAACCTGTTTGCCGGTTTTACAATCCAGACAGACGAGAACATCTTTCATTCCTGCGACATACAGAAACTGTCCGTCAGTTGCGGGGGTCGACCTAATCCAATCTCCATTCGCTTTCGCAAAGAACGGAACTTCCATCGCACCATCCCACTCGGATTCCCAGACTTGTTGGCCACTTTTTCGGTCGAGAGCACGAACGAGCTCGGTTTTGCGGTTGCGAGTTTCGGTGATATAGACATGAGCTTCGTCAACGATTGGTCCCGAATAACTCAAACCGGCATCTGTTTCCCAAGTCAGCTTGAGTGTTTTTTCATTGAGGGCATTTGGCCAAGTTTCATTTTGAATGGCACCATCTCGATTGGGACCACGCCATTGTGGCCAAGTATCATCAGCAAAGAGAATGGCAGGAATCCAGAACAACATCATCGCAATCGTGCAAATCCAACGCATCAAATTACTCCCTGTTGAGATGTTTTTTTATGGTTTGGTGGTCGTCGACAAGTCGGTTGGTGAAAGACTGACATCTCGCCGAAAAGTTTGAGCGAACTCTTCCAGATTTCGCATCCGGTCACAAAAGCTGGTGAAGTTCATATGCTTGCGAATCTGATCGGTGAGAGCCTTTCCGCCGACCAGGACGGCAGTGCCGATCGGTTTGACGGCGTCAACGAATTCATTGAATCCCGTGATGAACTCTTCTTCGTCTTCGATGAAAGAAACCGACAGCCAGAATAAATGTGGATGTTGATCTCGCACGGCTGCTGAAAGTGAATCAAACGGAAGGTTGATTCCGAGTGACGTGGCACGCCAACCATTTTCTCGAAGAATCAATTCCGACATGGTTGTCGGCAATGTGTACGGATCACCTGAAGGAGACCCTCCAATCGCGAGGGGAGCAAGTTCCGATGGCGTTTTATAAAATTGCCTCAACTTGTGCATGATGCGAACGACAATCTCGCATGCGCGACGCTCTTGATAAACTTCGACCGTGCCGCTATCCCACAGGTCGCCCACTTGATGAAACGCATAGGCAATGACTTCGTCACAGATGTCACAGAGACGATGATCTGACAGGACGAGTTCCATCACAATTTGACGGCTGAGGGTTTCATTGCCTGTCACTAAGGCTTCGATCAACTCACTTTTGGCGACTTCGAGTGATCGTTCGTTGGCCTGATTGAGATTTGGCAGGCCAAGAATCTCGGTCTCGATCAACTTGTATCCCTGGGCTTTGGCGAATTCCAAGACATCGGGGAGCAGCAGGCGCCGATGACCACCCGCGGTCTTAACGGTGTGTATCATTCCCTGATCGCACCATCTCTTGAGGGATGATTCGCTGACTCCGATGGCTCGGGCGATCTGTTTGGGAGAGAACGTTTCGTTCAAGAGTCTAAGTCTAACTTATGTCTGAGTTAAGGTTGCAAAAAGATATTAGGCACGAGTTCCGTGTTGTCCAAAAAGAACTCATAGAAAGTGAGAAAATGATCATTCCGTCGACTCGGAAACCTTCAACCTGTCCCTAAATAGAGTCTGAGGGAGAATATGTAAAACAAATGGTAGCAATTGTTTGGGGCAGATGAGAAGGGAGAGATTTCTTTTTCGGACCGAGGTGACAATAATGAGACAAAGCAAACCCATTTCGATGAGTTGATTGTGAGAGAGAGTAAGGATTCTTATGTCAGATCATACTGGAAATTTTGACAGTCTTCATCATATTGCGATATCAGTCGACGACAAATCGATCGCCGAGATGGTTGGCTGGTATCAGCAACAATTCCGTTGTGAGGTCGTTTATCAGGATAAAACGTGGGCGATGCTGCAATTTGCCAATGTGCAGTTGGCATTGGTCACTCCCGGTCAGCATCCTCCACATATGGGGTTTGAAACATCGCGGGCTGAAGAGTTTGGCGAATTGAAAACTCATCGGGATGGAACACGCAGCGTCTATGTTTCAGATCCCGCGAATAACGCTGTCGAAATGCTGGCTCCAATCGAGACCCCTTGAAGGCCGTCCTATAAATTTCCTGTTTGAGAGTCCGTCATTAACAGGATGCATTACCTTATGTCGAATACGGTTGTCTGGTTGCGGAGAGATTTGAGAGTTGACGAGCAACCCGCGCTCAGAGCCGCGATCGAATTGGGGAACCCGATCATTCCCTTGTTCATCTGGTCTCCCGAGGAAGAGGCTCCCTGGCAACCCGGAGCCGCCTCCCAGTGGTGGTTGCATCATTCACTGGAACGGTTGGCAGAGGAATACGATTCTCACGGAAGTCGCCTACTTCTCAGGCAAGGATCTTCAAAAGACGTTCTTGATCAATTGATTGATGATCACGACGTTTCTGCCGTTTTCTGGAATCGTCGCTACGAACCTGCTGTGATTAAGCGAGATGAAGCGGTTAAGACCCATCTTGAGTCGCGGGACATTCATGCTCAGTCATTCAATGGTGCGTTACTTGTCGAACCGTGGGAGATCAATACAAAACAAGGCAAGCCGTATCAAGTTTTCACGCCATTCTGGAAAACGATCAAAACGATGATCGATGTCCAGGAAAATTGGCAGTGTCCACAATCTCTCTCGGCTCCCAGCCGATGGCCCGAGTCGGACAATCTGACAGATTTCGAGTTGCTCCCTACGATTCCGTGGGATGAATGTCTCGCCGATGCCTGGACTCCCGGAACAGTTGGAGCGAGAGCGGAGCTAAATAATTTTCTTTCCTCTCGAATCAGTGGTTATCAGGATGATCGGAACCGTCCCGATCTGCGGGGTTCATCACGCCTTTCGCCTCATTTGCATTTCGGGGAAATCAGTATTCGAGAAGTGTATCGCGAGGCCGAACGTCGTGCGGGCAAGAATGGCGTGTTACGGAAGTCGGGTGATGTGTATTTGAGTGAATTGGGTTGGAGAGAATTCGCCCATCACTTGCTCTATCATTTTCCACGTACGGTTGATGAACCGTTACGAGAGCGGTTTGCAGATTTTCCGTGGGAGAAAAACAAGGCGGCTCTCAAAAAATGGCAACGCGGAGAAACGGGATATCCCATTGTTGATGCCGGCTTACGCGAATTATGGCAAACGGGCTGGATGCACAATCGTGTGCGGATGATCGTAGCGTCGTTTCTCTGTAAAGATTTACGGATCGGTTGGCAGGAAGGGGCGGCTTGGTTCTGGGACACCCTCGTTGATGCGGATCTCGCCAGCAACACGCTCGGATGGCAATGGACTGCCGGTTGTGGTGCGGATGCGGCCCCCTATTTCCGTGTGTTTAACCCCACAACGCAAGCAGCCAAGTTTGATCCGAACGGTCATTATATCAAGCAGTTCTGCCCGGAACTGGCGGCTTTGGAAGGCAAGAAAGTGTTCGAACCGTGGAAGGTCGAGCATGACCTGGATTACTGTCCGCCGATGGTTGATCACGCCGAGGCGAGGGAGATCGCGCTGGCAGCCTATGAGAC
>JAQWSQ010000044.1 GCA_029243145.1 Planctomycetaceae bacterium | reverse complement strand
CAAAGCTGCCGACGCTTGCGGTAAGCGACTCCACAGAACGTGAGGAGTATCAGGGTCATTGAACCAGGTTCCGGTACAGCGGTGGCTCCTGAAAACTCCCAACCGATGTCTTGCAGGATGGCCGAATCGTACGTGGTCCATTCGCGTTTTTCGACGCCGGGACCAAAGCTGGGATTCATCAATGTATTCAACATGGGATCGAGGTGCGCGAACGATGAGCCTGTTTGAAAAGTTCCGGGTGCATAGATTTTAATGGGATTTCCACCATTGGCGGCAGTCGCATTGGGGCCGTCAAAATACACATCGTCGCTGGTGAGGTCACCGAGATTTCCCTGAAAGTCTCCACCCGGCCCAAAGAGTGGTGTGCCATCACCACGTTCCAGAAAACTGGCGAACACACCAAATACTCCCGGATCGGTTCCGCTGATGCTGCTGACTCCCGATGAATTAACCAACGACAAAAAGCCCATCGCATGGGTAAACTCATGTAAAATTACACTGAATAAATCGAAAAGCCCGCCCGGATTGGCGGATGTTCCCGGATGCCAGTTGTAGCCGAAATCGAAAGTGGCAATGGCGTCTGGAAAGCCACCAGAGGGATCGATGCCAGTCGTCGCATGATCATACACAAAGCCGTTCCGATAACCGTTCGGAGATTGAAAGAAGTATGGACCAGAGCTGGCGAGGAACCCGGAGCCATCCGTTTGTGAGTTTTGAATCCGGTAATCAACGGCAGTGTTATAAACCACGGAATCGAGTTGGCTAGAGACATAGTTCATTACGGATTGAACTGTATCTCGGCGAGCCATGCCATGAGTTGGGTCGTCGAAACCGACTCCCGTGTTATTAAGCACATCGTCAAACTGCAAATTGACAACGAAAGCGGCTTGCGCAGGGTGAGACTGCATCAACAGCAGATTCAGACAGATGATCAACGCAAACTTGAAATTCACGATTGGAATCCTGAAGGTATTTCAAAGCACATCTACTGTAATCAGCCCATCGGGAAAATTCAGTCCTGAAAGTGCCCAGTCTTCAGAATCCTTAACAAGTCTAATCGGACGTCCGATTTTGAGGAAGTATTCCCGAAGCCTATTCTTTATCAGCAATAAAAAAGGGGACTCTCTTAAGAAAGTCCCCCATGAAGCTAGAATCAGGCAACAGGATCTAACCAAACAATCCATCAACTTTGTGCGCTTTCACCAACTCGCGAGGTTGATTGAGGTGGTTGTAGACGATGGTCTCAGGATCGATGCCCACTGAGTGATAAATACTGGCAAGAAGTTGTCCGGGATGGACGGCATCTTCTAGCGGAGCTGAGGCCGTTTTGTCGGACTGACCGTAGATTTCACCTCGTTTGATGCCGGCACCGGCAACGACAGCCGTGTAACAGTAAGGCCAGTGATCTCGACCGTCAGCGGAGTTGTTGTTGCCCGAGGTGCTGACTCCTTTTTGCGGTGATCGTCCGAATTCACCGACGGCGACAACCAGAGTTTCTTCCAGCAATCCACGCTCATCCAGGTCGCTGATCAAGCCTGACAAACCGGCATCGAGCATGGGGCCGGACCGATTTTTCATTCTTTCATTGAGGCCACTGTGATGGTCCCAAGAGTGATTGTCGGAGTTGGCAACTTTGGGCCAAATCACTTCAACAACTCGCGTACCCGCTTCGACGAGTCGTCGGGCCAGCAAGCAACTCTGACCGAACGTGTTGCGCCCGTACAAGTCTTTGGTGGCTTTCGACTCTTGACCGAGATCGAATGCTTCTCGAGCGCGACCAGAGATGATCAGGTTTAGCGCTTGGTCGTAGTATTCGGTCAACTTTTGATCGGCAACGGCCTGTTCGATTTTCGGCATATTGGCCGTGATCTGATCCCGCAATCGAGCACGACGTTCCAGACGAGTCGAGAAAACTTCGGGGCGAAGCCGCAAATCGTCGACATTAATTTTCGCCATCTTCTCCATATCCATATCGTCACCGGGTGGATAGAGAGTATAGGGATCGAATGCTTTACCAAGAAAACCGGCGGTCCCTCCTTTGCCGACGACATTACTCTCTTGCAGCGGTCGTGGCAGCATCACAAACGGCAACATCGGCTCTTGTGGAGGCTTGAGACGAATGATTTGCGAACCAAAGTTTGGAAAGTCTTTCGGACTTGGTGGCTCGAGTTGCCCTGACGGGCTGACTTTGTCGGTCGTGTAACCGGTCATCATCTGATAGATGGCGGCGGTATGGTTAAACAATCCGTTCGGCGTGTAGCTCATCGAACGAATCATCGTGAATTTGTCATTCACTTGAGCGAGCTTCGGCAGGTTCTCAGTAAATTGGACGCCGGGCAGTTTTGTCGAAATGTTGCTGAAGGCACTTTTCACGCGATCGGGAACATTCTCTTTGGGATCCCACAGGTCGAGGTGGCTTGGCCCACCTTGCAGGTAAACCATGATCACGCTTTTCGCTTTTCCCCATCCACCAGTTGGCTGAGCCTTGGCGGCTTGTGCTTGCTGAAGTTGCAGCATTGAACCAAGAGAAAGACCCAACATGCCGGATCCACCAACACGCAGGATGTCTCGTCGGCTAACGTCGAGATGACCATCACAAAGGTCTTTACCAGGATGCCCTTTAACCGTGAACATAGCGAACTCCTTTGGCTGAGATTGTGTGTGCCTCAGCGTTCTGTTGTTATCGGATTGATTGTATCTAAATCTGTTGATGTTTGTCTAGAAAATGTTCTGAAAGCCAGCCGTTGGCTTCTAATCGTCATCAATTAGTGATTAAACAAGAATGCGGGACTATTAATGAGCGCCCAAGCCAAATCCTGCGCCATCGTCAGTCGTTTGTTTCCTGTTTGTGTTTCACTCATGGTCAAATCTTTTTTCAATTGGACGAGATTCGGATCCTCACGAATCGGTTGACTTACCTCGGTCAAATCTTTTTCCAACGCCACCAATTTGGGGTCAGCCGGTAATGGTTGTTTGGCAGTCGCGACGGCTTTGACCAAGTTCTGGAGTGGTTGGTCCTGACGACGGAAGAAGTCCAACAGTTTGGCTTTCTGTTCGTCAGTACGTTCTTCGGGAACGGTGGCAAGAATCGGCTGCACTTCTTCAGACAAACCAAGCCCGACCGGTTTCTTGGCAGTTGTAATAGCCAACCGAAATTTTCCGATGGAATGAGTACCATCGTTGTACTGCTGATTCATTGTGAAGACGAGACGTGTTCCACCTTCATTGGTGATCGGTTCTTTGACCTCAAAAGTGGCCCAGTGAGTCGACCCAACGCCGTTGACCATAGCCCAACCATTGTTAGACGCAGTCGTATTTCCATCAATCGCGGTGGCAATGGCATATCCGTCTTGGGCTTTGTCGGCGAGTGCCTTTTCCAGCTTCACAGCTATGGCAGACTCAGGATTTGCTTTCGAAGCGGCTGAGACAGAAAGTTCGGTCAACACAAAGTTACCGTTCATCGCACGACCTGGACCTTTTCCGGGAAGTTTTTCGTCAGAGAGAACTTCCAAACGGATGCCAGTAATGTTGGTCGCTTCTGTCTCGGCGACGATTGTGTAAGTCCCTTTCCCATTTTTGCCAGAGACGAAAATCGAAAGGTCGTCCCGTTTTTCAAATTCGGCTCCCATGGAAGATTTCATTTCTGCAGGATCAAGCAACGTCCATCCGGTTGTGTCTTGCTTGGCTTCCCACGCTGTGAGTTTCGCGGGAACAGTGTCTTCGTGGGTTTTGAGTTTTGTTTCTGCGGCGGCAATGCGGTCTTCCCGCTCTTTGGTTTTCTTGGCGACTTCTTCAGCGGTGGTGACTTTGTAATCATCAATTTTCTGCTGAGCGACCACCATCATTTGCTGGCGTTTCGTTTCGAGTTTCGGCTTTGTCTCTGTCCACCAGGTTTCTCGTTCTTTCAATTCTTGTTGAAGAGCCAAGTGGTCGGGGTCAATCTCCTGCATCGATTTCAAAGTGGCCGCAACTTCCGACTCGGTGGCAGGACGGTTGAGGATTCGCAGGAATATTTCGTTGATCATTTTTTGATCGTCGGCTTCTTCTTTCACAAGTTTGTGGAGATCGTTATTTCCGTCAACAATGGCGTCAGCAATTGTCGGACCACTAATTAACGCCATAACGGGACCGAGTTGCATTTCGTTGGTCCGTTCGCATTCGCAAGAACTTTCTCGCGGTGGGCGACCGAACGTGTTCAGGAACCCGCCCGGGATTTTGATGCTAACATCGGGAAGTTCAGCGGCACGTGTACCCGGTGGAACGCCGGGTATCTTTGTCTGAGCACCCACGGATCGATAAACGGAGTCATACAAAACTTCTGCCGGCAATCGTCGGGCAAGAGCGTGCGAGTAGTTAATTTTATCATCTGCATTCCAGCGATTTTGCTCAATGGAAAGCTGGTATGTCCGCGATTTACAAATCAACTGAATGACATGCCGAACATTAAAGCCGCTTTGAATAAATTCCGCTTCGAGATAATCCAATAACTCCGGATTCGTGGGCGGATTTCCTGCTCGAATATCATCAATCGGTTCGATGATTCCGATGCCGAACATGTATCCCCACAATCGATTCACATAACTGCGGGCAAAGTATTGGTTGTCGGATGATGTCATCCACTCCGCAAGTTGCTGGCGACGAGTGGCTGCTTCTGGTGCCTTGTAAACGGCTTCATAAGGAAACTCTGGAGCGGTCACTTCACCCGTTCGATCGTGTTTGATTTCCCCTTCGGGTTTATCGTAGACCACTTCATAAAGCGGCTTGGCTCCTTCAACGGCCGTTCCCCCAATGTTCCCCTTTTCGTTCGGGTCACGTTTCAATCCGACTTGCGCAAAGAACGCAGCCGTCTCGTAATATTGGTCTTGGGTCCATCGCTCAAATGGATGATCGTGACACTTGTTGCAGTTGAAGCGAACTGCCAAAAACAGATGGGTCGTGTTTTCCATCGTGTCGGCTGGATCGCGGAGGATTTTATAATAGGAAGCTGCCGGGTTTTCTTTATTGGATCCATCGGCGGTCACCACTTCGGTTACAAATTGATCGTAAGGAGTATTCTTCTCAATATGATCTCGAATCCATTTTCGAAAAGCGACCGCCCCCGGACGACCTAGAAACTTCCCGTTCACCTGCAACAGGTCGGCCCATTTGTTGGTCCAAAACTCGATGTATTCTGTACTTCCGATCAATTGATCGATGAGCGAGGCCCGCTTGACTTGGACATCGGTGGCGTCTGCCATGAATGCCCGAACCTGATCGGCAGTGGGGGGGACTCCGGTGAGGTCAAGATAGATACGACGGATGAATTCTGCATCGGTTGATAAGCCTGAGGGTTGAATCTTCATCCGTTGCCATTTGGAAGCCGCCAATTCGTCGATGCGACTCCAGGTTTCCGGTTGTTGCCAGACAAACCCTTCGCGGTCTCCCATTACGGTTAAAGTCGTAGCGGCGTAAGCACCTTCGAAACGACACAACACGGGCGATTCACCACGACGAAGAGCCGTCATGATTCCGAATTTGTTCACGGCGGCGATTTCAGTATCCCCACTGGTGACGAAGGCTTCCTGAGTCACATCGCGTTGTGATCCGTCTTGATAATGTGCCAAGACACGGACTTGCTGTTTTTGCCCGATCTCTTGGACAACGGGATTTTCGGGAGTGACGGTAATTTTCGCGACACGTGAGGACGACCGATTGAGTTGGGCCGCATCGGCAATCCAGTTACGAATGATCTCATAATAAGGTTCGCCCGGTTGCATCAATTGTTGACCAACGTGAGGAACACTGCCTGTCCCTTTGAGTAGCATCAAACTGTTGTCGGGAGATGCTAGATTGACACGACGAGAACCGTGGTCATCAGTGAGAGCACGAACATCATAGATCGCGTCATATCCTCGCAATGAAAGTTTGAAACCATTTTTACCATCTTTGGAACCGTGACAGGTTCCTTGATTACAGCCCAATCGCGTGAGAACGGGATTCACATCCCGAATGTAATCGACTTTCTCTTCTTGATTAGCTGAGGCGACGGTGACGGGAATTTTTGCTGAATGACCTGCGATGGAAATTCCCAGGGTCGCTTCCCCGGTTTTGACAGGCCGTACGACTCCTGATGCACCTACGGTCGCGACATCGGTGGAGAGTGTCAGTTTGGCTTGACGGGTCAGATCGGTCGTCGATCCATCATCCAATAATCCTGTCACCAGAATTTGTGAGTAAGCGAAACTGCTGGTCAAAGTGATCTGGTCTGGTTCCACAATCAATTTGGTAACTGAACGCCCTTTAGGCAGACGTTCACTCGTGAGATCGGTTGGTTCAGGAGCCGCTAATTGAGCAATACCCATCTCCATCATGGTCTGCGAATCTTGGCTGATAGGGGCTGGCTCAAAAGCCTTTGTGATGTTTCCGGTGGCCGCATCGATCAGACGAATTATGCCATCGCCACCGGCTGCCGCTAAAGTTTTTCCACCGGGATGGAAAGCAACCGCGTACATTGACGATTCGCTGACCGCGGTTCGTGAAATCAGTTTCACGTCTTTTGAGTTGTATTCTTCAATTTTTTTGCGTTCATCAGCATTCCATTGTTGAGGGAGTTTTTCATGGATTGCTTTGATGTCATCAGGTAGCGAGCTATCGAACTCGTAAGAGTAAACTTGCACTTCGCCAGAACCATCGAGACTGTTGCATGCTGCGATCAGTTTTCCGTCAGCACTTACATCGAGGCCAAAAATACGTCCGCCGATTTCCGGCATGACACGAATCAGATTGGCATCGTCGCCGATAACCCGTTTCGTGAGTCGTTCCATGCGATACACTTTGGCGATGCCGTCGGAACCACCCACAACGATTTCATCACGTTCGGGGTGACGAGCAATTGCCTGGACTCCACCTTTCAACGCGCCGGGAGTAATTGAGGTGATGTTATCGACGAATCGTTCTGTGGCCACTTCGATCAATTTGACCGTCATGTCGCGTCCGACCGATGCCAGATGCTCACCATCTGTCGAGAATATTGTTCCCAAGGACCAGTCGCTATGTGCTCCCTGAAACAGTTTTTCTTCACCCGTTTCCGCATCAATTGCGCGGACAGAACTATCGGTACAGCCGAAGGCAATCAGTTTGCCGTCGGGAGACCAACTACCGCCATAGACGGTATCGTACGTGACCGGGGTCGAAACGAGTAGTTTTTGATGGGCCACATCCCAAACTTGAATTTCGCCCATGCGCCCGGGAAGTCCGCCGGTCACCGCAAGTTTTTTGCCATCAGGAGAAAATGCGACGGACTGAATTTTTGCCGAAACACCAACGAGTCGTCCGACACGTTCGGAGCCGTCCCCTTTGAACAAAAGGACTTCGTGAAATCCTCCAATGGCAAGGAGACTGCCGTCGGGAGAAAAATCGAGAGAGGTGATGACTGGCTGGCGTGTATAGACGGGGGGATGATCCCTATCGTAACGCTGTTTGGCAGAAGCGGGTGTGTCGTCTTTCGCTCCCTCTTTGATCCACTGCGTGATGATCTTGATATCGTTGCCGATGAGTGGATCGGCCTTCCTGGGCATCAACGCTTCACCATCGGTTGGCGTGATTTGTTCGATCAGGTAGCTTTCTTCCGGCTTGCCGGGAACAACGGCGGCGAGTCCACTTTCTCCACCGTCGAGCAATTTTTGGAAGTCGGTCATCACATAATCGCCGAGCGATTTGGCCGGTTGGTGACAACCGTGGCAATTCGCCTGCAAGATCGGACGAACCTGATTATAGAAACTGGTTTCAGGTTGTGAGTTTGCCTCGTCTGCCCCGAAAACAAAATTTCCGCACACAGAAACAAACAACGCCAAACAACAAACCAATGTGTGGTGAACACGCATGGAAGAGACTCCCAGTCTTCGATCAATCATCGTCGTGGACGACTAATACACCAGAGGGCGAAGACAATAGACTCACGACCCGCAACGACAAAACATTTTGCCAATACGTACGCAAATTGGGATGTTCCCGGTTGTCATTGTGCCCTGCCGACGAGTTGAGTTTCGCCACAGGTCTATCAGGACAACGCCGGTCCAACCATTCCTTCGGGAGTGGGGGTAGCTTCACCATGTGCGAAGCGGGCGGGATGCCGATGTTCTTCCGGCCCACGGAAGTTCAACGGCATATTGCATTATAGAGTGTATTTTCTTCAGATCTCAAGTAAATTCCCTGCCCAGAGGCGATAGAATCTGCATGGTTCCCTTAAAATCCGCACGTTCAGTCTCGTTTTCCATCAGCGCTTACCACGACTTCTTTTGTCCGTTATTCGAAAAAGTGAGTAAGACAAAGGACTTAACGAACCTTTGCTGATTGATCCTGTCTCTTATGAAGTTTAGAGACCCGTGAATTGGGGCCAAAATGAACTTATCAGAAGTGTATAAAAAGTCGTTGCAAGAAAAGACTTGCGTTGAATTAAAAACGTATCATCCAGACGGTGACACTTACCTTGGTGTCATTTTGGGCAATCAAAAACAAATTGTGATTTTACAGTCGCTCAACGAATTAAAATTCGACGGCATCACGGTCTTGCCGAAAAGATTTCTCAAGGGCTATCAGCAGGCTGCCAATCAAAAATGCGTAGATTCCATTCTCAAGCATAATGGTGAAAGCAAGAAGTTGATCAAGAAGCATTGGATCCTAGGATGTAAGACACTTCGTGAAATTTTACTGCAATTGAAATTCAAAGAGATCTGGCCTGGTGTTGAAACCTTATGCCATGAAGGAACGGAGAGTGCATTCTATCTTGGTCCCATTGTGAACACAGATAACACCTGCTGTGAGATTGCCAGCTATGATGCAGCAGGGCAATGGGGTCAGTCAGACAAAATCGTCTACTCAGAGATCATGCGTATTGATATTGGAAGCAGCTATTGCGAGCACTTCAATCAATACATGAAAGATGTCAATCCGTATCCAAACGAGTGATCGATTCAGTGGTCTCATGTCTCTTTAAGATCAATCGAGCATATCCGGTGGGATTTCGCCGTTTTCCATCGATTCCATCATGGCGGCTTCTTCGGGAGACAGGTTCCGCTCGATGACATAATTGCCGTTCGACCAGCGATATAAATCGACCTCTCGGCAGCGTTTGGAGCAAAATGGGAACTGGTCCTCTTGCTTTGAGGACTTCATTTTTTTGTCGCAGATGGGGCAGGTTTGTGGCTGAATCATCCCGGTCCGTCCTTCTCGGTTTCCGATACGTTTTCTGTTCTCAGACTATCGAGAACGAGTATCGAGATTCAAGTTATTTTCAATCGGACTTCTTATTGGTCGACGAACTTTTGCTACTTGAATCGCTACTTTTTGATTCTGATTTCGACTCCGACTTAGTCGCCGAGGATTGGGCTTTCTTCTCGGCTGCTGCCCCCTTCTTATAGGAGTCACTGCGATAATCGGTTTGATAGAAGCCGCTGCCTTTGAACAGAATGCCCGCACCGGGCCCAATGACACGACGTGCTTTGCGAGATTTGCACTCGGGACAGGACTTCACAGCATCAGCGGTAATCGACTGAAACAATTCCCACTCATGTTCGCATTTGTCACATTTGTAGTCGTAAGTTGGCATCGCACGAAATCCTGTGTTTCAAAGAGGAAGTTTATTCGGCGGGAGGACCGCTGGAAACGATGACTTTACTCGGACGAATCACGCGGTCGTGCATCTGCCAACCGGTTTCGACCTCTTGCACAATTTGCATTGGCTCGTGATCGGGAGACGGGACTTGTTGCAGTGCTTCGTGCTTGTTGGGATCGAACTGTTCATCGAAGGTCGTGATTTTTTCCACCCCAAAGCGACCAAGCGTTTCTTCAAAGGATTGTTTCACCATGTGCAATCCTTTGAGAAGCTCTTCTAAATTTCCCGATGTCGCACCCGCATCCTGAGCACGACTCAAGTTATCAAGAGTTGGAAGCAGCTCTGACACGAACGGAGCGACAGCATATTGACGAATTTGATCAGCTTCGCGCATCAGACGCTTGCGGACATTGTCCAACTCGGCGTGGGCGCGTAATGCACGATCGGTTTGGGCATCTCGCTCTTCGATGGCCTCTGCCAACTGTTGTTCGATCGTTGGCTCGTCACCAATCTTTCCTGCCGTCGCTTCTGAGGAGGCGGTTGATTCGTCGGCGGGCTGTTCGGAGTTCTGTGGTTCGGTCTGGTCAGTCATAGCTCTTCTCGATTGTTGAACCTGCGAGTATTTTATTCTTCGCCGGTGAAATAAGACTTCAATTCTTCAAACCAAGTTTTGCGATGCGGCGTCACTTCGGTCTGTTCCAATTCCGCCAATTCTCGCAGCACACGTTCTTGCTCTTCGCTCAGTTTCTTGGGGACTTCAATTTTGGCTTCGACATGTAAATCACCTAGCCGACCACTGCGTAATTCAGGAAGGCCTTTGTTTCTCAGGCGAAACATGTGGTTTGGTTGGGTGCCTGCCGGGATTGTGAGAGTGTCTTTACCGTCGAGAAGCGGGATTTCGATATCGGCTCCAAGGACAGCCTGTGTGTAGGTAATCGGGACACGACAGACGAGATGATTGCCTTGTCGCTCAAACATCGAGTGTGATTTGACCTGCACATCAACGTAGAGATCCCCTCTCGGTGCTCCGGGAGTACCCGGCTCTCCTTCACCACGCAAGCAAAGTTGCATGCCGTCTTCGACACCGGCAGGAACGGCCACATCAAGATTAACATCCTGTCGTTCGAAACCCGATCCACGACAGTCATCACACTTGTCACGAACGATTTTCCCTTCCCCGTTACAGGCCGGACATGTCGTTTGCATGCGGAAGAAACCTTGGGATTTGACAACCGCTCCTTGCCCATCGCAATAATCGCAAGTGGCAGGCGAGGTACCCGGCTTCGCTCCGCTTCCCTCGCAACTCGAACAATGCTCGTTGCGTTTGAGTTTGATTTCTTTCTTGCAGCCATCGGCAACATCGTTGAGAGTGACGATCACTTTTGTGCGGACATCGTTTCCGCGACGGCCGCGTGTCCCCGAAGATCGACGGCGGCTGCCTCCTCCACCGCCGAACATATCGCCAAAGATATCTCCGAAGTGATCGAAAATATCGTTCATGTCGGTGAAGCCAGCACCGCCACCACTTCGCCCGCGTAGTCCTTCGTGTCCGTGCTGATCGTAAACCTGGCGTTTACTGGAATCGCTCAGAACTTCGTAGGCCTCGGCGGCTTCTTTGAAGCGTTCGGCTGAATCGGGATCATCCGGGTTGCGATCCGGGTGATTGGCGACTGCGAGCTTCTTGTAAGACTTCTTGATTTCCACCACGGTGGAAGTTCGGGAGACTTCGAGAACCTCGTAGTAGCACCGCTTGGTTGCCATCGGACTCATCTCTCTGTCCTCCCACTCGAATCGTCTCAGCCGGTCACGCTCGACCGATCAGATTACGTTGGGGATAGGTCTTTTGCGAATGAAGCGAGCCGCTCTGTTGAACGGCCCGCTTCCGCAATCTCAAATTGAAAACATCGCGACGTGAGTCACGCCTGAATACATTTATCGAACGGCGCCTTCGACGGACTTCTTGTCGTGACCTTCACCATCGTCGGTGCGGGTGACAAGAACCTGAGTCGTCAGCATTAAGCCAGCAATTGAGGCCGCGTTCGAGAGAGCATTTTTGACAACTTTCGCAGGATCGATGATTCCGCGTTTGAACATGTCGTCGTAATCTCCCGTACTAGCATCGAAACCGATGTTCTGGTCTTTGTTGAGCACTTCGTCAGCAATGACGGCTCCATCAAGACCGCAATTCGAAGCGATTTGCCGAATCGGACCTTGCAAGGCACGAGCGACAATCTGAACTCCGATCTTTTCGTCCCCTTTACCTTTGACAGCTTTCACAGCTTCAATCGCACGTAGTAAAGCGACTCCACCACCGGGCAGAATTCCTTCTTCCACAGCAGCACGGGTGGCGTGCAATGCGTCTTCCATACGAGCTTTGGTTTGCTTCATTTCAGCTTCGGTGGCAGCACCGACAGAAATGATGGCGACCCCACCCGTGATCTTGGCGAGGCGTTCCTGGAATTTCTCTCGATCGTAATCACTATCGGTTTTTTCGATGTGATCGCGAATTTGTTGGACACGCTTTTGAATCTCTTTGGAGTCTCCAGCACCTTCGACGATGGTTGTCGAGTCTTTGGTGACTTCCACATTCTTGGCTTGGCCAAGTTGATTCAATTCGACAGATTCAAGTTTGATCCCCAAGTCTTCAGAAATCAGTTGTCCGCCGGTCAGCACAGCGATGTCGCCGAGCATCGACTTACGACGATCTCCGAAGCCCGGTGCTTTCACGGCACAGACATTGAGAACACCACGCAGCTTGTTGACAACAAGTGCGGTGAGTGCTTCGCCTTCGATGTCTTCAGCGATAATCAAAAGTGGTTTGCCTGTCTGAGAAATCTTCTCCAGTAACGGAATCAAATCCCGCAAGTTGGAGATTTTCTTCTCGAAGATCAGGATGTAACAATCCTGCAATACGGATTTCATGTCTTCAGCAGAAGTCACGAAGTAAGGAGAGATGTAACCTTTCTCGAATTGCATTCCTTCTGCGAATTCGAGAACCGTTTCGGAACTCTTGCCTTCTTCGACCGTGATGACACCATCGCGTCCGACTTTTTCCATCGCTGTGGCAATCATGTTGCCGATGGCCGAGTCGTTGTTCGCCGAAATTGCTCCCACTTGAGCGATTTCTTCTTTGGACTCAACTGGTTTCACGATTGATTCGAGATAAGCGACAGCCGCCTCAACGGCTTTGTCGATTCCACGACGCACGATCGTGGGATTGGCTCCCAATGTGATTCCGCGAAGTCCTTCGCTATAGATCGAGCGAGCAAGGACAGTCGCAGTCGTGGTTCCGTCGCCAGCAGTATCACTGGTTTTGGTGGCCACTTCGTTGACCAGTTTGGCACCCATGTTCTGGAACGGATCTTCGAGTTCGACTTCCTTACTGACAGTCACGCCGTCTTTGGTGACGACGGGATTGCCGAAGCTTTTATCGATAATGACGTTCCGGCCTGTTGGTCCCATGGTTGAGGCAACAGCTTTGGCCAGAGTGTCAACACCCTTCTTCAGTTGGAGGCGGGCAGGATCGTCAAACAGTAATTGTTTCGCCACTGTGAGGTACTCCTCGTTGTGCGTTATTGTGAGTAATTAGTTTTTAGTAATTAGAAACTAGCAATTAGCTTTAAGCAGCCAGCTATCTGCTGTTAATGGCCTGGATATTAATAGCAATCAAACCAGCTTGTTAGCTACTTGATTACGTGTATTGCTCAGAGATTCATAAATCGTTTCTGGTCCAATTAACTGTCCGAAACTTTCACTCTGGCATATTGGTCGAATGTAATCTTCGTAAAACAAGTTTTCACGGGTTTCGAACAAAGTCTTATTGGGCTCCATTATCCGCTGCTCAGTCGATAATTTTGGCGAGGATGTCGGATTCACGTAGAATCTTGACTTCCACACCTTCGACTTCGATGTCGGTTCCACCGTATTTGCCGAACAAGACCTGATCGCCAATTTCCAAACCGGTCGGCGAATGCTCACCCGTTTCCAAAAGGCGTCCCGGACCAACGGCAAGCACTTCTCCACGCTGCGATTTTTCTTTCGCTGCGTCGGGGAGGACAATTCCTCCAGCAGTCACTTCTTCGGCCTCAACAGGCTTCACGACAACACGGTCATCAAGCGGTTTTAAATTCATGATAGGTCACTCCAGATGGATTCTGTTATGTAATAATTCGAGTCATGCGACCCGGAATTGTTTGGTTTGTAAATTTGGTTTTGCAATAAAGAGTGGAAATGATTTACATCATTCCGGGCATGCCGCCCATTCCACCCATGCCGGGCATTCCTCCGCCCATTCCGGGCATCCCACCACCCATGCCGCCCATATCGTGGTGGTGATCGTCATGGTGATCGTCACCCGCTTCGACCGGTTCATCGACGATAATACAGTCGGTAGTCAACAGTAACGAAGCGACGCTGACTGCGTTTTGAAGAGCAGAACGAACGACCTTCGCAGGATCGACAACGCCGAATTCGAGCATGTCACCATACTTATCGTTCAAGGCATCGTATCCGTAGTTTTTGCCTTTTTGCTTCTTGATGTTGTTGGCGACAACTGCACCATCGAGACCGGCGTTTTCGGCGATCTTGCGGCAAGGCATCTCGAGAACACTTTGCACCAAAGCGACGCCAAGTTTTTCGTCACCTTTCAACTT
This sequence comes from Planctomycetaceae bacterium, assembly GCA_029243145.1. Taxonomy (GTDB): domain Bacteria; phylum Planctomycetota; class Planctomycetia; order Planctomycetales; family Planctomycetaceae; genus JABURQ01. The sequence goes on along the minus strand of JAQWSQ010000044.1, from coordinate 45,079 downwards.
AAAGTCTTCCAGACCTGCTGCACAACGCAGCAGAGCAACTCCACCGCCGGGAACGATTCCTTCTTCAACGGCTGCACGTGTTGCATTGAGTGCATCGTCAATCAGGTCTTTACGTTCCTTCATTTCGGTTTCAGTGGCGGCTCCCACGTTGATTTGTGCGACACCACCAGCCAGCTTGGCAAGTCGTTCTTGCAGCTTTTCGCGATCATAGTCACTGTCGGTCTGATCGATTTCGCGACGAATCAAATTGGCACGACCAGAAATCGCTGTTTTGCTACCACCACCTTGAACGACAATCGTGTTATCAGCGTCAATGTGGATCTTCTTGGCAGAACCGAGATCAGAAATTTCGACATTTTCGAGTTTGAGCCCCAAGTCTTTGAAGATCGCTTTTCCACCGGTCAGAACGGCAATGTCTTCGAGCATTGCTTTACGACGATCACCGTATCCAGGAGCTTTGACAGCCGCGATATTCAAAATTCCACGCAACTTGTTCACGACGAGAGTCGCCAATGCTTCGCCTTCAATATCTTCTGCAATGATCAGCAAAGGCTGACCGCTTTCAGAGATTTTTTCGAGCAAAGGGACAAGTGCCTTGGCATTGCCGATCTTCTCTTCGAGGATCAGAATTTTGCAATTGGACAATTCGACGGTCTGCTTTTCTTCGTTGGTCACGAAGTGCGGAGAGAGATAACCTCTCTCGAACTGCATCCCTTCGACCAAGTCGACGTACGTTTCGGTCCCACGACCTTCTTCGACCGTGATCACGCCATCCTTGCCAACTTTAATCAAGGCGTCGGCGAGGATTTTCCCGATGGTCGGGTCGTTGTTACCGGCAATAGTCGCGACAGTCTCAATGGCTTTCTTGTCGTCAGCTTTGACGGCTTTCGAGAGCTTCTTGAGTTGCTCGATGACTTCGGCAACAGCTTTTTGAGCACCGCGAGTCATCGCCATTGGATCAGCTCCAGTGGCAATGTATTTCAGGCCGGCACGATAAATCGCCTCAGCCAGCACTGTCGCAGTGGTGGTTCCATCGCCGGCGACGTCATTCGTTCGCGAGGCGACTTCTTTAATGAGTTGGACTCCCATATTTTCATAGGGGTCTTCCAGTTCGATGTCTTCCGCAACGGTGACGCCGTCTTTGGTCACCTTGGGAGCTCCCCAGCCTTTGTCGAGAACAGCGTTACGACCACGGGGGCCGAGAGTGCTGGAGACAGCTTTGGAGAGTTTGGAGGCTCCGCTCAGGAGACTTGCACGGGCATCGTCGTCAAAGGTCAGCAGTTTAGCCACGTTATATCCTCTGCTTTGGTGTCAGGCCCAGTTATGTCAGTTCGTCGTTTCCGCCGTTGGAAACGCTCGGGTCAATTATGAATGATTCGCTCCCCGTCGTTTTGACGGTACACAGCGAGACGAGCATCGAAAATGCAATCACTGTGCCATACCTTTGCATGTCGATGTAATTAACTGCTGTCAATAGCCTTATGATTTCTCAGAAAACTGAGTGAGACGATGTGACTGTCAAGTTGGCAGAACAGGGTACTGCAAATGACGCCGACTGCCAAATCCAACACTCACTCGACGCAGGTTGAGTATCTTCCACCTGGGAAACCATCGGGAGATAACAGCCCCACTTGCTGGAGAAGAGCTTCCCGATACGCTATAAAACATTCGATACCAACACTTTTCCGTGCGAGACAGATCGGTTTTACAGATGTCTGCGGGTGAAACACAACTCAAAATCGGCGTTCCTACTGAGACATTCCCAGGCGAAACGCGCGTTGCATTGGTCCCTGCGGCCATTAAACCCCTTGCGAAAGCCGGGTTTGAACTGGTTCTCCAGAAGGGAGCCGGCTTCGCTGCCGGTTTTACTGACGAAGAATATCGAGACGCGGGAGCCTCGATTGTCGGCTCGCGCGACGAGGTCTTCGCTCAGGCCGATGTCATCGCCTGTGTAAGAGCGGGCGGTGCGAATGTTGAAGCGGGCAGCGATGATCTCTCGCGTTTGAAGCCGGGGCAAGTGCTGATCGGTCACCTCGATCCACTCAGCCACCCCGCTGAAATCACCAAACTGGCCGAACAGAAAATCGATGCGTATTCGCTCGAACTGTTACCACGAATCACTCGTGCCCAGAGCATGGATGTGCTGTCATCAATGGCAACCATCGCAGGTTACAAACTCGTACTTCTCGCTGCCAATGAACTTCCTCGAATGTTTCCGATGATGATGACGGCTGCCGGAACGGTTAAGCCGGCCCGCGTCTTTGTGATGGGGGCAGGAGTTGCCGGGTTACAGGCGATTGCCACCGCGAAACGATTGGGATCAGTCGTATATGCCTACGATGTCCGTCCGGTCGTCAAAGAGCAGGTCGAGTCGGTTGGTGGCAAGTTTATCGAACTCGATCTCGAAACCGAACAAGCCGAAGGCAAAGGTGGTTACGCGAAAGAAATGAGCGAAGAGTTCCTTCGCAAACAACGAGAAGCAATGAAAAAAGTGATCGCCGAGAGTGATGTGGTCATCACCACGGCTGCGATTCCCGGTCGGAAAGCTCCGATTCTCGTGACCGAAAATATGGTCACCGCATTGAAACCGGGCTCGGTCTTGATTGACCTAGCTGCCGAGCGCGGAGGAAACTGCGAACTGACCAAAGCGGGAGAAACCGTTAAAATCAACGGCGTGAAGATCATGGGACCCGTCAACATACCGGCGTTAGTACCCTATCATGCCAGTGAAATGTACTCGAAAAACGTACAAACATTCCTGCTCCATTTACAGAAGACTGGGCTGCATCAACCCGACATCACAGATGAAATCGTACGTGACACTTTGCTGACACGTGAGGGGGCTGTCGTCAATGCCCGAATCCGCGAAGCTCTCGGCCTGGAACCATTGAATCCTCCCAAGCCGGAAGAAACACCTGCCGTCGAGCAGCCAGTTGGCGGAGATCAAGAAACGACTGAAAATCATTCAGAGGAAAACTCTGAATCTCATAATAAAGGAGGAGACTGAATCGTGAACCTGTCTCAAATACTGATTCTAGCCAAAGAGACTCAGCCTACGGAATCGATGACAGACGCCGCCGCTAGTGGAAGCACTTTGATTCTACTCATCACCGTTTTTGTCCTTGCCGTGTTTATTGGTTTTGAAATCATCACCAAGATTCCCCCGATGTTGCACACTCCCCTCATGTCGGGATCGAATGCCATCTCGGGGATTACGCTGGTGGGTGCGTTACTGACAGCACTTGCTGGGGAGCCGTTTCTGGTTCGTATTTTCGGAACGTTGGCCATCATTCTTGCCACCATGAATGTTGTGGGTGGTTTTCTTGTGACACATCGCATGCTGGGCATGTTCAAGAAGAAGGGTTAATTCTGTGAGTTCGACCTGGATTGACCTCAGTTACATCGCTGTGATTGTCCTTTTTATCTTTGGATTAAAAGGACTCACTCATCCCCGTTCTGCCGTTCGCGGTAACATGCTCGGTTCGCTGGCCATGTTTCTCGCTGTGGTGGTCACACTGTTTGCATCGGAGCAATTCGATTGGACGTTGATTGTCATCGGTATCGCGATTGGTACCGTTGCCGGCTGCTATTTGGCTTACACCATTCAGATGACGGCAATGCCTCAGTTAGTGGCGTTGTTCAATGGATTTGGCGGCTTGGCGTCTGTCTTGGTTGCAGGGGCTTATTTGATGATTGTGGTGGATGATTCTCCGCAAGCATCAGTCCTGATTGCGACGGCAGTTTCCGGCTTGATTGGTGCGGTGACGTTTACCGGATCAATCATCGCATTCGCGAAATTACAGGGGCTCAAATTCATCAAGGACATTCGCTTTAGCGGACAAAAGCTGCTGAATTTAGGGTTATTTCTGGCGGGATTATTCTTCGCGTTTCTCGTCTTTAAACAGCCCGAACATGCCATCCTTTACTATTGGTTGATGGTCGCCTTTTCTTTGGGGCTGGGAATCTTTCTGGTCATCAGCATCGGCGGTGCCGATATGCCGGTTGTGATTGCCTTGTTGAACTCGTATTCAGGTTTAGCGGCTGCCGCGACGGGATTTGTGCTCGAAAATAATCTGCTCATAGTCGCCGGTTCTCTAGTTGGCGCCTCGGGACTCATTTTGACGCAGATCATGTGCGTGGCCATGAATCGTTCCCTGGGTAGTGTCTTGTTCGGCAAGCTACAACCGACCGGTGGTGACGGGCCAGATGCTGACGTTGTGTACGCCAATGTGAAATCGACCTCGGCTGACGAGGTTGCCATGATGTTAGAAGTCGCATCGCGAGTGGTGATTGTTCCCGGTTACGGAATGGCGGTGGCTCAAGCGCAGCATGCGGTGAGCGATCTCAGCGATTATCTGACCGAGCATGATGTCACAGTTGAGTTTGGAATTCATCCGGTGGCAGGTCGTATGCCGGGTCATATGAATGTGCTGCTGGCGGAAGCCGATATTCCGTACGAACAACTCAAAGAGATGGACATCATCAATCCGACTTTTGAACAAACCGATGTTGTGATTGTTGTGGGTGCGAACGACGTGGTGAATCCTGATGCTCAGAATGATCCAAACAGTCCCATTTCGGGAATGCCAATTTTGGAAGTGCATAAAGCCCGCACCGTGGTTGTCGTCAAACGATCATTAAGTCCGGGTTTTGCCGGTGTGCCGAACCCTCTGTTTGCCGCCGATAACGCCTTGATGTTGTTTGCTGATGGTCGCGACGCGGTCGTCGATATCCTGAGTGCCTTAAGAGAGGGGTGATTCAATTTGGAATCGCCGCTGATTGTTTTTGATGTGGGTAATAGCCGCTTGAAGGCGGGTTTGTTCGACCGCGCTGACGATTCGGTTCTCCCCAGTTATCACACTTGCCATACTCAGGATGTCTCGCAGCCTCTGAATACCGCTGTGCTTCTCGAATGGGCCCAAGGATTTGATCAACAGGTGCCAGCCATCGCGACCGGTTCATCACCGGGTGGCGTCGAGACACTCATTCTCGATTGGTCGTTAACATCGATTGCCGTCCCAATTGCATTACGAGATCGAAACCTCTTGTGCATTGAAACGAATGTCTCTTTCCCCGAGAAGGTTGGTATCGATCGTTTACTCAACGCAATCGCGGCTAACCAACTCCGTCAGGCGGAGCAAGCGGCACTGGTGGTGGATTCCGGGACAGCGACAACGGTTGACCTTATCGACGAGGAGGGGGTCTTTCAGGGAGGAGCAATTCTCCCTAGCCTCCGACTGTCTGCAAATGCCCTGCATCACTACACCCAACTCTTGCCACTCATCCCTCTGGACGAATTGCAATCAGAGACAAAAGGACCGATCGGTAAAGAAACTCGCGAAGCAATTCGCAGCGGGTTGTATTGGGGACAGATCGGTGCGATACGCGAATTGACCGGTCGTATTTCGAGGGAATATCCCCAAGCCATTCGCCTGCTCACCGGTGGAGGTGCGTCACTTTTTGCCGATGAACTCTATGATTTTGAACTCACTCCCAATTTGTCTCTGCGGGGATTTGCCATGCTGGCAGAAAAATTGCTGGATTGAACGCTCTCTGCCGGCGGTTTGGTTCGCTTCTGAAAAGTCACTCATTGCGATCATCGGAAGGGTCGATTAACCTGTGAGTACCCGCGAAAAAAGAAGACTCTGCATTCGATTAACAATCATTGATACAGTTGGAAAATGAGATGGCCAAGCCGCTTGATATGCGTCGTGTGGTGAGTGTGATTTTGGGTGGAGGAAAAGGGACACGTCTTTTCCCCCTCACACAATATCGTTCCAAACCTGCGGTTCCGTTGGCCGGTAAATATCGCCTGATCGACATTCCGATTTCTAACTGTTTGAACAGCCGTATCAATTCCATTTATCTGCTCACACAGTTTAATTCTGTGAGTTTGCATCGCCATATTCGACAAACATACTCGTTCGATCACTTCAACGGAGGTTTTGTCGAAATTCTCGCCGCACAGCAAACTCTGGAAGGAACTGATTGGTATCAGGGAACCGCCGATGCAGTGCGCAAAAACATTCGTTATCTCGAACAACATGGCATCGAGTATGTATTGATTCTTTCCGGCGATCAGCTTTATCGCATGGATTATCACAAGATGTTGCAAACACACGTCAACTCAGGTGCCGAAGTGACGATTGCCGGTCTTCCCGTAGATCGAGAAGACGCCAAATCGTTTGGTATTATGAAACTGGACGATACAGGACGTGTTCTCGGCTTCAAAGAGAAACCGCAAACCGATGAAGAGATGGACGATGTACGCATGCCTCCCGAGTTCTTCGACTCGCAAGGCATCGTAAGTAAAGGCCTCGATTGCCTCGCCAGCATGGGCATCTATCTGTTCAATCGCGATAAACTTTTGGAACTGTTGAAAACAACTGATCACGAAGATTTCGGAAAAGAAGTCTTCCCGGCGTGTATCGATTCGACTCACGTTCAGGTCCACATGTTTGATGGATACTGGGAAGACATTGGAACCATCAAGTCGTTCTATCAGGCAAATCTCGATTTGGCGAGCGAAGCACCTCCCTTCGAGTTTGTCATCGAGAAGGAACCGATTTATACCCGCGCACGTTTTCTCGCTCCCACCAAACTCAATGAAACCACCGTCAGCCGTTCGTTACTCGCAGACGGTTGTATCATCGGCAAAGGGACCGTTATCGAAAATAGTGTCATCGGTTTACGCTGTCGCATCGGTGACAATGTGACTATCATAAATTCGATCATCATGGGAGCCGACTTCCACGAGTCTCCCGGCGAACTCGCCGCGATGCACTCTCGCGGTGACATCCCGGTCGGAATCGGTGATGGTTCACATATTGAAAACGCCATCATCGACAAGAATTGCCGAGTCGGAAAGAACGTGAAACTGATCGCCGGTGAAGATCAGCCCGAAACCGATGACCGCGGAGTCGTTCATCTCAGGGACGGCATCGTGGTGACAGAACGATCTGCCGTGCTGGAAGATGGTTGGACACTCTAAATCAGAGTGTCGCTTAAACTCATAACTCGTCGGCACGCCGACACTCAGGAATAAGACTCATGGATTTCGAACTTTTTTTTAACGTAATCTCGCGCTGGGCACATATCGGTACCGTCATTGTCCTCATCGGTGGATCAGCATTCATGCGACTGGCCTTGATGCCGGCCGCGGCTGAACTCCCCGATGATCAGCATCAAGCCCTCAAGGAAAAAGTCTTCTCTCGCTGGCGCAAGATTGTCGGCATGGGAATCGGTTTGATTCTGATCAGTGGACTGTACAATTATGTGAAAGCGATTCCGCTCCATGATGGACAACCTCTTTACCATGCTCTGATCGGCACCAAGATCATACTGGCTTTCGTCGTCTTTTTTCTCGCTTCGGCACTGACGGGGCGTTCTGAGAAATTTGAACCGATGCGCCAGAACTCGAAAAAGTGGTTGGGCATTCTTCTTCTGCTCGCGGCCATCATTATTGGGATTTCTGGATTCGCGAAAGTTGCCATCCCCAAAGTCGCTGTGGATACCACCGTCGAAGTCTCTGCGGAATGAAGGTTTGCTGGCTGATTTTTGACGGGATTCTTTCGCTTTTTTCAGAAATCGCTTGGGACGAGACGCCTCGACTGGCGTTAATACAGTGAACTCGGGAGAAACGAGTGACTGAATGGTCCCCTGACGTCTGGAATGATTTGCTGCAACGGTATTCACGACCGTTGGCGATTTATGCCGCGCAATTCTGTTCCGAGGCTGAAGATATCGTTCAGGACACGTTTCTCGAACTGTTTCGGCAACCCTCTCCCCCCGAGAACTTGTCGGCGTGGCTGTACAAGGTCGTCCGCAACAAATCGATTTCAGCCAGGCAATCTCGAAAACGTCGGGATCGATACGAACAGATAAAAAAACAAACGAGGGAGAGTTGGTTCGAGGAAAACCCGGAAAACCAGCTCGACGCACGATTGATCACATCACAACTTCGAGAACTCCCCGACGGTCAACGAGAGGTTGTCGTCCTCCGCTTGTGGAGTAACTTGACCTTCACGGAAATCGACGACCTGACCCAATCTTCCAGTAGTACCTGTCATCGTCTGTATCAGACAGCGATTGACGAATTACGAAAACAGGCAGGAATCCCATGTCCGAATTCGAATCCGTAAACGACCAACAACACAATTTTGAACGCGCGCTCCAGCAACTTCAGCCAGCCGCGCCGGAACTCAATCTTTCTAACCTGATGTATCGGACGGGACACGATGCGGCGATCAGACAATCTCGCCGACAACTTCGTCGCTGGCAACTCTCCACCGTAGCCGCGAGCGTGTGTGCCTTCTTGGCACTTAATGTATCAAACAACACTGCAGAGAAGACAGCGGCGGACTTTGTGCAACAGGAACCAGCCGTTCCAGCGGAGCCACTTCAAGTTGCACAGGTCCAGGAGACGCCAGAAAATTCACGGACCGAATCCGACTCGGAAACTATCGCTCAGTCGGATGACCGTAGCGATGGTTTTGCAGTCGATGAGTCACCTTTCATCACCCCGCTGACTCGCTGGGTTTTCTCCGAAACTGCGAGTCTGGATCGGCCTTTCTCGTATCTCGAACTCCGCAATCGCCTGCTGCGAGAAGGGATCGACTCGCTTCCCGAACCGCGTTTCGAGCGGTACACGAACTCCTCGCGAAACCTGGAGAAACGCCCGCCGCTGCGTCTCCGCGATGCGTGGGACGAAGACCTCTGGAACCAAATATAAGTGTCCGTCGAACCACCTCGAACTCCGCAACGAAAGGCAGCCATGAGAGAATTCCACGCCATCGAGCACATTGTACTTGCTCTCATCGTCACCCTGCTGCCTGCCGTCGGATTGGCTCAAAGTGACAAAGAGCTTCATCGGGCCATCCCGACTCCCGGTGTGACACAGTCGCAGAACAAAGGGAAACTTTCCGAAGCGGAGCAACGCCGTCGCGACGATCTCCCGGAGCTTTATCGCGTCGAGTATTCCTCAGCTCCCGAGCCAATTCCGGCGCTGAAATACCGGCTCTATCCCTCGCGGGGTGAGTTACAGCCCGGAAATTCGGTCCCCTTTTATTATCGTGCGATTCTCGAATGGGATTCAAGATTGGACGGAGAGCGACAGGAATTCTTTCAACTCATGGACGACATGGAGGAAAAGCGACTTAGTGATCTTCTCGAACCAAAGCTCAAAGCACGAATCGAACGCGAAACATCCAACTATGCCCTCGACAATCTCAAAATCGCGGCTTACCGCAATCAAACGACATGGGACTGGCAAGTTGGACGACTAGAAAACCAAGACCCTTACAGTTTTATCATCCAAGAAACACAATCTGCACGTGGGCTTTCTCGATTGATCGATGTCAAAACGAGATTACTTGCAGCGGAAGGACGAATTGAAGAAGCTCTCGAATTACACAAGCAGCATTTCAAGCTGGCTCGGGATCTCGCCCAGCAACCTTTTTCAATGTCTACTTTCGTTGCATATTCTCAAGTTAGCATCGGGTCGCACAATCTCAAAGATATTATTACGCAAACTAATTGTCCTAATTTGTATTGGGCACTGGCCACTATTCCTGAACCATTCGTTTCCATCGAGGAGGTACTGGAAAATGAGGCCTCTCTCGCAGAGAAATCCTTTCCAATTCTGAGGGAACCCGAACACACGGATCGTTCGGTGGAAGGATGGTCGCGACTGATGCGAGAAACTATCGAGGTTCTTGTTGCTTTTGGCGCGGTATACGATCATCCGATCATCGATCCTGCTTTGGTGGGTTTTGCGGTCTCGATCAGAAGTTATCCGATCGCGAAACGCGAACTCATTACTCTCGGCTGGAAACAGGAAAAACTGGAGAAAATGCCTGTGGGCCAAGTGGTGGCAATTTATCAAAAGCACATCACGCTTTCTCTGTTTGACGAAGCTCTCAAATGGTCTTACCTTCCTGATCTCGAATTGAAAAATAGTGAGCGCCTCCGTAGAGAACAAGATCGACTCAACCAAGAACGGAAAAAACAAAGTGAGCCATTTCCAATCGCTACAACATTGTTACCTGCTCACGCTCAACTCCGTGCTGCTGCACTAAGATCGAAGTCTCGAATTCATGGCCTGATGGTTCTCGAAGCGATCCGCATGCACGCCGCCGAGAATCATGGCCAGCTTCCCCAGTCGTTAGATGAGATCACCGTCGTTCCCGTTCCGAAGGAATGTCCGCTGACGGGTGAACCCTTCGAATACCGAACGACTAAAGGTGACGCCTTTTTGATTGTTCCTACTGTTCCTGAAAACATCGGTCGGAGATCATGGTGGGAATTTCAATTGAAGAACGCAGAGCGAACACAAGAGAAACGTTGAGCCGCGAAAATTCACGTTCTCATCAAATCCAAACACCTTCCTTCCTTCGGGAGACTGAATATGCCCCGCTTATTCACGACACTGTTATCAATCATTGCCATTTCTCTTTCTACGCTGATACTCTCAGCGCAGGGAAATTCGCATCCACCGAAAGTTGCCTCTTGTCTCACTGACACGGCCATTGCATTCGTTCGCATTCGCGTCGATCAAATCGACCTCGAGCCAGTTACGAAACTGGCTGGGCAGTATTTCGGTGAGAATGACGAAGTCGACAAACAGACAGAAGCGATGGTTTCACAATTTCAGAAAGCGCATGCTGAATTCGTTGATGCCGGTGTCACCGATCTTTACATGGTGCTGGAACTCGAAATTTTCATGTACGGACCGTATTTCCTGATCGACTCTCGCGAATTAGCGAAAACCGAAAAGATTCTCTTCTTACTGCGGAATATGACCGAGCAATATAGTCTCACTGCTGACTGGAAATACGAAACGTTCCACGGATTTCTGTTTGTCGGCGATCATCAGATCCTCAAAAACCTGAAATCCGGCTATATCGTTCCCCGTCCGCACTTGGCTTCGGCACTGGCCAGTGCCGAAGCCGATCCGGTGCAGCTTGTCTATTGTCCGTCAGGCGATCAATTGCGTGCCATTCGCGAAATGGTCCCCCCATTGCCTTCGCCGGTAGAGCAACTCGACGGCAGAAAATTGTCAGAGGGCATTCAGTCCGCGACAGTGGGAGTTCAAATCGAACCGATGCCCCGCATCCGATTGGAGATCCATTCCCGCAACGACGAAGCCGCCGAGAGCTTGTTGCTGATCCAGCATCAATCGCTTGGTGTTGTGGCGAAGCTCGCTCGGAAGAAGATACCCGTTCCGGGGTTTGACAAGATCGTGGAAACCTTGAAATTAAATCGCACGGAAAATCGCTTGTCGCTCGAATTCGAAGCCGATCAGCAGAACATCGAGCCTTTCGTGCGACTGCTGAAACCCATTGTGAATCGCCAGCAAACCGCACGCTGGCAAAGCATGATTGTCAACGACCTCAAACAACTCGGCCTTGCAATACATAACTGGCATAATAAGCATAATGTCTTTCCCGCGCACGCAAATTATAGCCAAGAGGGGCAGCCGCTATTGAGTTGGCGCGTCCACCTGCTTCCTTACCTCGACCAGACGCCACTCTATCAAAAATTTCATCTGGACGAGCCGTGGGACAGCGAGCACAACAAGCAATTGATCGCGCAGATTCCCGAGATTTTCACCGTCCCCGGCTCTACTGTTGCCGGGAAAGGTAAAACCGGCTACGTCTTCCCCATCCTGCCGGACGGCTCCGCCATCACCACAGGAACCAAGAACGGGATCACGTTTTCAGAGATCACAGATGGGTCATCCAACACTGTGATGATCACTCAGTCATCTGGACCAAGCCGGACGATTTGCCGATCGATATGGACCAGCCGTTCGCCGGTTTGCGTTGGGATGTCGTTCAGGACGCGAAAGTGTTCTATCTCTTACGGGCAGATGGTTCGGCCCAAACTCTACCCGATACGATTTCTCCCGCCACCTGGCTCAAACTGCTGACCCGAGCGGGCGGAGAAGTGGTGGGGAAACTCCCCTGACAGGTTTGAACTTGAACGATGCTATGCTTCAAACCAAATTAACACCGATTTGAAGCAAGGAGTCTTCGACCGAGGATCGGTTGATCTCGGCACGAGAATGTTGGCTTCCGGGTAATACATCAAAGCATTGCCGGCTCTGATCTTTTCCCACGCCCTCACTTCGATGTTTGGCAGATTGCCTTCATCGCTATGAACGGTGACTCGTTGCCTGTCACTAAGCCCGAGCGATGTGACATCATCAGGGTGCAACAGCACCACATCTCGTGCATCAATTCCGCGGTACAGATCGTACTCTTCATAGACGACCGTATTAAATTGCCCTTCGCTACGGACCGTCATTAACCGGACGCAATTCTCGCGTTGATGGGGAGTTGGGAGTTCGTGTGTTTGTAAATTGGCCTTGCCGTCTGCCGTGGCAAATTGCGGGTCGTAAAAAGTTCTTCCGCTGATCTGAAACTCTTCCTTGGTTTCTCCGATCTTCTTGATCTTTTCAAATCCCGGGATAATTTCCGCAATCGCTTCACGAATACGGCTCGTGTGTTCCATGCCCGACCAATCCACGGGGCTCTCAGGAAGAACTCGATTGGCAATATGAGAAATAACCTCGACTTCGCTCTTCGGCCCGACATGTCGGGCAGGACCGCCATCACTGACCCTCACATAGTTAAACATGGACTCTTGTGTCGTTGGTTGAGGTTCTTCATCGCGAGCCAGTACCGGAAGAATCAGTGTTTCTTTCGCCGTTCCCCAAGCATGCCCCGTGTTCAATGTCGTGTTCATATACACTAAAAGATCCAGTTTCTGGAGAGCTTCTGCCGCGTACTTAGAAGCCGGATTTGATCCATAAAGATTTCCTCCCAAGCTAAAACCGATCTTCAAACGCTCGGCGTGCGCTTCTTCCATGCAGCCCATTGTGTCGAGTCCTTCGCTCGTTGGCAGTTCGACACCAAAGTGTGATTGCAGGCGATCGAAGACGGCGTCTTTCAGTTTCGGCGTAACGCCGACAGACCCGATTCCTTGAACATTGGAGTGCCCGCGAATAGGCATCATGCCGGCATATGGTCGACCGACCATTTTTCGTAATAACGCAAGGTTGGCAATCGCCTCCACATTTTCGACACCATGATGGTGATGAGTAATCCCCATGGTCCAGGAGAAAATGACATTTTTGGCGGCGGAATATTTTTCAGCAATGCGATCGATCTCGGCTTTCTCAACCCCTGATTTTTCAATGATCTCTGGCCATTCGGTTTCGGTTAGGCGTGTTTTTAATTCGGGCCAGCCATGAGTGTGAGCGTTCAAAAATTCTTCATCGTGCGTTCCGAGTTCGACCACTCGTTTGGCGATCCCGGTGATCAATGCCAAGTCACCACCAATATGTGGTTGAATGTACTCTGTGGCGATTTTAGTCCCAAACATGAGGCTCCACGGGTCGCTGGGGACTTTGAAATTCACCATGCCGGTCTCAATGACCGGATTGATCACAATGACCTCGCCCCCTTTGCGGCGGACATTTTTGAGAGTCGTCATGAGACGCGGATGATTGCTGGCGGGATTCCCACCAATCACGAACACCAGATCTGCATGTTCGACATCTTCGAGGACAATGGTGGCCGTTCCAGTCCCGAGAACAGAGTTAAGACCCACGCCGCTCGCCTGATGACAGTAATAACTACAGTTATTGACGTTGTTCGTCCCATAGAGACGGGCAAACATCTGTAACAAAAAACCCGCCTCGTTAGAGCTGCGTCCCGAAAAATACCAGAACGTCTCGTCCGCAGAGACGGCTTTCAACTGACCGACAATTTTGTCGAAAGTTTCCTCCCACGAGAGGGGGCGATAGTAATCTTCACCTTTCACCAACAGCATCGGTTTGGTGAGTCGCCCCGCGTGCTCCATTTCTTTTGGTGAAAAATGCCGAAGTTGTTGGATGGAATAGGTGGAAAAAAAGTCGTCTGTGATGGCTCCCTGCATATCGGCCACCATCGCCTGTATCGATTTTTTACAGACTTCAGGGAAGTGACCACTCTCGTTGACCATTCCTCCCTTTTGCCCACCCATACCGAGGGCGCAGGTTTTACAGGCATTGCGGGATCGCATCGCCTTCCAGAGTTTAAGAAGACCTCCCGCTTCACGAGCTTTGGTGAAGGTGTATTTGATGGCGGGCCAACCACCGCCCGAGGAAACTTTTTTCATGAAGGCACGTTGTCTGTTGGGGAGTGATCTGAAGTGTAAGAGCAGGTACTGTATTCAGAGGATAAGTATGCCGACTTTTCATTGGCTCCTCAACAGAGGGCGAGGTCTTCGCTCTTGCTATCTCGCACTCTCCACTTCGGCAACAATCATCGTGACATTGTCACGGCCACCTTTTTCAAGTGCCGCAGCAAGCAAGTTATCGCAGATGGTTTGTGGTTCTACAGAGTCATTCAGCATGTCCTGAATTTCAAGATCGGTGAGTTCTTTCGTTAAGCCGTCCGAGCAAAGCAGAATTTTGTCACCGACTTTTAGACTGAGGTGTCGTATTTCGACGACCGGATTTCCCACCACTCCGGTTCCAAACCAGTTTGCCAGGATGTTGTGAAATTTCCTGACTTGTGCTTCATCGTGCCCAAATTTCATCAGCTTACGGGCGAGTGTTTGATCTTCGGTTTGTTGCTTGAGAACTCCATCACTCAGAAGATAGGCCCGAGAATCTCCCACATGTGAAATAATGGCATCCAGACCGATGACATAAGCCGTAGTCAAAGTGGTTCCCAAACTCAGTTCTGTTCTTGTGTCGGAACCGATTTCTGCTTCGAGGGACTTCTGCATGGCTTGGGCGTATGCTTCGATCCGTTCGCGAATTTATTGCGCATCGAAGTCTTTGAGCTTCATGACCCAACTGGCAGAATGCGTGGCAAGTTCCCAGATCTTTTGAATGACAATACGGCTGGCAAGCTCTCCAAATGTGGACCCTCCAATTCCATCCGCAACCAGCAATAAGTGAGCAAAATCTTCGGACTTCTCAAACTCGTCCAGCGGCAGATCTGATAACACAATTCCCTGGGACCGTTGTCGGCGGATGATCGCGTAATGATCCTGATTCTCTGTGCGGGATTTTCCACATCGGTTACCGCACCAAAGGAAAGACGGCAGGGAGTGGTCTGGCGATGAAACATGGTTTGAGAAAAATACTCAGTCGCATGTAGGTCTACCGTGTCTTCTAGTGGGTCAGGCATGAAAATCTCCAATTAGTCGTCTTGAGATTCTCATCGTACTCGGACAGGATCAGTACGCCTATGTCAATCAGCGAACACCTGAGTGCTTTAGTTGTTGTCGGAAGCGCCAGAGACATCAGGTGTTAACGCAGCGGCTCCTTCGGTCATCGAGGCCGAATCAAGAATACCACCCGGCTGGTTTCCTTCTTTGATAAAATCTCGCATTTGTAGCAACGGCGGACCCATCAAGAGAATGTAAATCGGAGGGGCCAGACAAAGAACCACCGGGAACAATAGCTTGATGGTCGTTTTGTTCGCACGTTCTTCGGCATTTTGCTGGAAGGAGCGACGAACGCCAACGGCGAACTCGGTGACGGCTTCAGCGACATGAGTTCCCAATTTGTCGGCCTGTGTCACCAGAGAGGCGAGTGCCGTCACGTCGGGAGTATCGATCCGGTCGGCGAAATTTCGGAGTGCCTTCGACATGGTGTCGGCTTCCGATTGTCGTCGAATGACTTCAAACTCGATAGCAATTTCGGGATGGAAGAATTCGATTTCCTGTGACACTCGAGCAAATGAATCCCTTAACGATAAACCACCTGAAAGACACATGTGGACGATATCCAAAGCATCCGGTAATCCTCTTTGGATGCGGTCAACACGAGATTTGGCTTGAGAACTCAACATCAGTCGTGGTAAGCCATATCCGAGCATTGCCGTAATCAGGCCAGCACCAATTAAGGTCGGGCCAATCTTCGATCCCGGAGGAGCAAACGCCGCCAACGCGAAGAAACCAATCAAAACCATCACGATCAATGAGTTACGTGATGAGAGGTAATCAACCAACGCCCAAGGGCGATAATATCCGGCAAGCTTCAAATCCTTTTCAATCTTCTCGACTTCGCTACCGAATTGCGGGATCACTCCGGCCATCGCACGTCGGAATGCCGAAGGTGCGTGACGTTTCGCGGATGATCCCCCGCCTTCTGTTTTTCCTAGGTCGAGATCGGCCAAAGCGCGGGCTCGCAGACGAGCATTACGGAAGGCTTCTGACATCATAAATACGAAAAGTGCGATGACCAGGAACGCACCGGCTGTGATCAGATTTGCAAACATTGCTTACCCTTCCTGTTTCAGCAGCATTGCGACCCTGGCCATGCCAACGAGTTCCATGATGACGGCTGCGGCTAATAACATCTGACCGAGCGGGTCGGTCAGCAGCACGCCCATGTGTTCGGGCTGCAACACAAACATCACCAAATAGGCAATGGGGCAGATGGCCGTGATCAACATCGCAGATATTTTTCCCGCCGCGGTTGTCGCACGGGCTTTCTTGACCGCAAACAATCGATCTCGCACAACGGTCGACATTCGATCGGTGCAGGCGGTCCTTGCTCAATCACCGGTACAACACTGATGTTCAAGCAAGCAGGCTCACCATCTGCTGGATCGACGGGTTCATCGCAGAAGTCGATGTTGTCTGAGTAAGTACTACCAGACGTCGAAGATGAGTGACCGGTCACACCGAAGTACATGTAAGACTGGCTAACACTTCCGATGGAAGAACCCAAGTCACCAAGTTCTTGGATGACACCATCACGCAAGGTCGTAAGACCAGTAATCATGCCGATGACCAGAATTGTGGCCACGAGCACGAGTTCCGACGAGATGACAAAACCGGCGTCATCGCGCAGGAAACGTTTCAGCAAATTCTTCATTTTGCTTCTCCATTTCTCGAAAAATTTCTTTAGTCCATACGTCGGAGCCGATGGCTTTCATCGGAACCCTCCGCGCATACTTTGGGTACCCAAGCCCATGAAAAGCAGAGGCCGTGCCGAACTGGGCAATTTGGGGGAAACAATCACTTTAGGGATGGGGAAATTCCCTAATCTCTTATCCGAGTGGAACTTATGAGTCCTAAAAGATTCGGCGACTTTCTTGGGGATTTCATCGCTGGCGATAAAACTAGGCTTCGCGCTCCCCCCGGTTAACGGACGTGTAAACCGAGCGAACGATGCTGGCCCACTAATTCTTGGTCCTTAATATTCCGACAATCGATACAGTCGGAAGCCGTCTGAAAGCTGTTCCTGTCAGAGATTTCCGGTTGTCAAATGAACCGAGATCAGATATTGATTCTGGCTTGGGGGACTCCTTAACAAAGTTCCCAGTGACTTCATCATCGTGAACCGAAACGGATTTCGGCAATGTCGCCATCTCTTTATCACTCTCGACCGTTGGTCTTGCTGGGCGTTCTCGGTTTCTGGGCATTGTCGTTGATTGAAATGACACCGCAAACTTTTGAAGCCCACAAGCACGTCGATAATCTGATTGATCCCGTGTTGGAATCGACCAGTTTATGGCAAGGGAATTGGGATCTGTTCGCACCCGTCATTGACCACTGGAACACTCGTCTGGAGTGTGAAATTAGTTGGGAAGATGGTTCCCAAACTCGATGGAGCACTCTCGATTGGACGACGGCATCCAACTGGCAACGAATGAGAAACTTTCGACGCAACGAATACTTCGAAAATATGATTACCAGCCGAGGGCATTTGTTGTACCCAGCATTAAGTGATCACATTATTCGAACTGCTTCTAAAAATGAACAAAAAAACGTGCGTTGGGCCGACATGATTTATCTGGGCGAGACCTTATTACCGCCCGATGAACATTGGCGAAAAGCCTATACCACTCCGCAATTTCGAGACCCCGAACGATTCTATTCCTGGTATCCCCATGCAATTCCCGAGTCTGAAATTATGCTGTTCGGCAATTGACCGATTCCTGCTCGCATCGGGCGATTTACGAATCCTGAATATGATTCGTCCGCTGTTCGGCATGTTCCTCGCGATCAATCTGCTATTTTTATGGCCAGACCGCCATCTGTTTTTTGGTGCAGAGGGTTTGATACCGGACGATATTTACGAGCAATTATCGAGTTCCAGTTGGAAGATCTCGACGTTTGTTCCACGAACAGTCTGGGGAGTCGATGCTTATTTTCTGACTCTGTTTGCGTGTCTCGGTTCGTTGATGATTGGCTGGTATCCTCGGTGTTCGGCACTTTGCGTGTTTGTGTTGCTATCAGGTTTGTACAATTCCAACACTCTGATTTTTGACGGCGAAGATACTGTTTTTCGGCTGTTTGCGTTCTTCCTGATCTTCGCTCCTGGGCCAGATGAGATCAAACAAGCCGGCTTGCCTGGGAAAACAGATTCAACGCCGTATCCGATTTGGCCGTTGCGGCTGTTTCAGGTTCAGATGACGGCCATGATGCTGGCCTGTGTCTGGCAAAAGCTGCGAGGAGAAGCTTGGTTAGACGGTACGGCGATGTATTATGTCACTCGGCTCGATGATTTTCAGCGTCTGCCGCTGCCCGAGCTGATCACCGAAAATTTATTGATCCTGAAGATGATGACATGGTCGGTGCTTCTACTTGAATTGATTGCTCCGGTACTTTTGTGGTTCCGTAAGACACGACGAGCCACGATTTTGGTGTTGCTCACTTTTCACCTCACAACTGATCTCACAATGAACCTGATGATGTTTCATTGGATCATGATGACGGGCTGGATGAGCTTCGTGACTTATGACGACTTCTCCGAGTTGCGCGGCTTGTTTCGGAGACGGGTTGAACCCGAGAAAATTGAAGCTCCACTTCTCTCAATCAATTAACCCTATGTGTTACTGAGAGATCGGTAGAGTTCGCAAAAAGGTTGGTCAAACCGGTTAGGAAGTTGGACGCGGACTGTCCTGATTGTTTTTTTCCGCTTAACATGGAGGAAACGCCCCCTTCCTCTCCCTGATTCGATCCATGCAACAGTTGATCTCTGATCTCAAACAAGCGATTGCACAATCGCGTCCTGTCATTTATACCGCGCTGGTAGAAACACGAGGCTCAACGCCGCAAAAGGCGGGGGCCGTCATGCTCGTCTATCCCGATGGCTCCCAATCCGGCACGTTGGGAGGAGGCTGTGTCGAAGCCGATGTCAAACGTCAGGCTCTCAAACTTTTTCAAACCGGTGAACGCCAACTTCTCACCTTTCAGCTCGATTCCGATTATGGCTGGGACGATGGTCTCATCTGTGGCGGTCGAATGACGATGCTGGTCGATCCTATTCGTGCAGAGACCGACACCTCGTACTATCAATCTCTCATTCAACAGTTTGAACAAGGCGCAGGACTGACGGAAGCAGTCGTGATCGAGGCAAAAGGTGATGCGTTAAAAGACGCTCATCCCGGCGATCGCTATCTGTTCGATCATGAAGATTCTTTGATCGCTACAATGGCGAACATCGATTTGAGTCGCCCCGTGAGTGCTCATTTCAAACCGGTTCGCAGTCGTCCGAGGCCCTATGTTGTTGAGGGGATTTCTTACCTCACGTATTTGCAGCGCTGCAAGCTGGTGATTGTCGGAGCCGGTCATGTGGGGGAAAAGGTTGCCGAGCTGGCCGCCGATGTCGGATTCGATCTGACAATCGTCGATGATCGCGCAGAATACTGTAACGCGGCACGATTTCCTCACGCTCAGAAACTCGTGGTGGGGGAGTTTATGGATGCCTTGCCGAGTTTGGAAATCGACAGTAACACACTTTGTTTGATCGTCACGCGGGGCCATAATCACGATGAAGAAGCGCTCTATCATCTGGTGCAGACCGATGCGTCGTACGTCGGACTCATTGGTAGCAAACGAAAGATCAAACTGATTTTTGAAGACTTGTTGCGACGCGGGGTCTCGGCGGATTTGTTAGAGCGTGTGTATGCTCCCATCGGTTTCGATATTGGTTCGCAAACGGTTCCCGAAATTGCCATCAGCATGGTCGCCGAGCTGATTGCTCATCGCAATTTGGGTGGTATCCCTGCTGAATATCGTGCCCGAAACCCGCTCTCTGAACTGCCTTCTCAAGAAACGCAGTAAGCGCACTCACAGCGAAGTTGCGTGCCGTCTAATGTTCGAGAGTTTTGAGTTGTTTCTTGAGTTCATCATCGGCTGGCGTCTCTCCCGATTGTTGCGACTGTCGAAAGAGATGTTCGAAGTCATCAATCTTGGTTTGAATCTCTTCGAGCCCTTCCGGTTGCATGCGGTCGAAAAACATGACGCCATCGATGTGATCGTATTCATGCTGAACGACGCGGCCCGGTAAATCGTCCAGTGTGTATTGAAAAGACTGGCCAGAAAGATCGAAGGCGTCCACCACAATATCATTCGCCCGGCGAACCTGACCGTACACATCAGGCAAGCTCAAACAACCTTCCTCGCCTTCAATGCTTCCCTTCCGACGGGAGATTTCGGGATTGATGAAGACGATTTCCTGATCATTCTCGTCTGGGTCGCCCGTCGGATTCACGATGAACAGACGATAGGGTAACGCCACCTGATTGGCGGCCAACCCGATGCCTTTGAACTCATACATCAACTCGAACATCTCTTCGACGGTTTTTCGTAACTCCGCATCGATACGCTGAATGGGCTTGGATTTCCAGCGGAGAGCAGGGTGTGGGTAATGGACTATTTCCAGCATGGCAATACAACTTCCAGGTCGGCGTCAATCGATGATTTGCAGATGTGTTTTAGTATAAAACTTGAAGCCTGTGGAGGCGAGTGTTCTACCACGCAAGAAGGGTTATCGTTTTCGTAAAATGTAGACGACATCTTCAGAGGTTTCGTTGATTGTGACGGGGGCGTCGATTTCATAAGAAAAGTCGTAAATTTCCAGTGTTTCGAATTCAGGGACTTTTTTCAGCAGGGAAGAAAACTGCTTGGCGGTGTAAGTCCGGTAATTCATGCGATCTTCGAGTCGAAATTGTTTTTTGGGCGTGTAGATATCAAAGGTCATCCCGAGATGTTCGTTCCGCTTTTTGAGATCAAGATCGATGGACCACATGTGCGAGTTGACACACAACGCGCCTTTTTGTGCCGACCATGATTCGGATTGAATCGGTGGCCCCACGGTCGGGGTCAGATGGAGACCGAGAATATAGATCCCGCCTTTGTAGATAGAGTCTGCGATACACTTCAGATGCCCGACCGCTCCCTTCTCGCTCTCGATATGTCGAAAGGAGTTAATCGTGTTGAAGGCGGCATCGAATTTCTTCTTAACCGTAAAGTCGGTCATATCGCCGACGAAGGCAGTTGGAACGAAATTGTTTCGCTCTAGTCGCGTGTTGCAGTAGGCGATGGCTTTGGGATTCAAGTCGTTCCCCGCGACGGTATATCCGGCCTGTGCAAACTTGATCAGAAGACGCCCCGTTCCGCAGGCGGGTTCAAAAAGTCGCTCGACCATCCGATCTGTGTGTTTTTCAAAGACATCCTCAAGAAAATCAAACTCGGATTTCCAATCCGAACCAAAAATCAGATCGTAATACTTGGGGTAATCGTAGAGATGTCCCTGAATCGTCTCCATCGTCGCATCCTGTTATGAATCGCCAGATTGTATCGGAACAAGTGTAACGGGATTGATTCCAAAGCCGAACGACCCTGACCCCGAATTTTTTGTGGGAGGCGAGATTTCGACCGATGTTTCGATTAGACTCTGAGTTCTCGCCAATTCATCATCCACAGAATCGATTGTAATCAGGAGTATTCATCATGAGTGCAGACGCAAAACTCGCCGAACTGGGACTCGAACTTCCTCCCGCCCCCAAACCGGCCGGAGTGTACAGCCCGCTGGTGCAAACCGGGAACTTGATCTATCTCTCCGGGCACGGTCCACTCAAATCGGACGGCACCTTGATCAGCGGAAAGGTCGGCAGCGATCTGACGCAGGAAGAAGGAAAAGCGGCCGCTCAACAGACCGGACTCGCCTTACTGGCGACCATCAAAGACCAACTTGGTAGCCTAGATAAAGTGAAACGGATTATCAAAGTTCTCGGCATGGTCAACGCGGTTCCTGATTTCACCGAACATCCAAGTGTGATCAATGGTTGCAGTGAACTGTTTGTCGAGCTTTGGGGTGAAAACGGACGTGCTGCACGATCTGCTGTCGGTATGGGTTCCTTGCCGGGCAATATCGCGATTGAAATTGAAGTGATCGCCGAACTGGCTTAACAGCCCGTAGATCAACTTAATTCTGCTGAAAGTCTTCCAGACTCGAGAAGCGGCCTATTCAAAGAGGTCGATCTTTTCGAGTCTGTTTTTCGGTTCGTCCGAGGTTTGCGTCTTCACATCGAGGCTTGACGGACGAGCAGCTGGACTCGCAAGAATTCAGACGAAATGCGGGGGGAGCATCGGTCCTTCTGAATTCTTGCGAATTCAGCTACGGGTCGTTCAGCGACGTGTGAAGTGAACAACAAGACCGAGACATTGAAGCGAACTCATCATTCTGTCGCTCTACCAAACTGAATTCGCAACAGTTAGGATAGATTCTAACAAGCGCTGCTCTCACGAAATTTTGAATACTGAAGACTATTTCCCATGTCCAATGCGTCTGATCTCGTTAAAGAACCCGCATCATTACTCATCTTTGGAGCATCGGGGGATCTGACTGCTCGCAAGCTGATGCCGGCGTTATTCCAACTCTCGCGCGACGGTTTTTTGCCGCAAAACTGTCCGATTATTGGTGTCGCACGGCGAGCAAAAACTGACGATGAGTTCCGAGTCGAAATGGAGCAAGCCGTCAATGAGTTCTCGCGTAGCGATCAGATCACTGCTGAGGTATGGAAAACTTTCGCGTCCCGACTTTATTACATTGAAACGGATATCACCCAACAGGACGATTATGAAAATTTGAAACACCGCGTGAGGGAAATCGAAGCAGAGGCAGGCATCGAACCGAATCGTGTTGTCTATATGGCGACCGCTCCAAAATTGTTTTTGCCGGCCATCGAAAATATGTCCTCCGAAGGAATGATTCCCGGTCGCGATGACGACCACTGGTTACGGATTGTGTTTGAAAAACCGTTCGGAACCGATCTAAAATCTGCCCAAGATCTGACGACACACCTCAGCCGATTGCTCACAGAAGATCAGATTTATCGCATCGATCATTATCTGGGCAAAGAGACTGTTCAGAATATTTTGCTCTTCCGTTGCGGCAATGCGATTTTTGAACCGTTGCTTAATCGGAATCACGTCGATCATATTCAGATCACTGTGGCCGAGGATCAGGGAATGGAGCGAGGTCGTGGTGCGCTTTACGATGCGTCAGGGGCAATGCGTGATGTGCTCCAAAATCATGTGTTGCAGTTGCTTTGTTTGATTGCCATGGAGCCGCCGGCCTTGTTTCGGGCGAATGATATTCGTGACGAAAAACTGAAAGTCTTACAGGCACTGAAACCGGCTGGAACTGAAATCGATGAGTGGGCGTTTCGTGGACAATATGTGGCAGGAACTCATCAAGGTGCGCCCACCTTGCCTTATCGCGAAGAAGATCGCGTTGACGATCAGTCTGAGACGGAAACATACGTGTCGATGAAGGTGAATGTTGATAACTGGCGATGGGCCGGTGTACCGTTCTATCTGAGGACCGGAAAACGCTTACCACAACGAGTGACCGAGATTGCTGTTCAGTTCAAGCATCCCCCATTAAATCTGTTTACGACTGTCGAGTGCGATGGAGACATGTGCGAGATGGTGGAAGCGCAACCCAATACGTTGATCTTTCGCATTCAACCTAAAGAATCGATTTCGTTGCGTGTCGGCACCAAACGTCCCGGCATGCAATATCAAATACATCCGGTCATGATGGATTTTGAATACGAGGATTCTTTCACCTTCGAACTGCCTGAAGCCTACGAACGATTGTTGCTGGATGTCTTGAGAGGCGATTCGACATTGTTCACCCGTAGCGATGAATTAGAAGCCGCCTGGAAGTTTGTGACTCCGATTCTCGAACACTGGCAGAAGGATGACTCCGGCCCACTGCCCTATGCGGGCGGATCTTGGGGGCCAGACAAAGCCATGGCGTTGATGGCCAACGATGGACGCCAATGGCGCGAGCCGTCCCCTCCCAAGTGACTTCATGTGGATTAATGCACCGAGTTGAGATCGCAGGAAACACCGCCCGCCGCAGGGACATAGGTTGATTGGACATAGTCCATCACCATGCGGTCGGCATTGAATCGCCAACCCAAAGTGCGAACGGCTCGCTTCATGCGTTGAATCCACGCTTGCGGGAGATCGTCGTCATCTCGGTCGTAGTATAAGGGGATGACTTCATTGACGAGCACATCGTGCAAGGCCACAGCGTCTCGTTCGTCCTGAACGTCATTATTGGAGTGAGACCGTCCTTCACCGATGGCAAACCCGTTCTCGCCGTCAAATGCTTCGGCCCACCAACCATCCAGAATTGAGCAGTTCAGACCGCCGTTAAGAACCACCTTTTGACCGCTAGTTCCTGAAGCTTCCAACGGTCTCCGAGGATTATTGAGCCACACATCGACTCCCTGCACCAGATGTCGGGCGAGGTTGATGTCGTAATCTTCAAGAAAGAGGACGCGACCTTTGAATTCTGGGGCTTGCATCAGTTTGAAGATACGTTGCAGAATGGCTTTGCCGTTTTCGTCTGCCGGATGAGATTTGCCAGCGAAAATCAACTGCACCGGTCGCTCGGAGTCGAGGATGATTTTGCGAAACTCGGACAAGTCGCGAAGAATCATGTCGGCCCGCTTATAAGGAGCAAATCGACGAGCAAAACCGACTGTCAACATACGAGGATCCAACGCGGACTGCAAACGCTCAATCTGCTCGGGATTTTCTCCTCGGCGCTGTGCTTGATTAGCGGCGTTGACGCGCGCGAATTGGATCAAGCGATTTTTGAGAGACTGGTGAGTTTCCCATAATTCACCCGGCGAAATCTTTTCAAAGTCCGACCAGACTTCCGGTTCCCCCGTACGGTTTGACCAGCCTCCTGGCAACACACGGTCGTAAAGAACCCGCATCTGTCCCGAAAGCCAAGTGGGAACATGAACGCCGTTCGTGATGTGTCCGACGGGAATCTCTTTTTCAATTTTCCAAGGCCACAAGTGTGAACACATTCTGCGACTAACAACTCCATGCAGGTTTGAGACGGCATTGGCACAGCTACTCATTTTGAACGCGAGCACTGTCATACAAAATGATTCATCAGAGTTTTGAGGATCAACGCGACCGAGCCCCATGATGCCGTTATGGTCGAGACCAATCATGTCGCCGAGCGGTCCGAGATGTTCTTCAATTAAGGACGAATCAAATCGGTCGTGTCCTGCGGCGACCGGCGTGTGTGTGGTGAAGACGCTCATGGCGGAGACATCACGCACGGCGTCATCGTAGCTGCGTCCATCTTCGTGCATCAGTTGTCGCACATATTCCAGCGGAGCAAAAGCGGAATGCCCTTCATTCATATGGACAACACTGGGAGTGATGCCCATGGCGTGTAAGGCTCTGGCCCCCCCCCCCCACACCGAGGAGGAGTTCTTGACGAATGCGTTTGTATTGATCGCCACCATAAAGGCGGTCTGTCAATCGTTGGTTTTCTTCCGTATTTTGAGGGACGTGGGTATCGAGCAGATAGAGCGAGACCCGGCCCACACTGACCTTCCAGATCCGGGCGAAGATATCACCGCCACGCGTCTGGATGGCGATCACCATTTCCTCACCGTCTTCGGTCCTCACCATTTCTACCGGGAGATGATCGGTATTGATGCGATGATACGATTCCTGCTGACGACCTTCTGCATCCACCGTCTGATGAAAATTTCCTTCCTGATATAGCAAGCCGACGGCGACGAGTGGGACACCCAGATCTGATGCCGATTTCAAGTGGTCTCCTGAAAGAACACCCAAGCCTCCCGAATAGTTGGGGAGTGACTCGTGGATCCCGAATTCTGCCGAGAAGTAGGCGACTGGCTGATTTCCCAACAATCCGGTATGTGTGGCCCCCCAAGTCTGATGGGAGTTGAGATATTCCTGCCAACGCCGATATGCCCAATTGACTCGCGAATTGAGCATCAGCTCCGCAGCCCGGTTCTCGAGTTCTTGTCGTGTGTATTCTTCGAGCAGCATAACCGGGTTATGGTCGACTTGTCGAAATTTGGTTGGGTTCAAATCGCGAAAAATACTGACAACTTCTGGTTGCCAACTCCACCACAAATCGCGTGCGAGTGAGTTCAATTTGTCATAGATGTCGGATGTTGTTTTGACGTCCATTTTCTCAACCTCGTACTGTTTCAATTTGGTCCATCATAAAAAAACTCGGGAGAACCATCTCCCGAGTCATCTGGAATTATTGAAATCGCCGAGGGGTATTGATCAGTCGTCGCCAAAGGCGGCATCAAAATCGACATTGGATGGGGCGAAGTCGACGTTCTTACAGAACTGACAAGCTTCTTTTGCTCCCTGATCTCGATCCATGCCGCTGTCTTCCCACTCGACCGATAAAGGACCATTGTACTCAATGGCATTTAGAGCGCGGATGATCTCTTCAAATCGCACTCCTCCACGCCCGACGCTGCGGAAGTCCCAACCGCGTCGTGCATCGCCAAAGCGAATATGACTGGCGAGAATACCGGTTCGACCATTCAGAGTGACGGACGCATCTTTCATATGCACGTGATAGATACGATCCGGGAAGTATCGAATAAATTCGACCGGGTCGATTCCTTGCCAGATCAGGTGACTCGGATCGAAGTTGAAACCGAATTCTTCGCGATGATCGAGCGCCTGCAAGGCTTTTTCTGCCGAGTAGATATCGAAGGCAATTTCACCGGGATGGACTTCCAGCCCGAATTTGATGCCGCATTCCTGGAACACATCGAGAATCGGATTCCAGCGGTCGGCCAGTAATTGAAATCCTGCGTCGAGTGTTCCGGCTGGGATGGGGGGAAAGTCGTAGATTAAATGCCAGATACTACTTCCTGTGAAACCATTGACCACGCTGACACCCAATTTTTGGGCGGCGCGTGCGGTGTTTTTCATTTCTTCTGCAGCTCGCTCGTTCACCGCGGCAGGATTGCCATCACCCCAGATATAATCTGGCAAGATTGACTTGTGACGTTCGTCGACATTATCAAGCACAGCCTGACCAACAAGATGGTTTGAGATGGAGAAGAGTTTGAGGTCGTGCTTCTCAAGCAACTCGCGTTTGCGGGCACAATAGGTATCATCAGAAAGTGCTTTATCGACCTCGAAATGGTCGCCCCAACAAGCCAGTTCCAGCCCGTCGTAGCCAAACTCGTTCGCTTTTTTGCAGAGTTCTTCGAGCGGTAAATCGGCCCATTGACCGGTGAATAGTGTGACTGGTCTCGCCATGGTGTCCCTTTCAAGATGTCGTTTGTGTGGAAAATTTGTATGGAAAAATGATGTGAGCAATGCGGCTGAATACCGCCAATAATATTGTCTTCTCTTTTGCTAATTTGACACGCTCAACAGGCGAAAGTCAACGACCGGTCAACGTCATTAACCGTTCGTTTGAGACCAGAATTCGTTCAAATAATGATCGAAAACCTGCAACGCGGGTTTGTGTGTTCCTTCGGCATCAATCATTCCGGCAAATGGATAGCGATGTTGTTTGCGATCATCGTAGTTCGTCCAGTAAATGCCGACGACCGACTGTTTGGCCATTAACAACGGCACCACCTTACGTGTCCACTCGGCTTGCTGTTCGATTGATGGAGAATATTTTGCATCTGTTTCGATGGCGTGCATATCGCCGTAAGAATCTGGGTCGATTCCTGCTGTCGAGGGATAGGCCAGCGTCACTTGTAACGGGATCCCCAATCCTCCCCAGAGGTCAAACAATTGCGAGATTTCTAACAAGTCACGATAGCCAGTTTTTCTTGGAGAGAAACCGACTCCCAGTTCGACATTCACGGTTGTCAGGCCGACCCCAGAACGGATGAGAGCGTCGATAAACTGCAATGGTGAGAGGCGGTGCTCACCTCCCGCCAAGTAATCGCCCCACGGTTGCTCGACTCGAATTGAAAGTTGAATTTCATCATCAACCTGCCTTGCGATTTCGAGTGTTCTGGCAACTAAGGTTAAACGCTGTTCTTCGGATAAATCCAATGCCCCACCAGTATTTCCGTAGGCGCTCACTTCCCAATAGCGTATTTTCCCAAAGTACCGACCGATGGCGGTTTCCACAAAGTCGCTGACGAAACTCTGCATGTTCAGAACATCGTCTTTCCACTTCGACAACCAATCGGGCATGCCTTGTGCAGTAAGATCGAGCAATGGGCCAGCGTGCATAAACAATTTGTTCTCTTGGCACCATTCGACCTGTTCGTCGAGACGATCCCAATTGTACTCGCCTTCCTCCGGCTCGATGTTTCGCCATTCCACAGGTATGAACGCAGCGTTGAAGGAAGACAGGAACGCTTCTTCGTCTTTTTTCTGAGGAACGACATCACCCAAATCGCAACCTAGTAACGAGGGGAGTTGTGTTGAACGACGGCGATAGATTTCCAGCCGTTGCTGAGTGTAGGCTGCCGTTAATAACTCGGCCGCTTGATACGCGAGCGTAAGAGACTTCTGCGCCAGCTCTCCACATTCCTCGGGTTGATCTTGTCTTTGTGCAGCTTTTGCGAGCAAATGCTGCGAATCCTTTTGTAACGCATGAAAGTTGCGTGGGATCACCATGCCGGCAATTTGCCAAGCTCCCAGTTGGTCGCGAAGCCGGGCCACTTTCCCGCGCGCTAGTTCGAGAGGGAGAATGAAAGGCTCTTCTCTTTCGGGCAGACTACACGTAAAAGCAACCGGACGACCGTACCCTTCTACGGGCCAGCAAATGTGTAACTTGCCACTATCTTGTTTTTGACGCAAGACCGTAAGCGTATCTCCTTCTGCCTCAACGCGGCAGGCGAAGACTCGTTTATCCGCACCGGTAATATAGGCTTGATCCCATTCGGGAAGCCGGACGAGAAGACCGGGTGGGGAAACCTGGAATCGCATCACACCCATTCGATGATTATCTCCATGCGATTCCGATTAAACCGCGATCAACTGTAAAGAAACGTCCGGCCCTTCAGGCTGTCCGTTCTTGAAAGGGAACTCTCAAATCAAGGCATTTAGTGTAGTCCCGCATTGAGAGTTGTTCAAGAAACGGAACAGAGTTAGAGTGCCGATTAACGTCTCGCCAATCAACCCTTATTATCCCACGAGGGAATCAGATGTCCTCGACCGCCTATTTGAACAGTGAATTGCCCGGCTTGCCCAAAAAACAGGGAAAAGTCCGGGATCTCTACGATTTTGGAGATCGTTTGCTGATGGTCGCTTCGGACCGCATCAGCGCCTTTGACTGGGTATTGCCCAATGGTATTCCCGATAAAGGCCGCGTACTGACCGGTGTCAGTTTGATGTGGTTTGATGAATTATCTGTCAAAAATCATCTGATCAGCACAGATCCTTCCATTCTCGAACTGCCTGATGGAACCGATCTCGATAATCTCCAAGGACGTTCGATGGTTGTTCGGAAGACCGAGGTGGTTCCGATTGAGTGTGTTGTTCGCGGATTTCTCGCCGGTTCGGGGTGGAAAGAGTACCAACAAACGGAGACGGTTTGCGGCATCAATCTACCTTCAGGATTACAGCAAAGCTCGCAGCTTCCCGAACCAATTTTCACACCGGCGACCAAAGCTGAAGAAGGACACGACGAAAACATTTCGTTTGATCGCATGGTCAAAGAAGTTGGGGCGAAAACTGCCGAACAACTTCGTGAAATGAGTCTGGGGATATACACTCGGGCCTCTGAATACGCAGCCGAACGGGGAGTCATATTGGCCGATACGAAGTTTGAGTTTGGTCGTCTGGATGGCGAACTGATTCTCATTGATGAGGTTCTCACCCCCGACAGTTCCCGCTATTGGCCCGCCGATCAATATCAACCCGGAGGTTCGCAACCTTCGTTTGATAAACAATTTGTACGCGACTGGTTGGAAACCACCGACTGGGATAAAAACAGCCCTCCACCAACGCTGCCCGCTGAGATTGTCACCAAGACACGCGACAAGTACATCGAAGCTTATCGCTTGCTGGTCGGCGACGAATTTCCCTGGGTGTGACAGTTGTTGAAATCGAAACGGTCGCGACTCAATTTGTCGATCACTCGACCAGTTTGATCTTCAGGTCAATCTGTTTGCCGTTACGCAGAATCGTCAACGGTAACTCTTGACCGATTTCATAGTTTAGCTTGATGTATGTATTGAACGATTTAGGGTTCATGCCCTCCTTGAAAGGCTTACCTTCCATCGCAATCACAATATCGTTTTGACGTAGCCCCGAAGCCAGAGCGCCTTTCCCTCCCTCGGAACCGCGGTTAATCCACTTCACCTGCAATGCCGTGTTTTCATCATCAATTCCCAACTCCTGACGTTTTGCCGCGGCGAGAATTGGCATCCAGACTCGCAGTTTCGGCGAGATCGACCACATCGATCCGCGCCACGACACATCGTATTCTTTCCATCCAGGCTGTAATGGCACCGTCTTGAGGCCCGCCTTACTGCCTGCAACATTCAAGCTGCAACTCTCATTGGGAAGATGGTGTAACATCCATTGCATGTCGGCTATCGATGTGATTGCTTGACCGCTCATGGACTCAATTTTCTCTCCCGCCTGAAAGCCGGCTTTCTCTGCTGGTGATCCCGAAGCCACTTTGGAAATGGTCACGCCATCTTTGCGATCTATTGAAATTCCAATTTGATCGGGCAACGGATACCTCCATAACAGATCGTGCTTGATGGGGCCGTCCGATTGTGCCTGAAAGTTCTCCGCATCATGAATGTTATGACAGTGAATACAATTCTTGCGGGTCGTCTCTGATTTGTACTTAGCCGGGTTCTGTAATCCAGGAAGATCGAGAGCCGAATCGATCTGACGATTTCCACGTTTGCCGACAAGTTGTACTTTGTTGGACGGATAATTTTTGTGTAATTCGAGAACTCGCTCCATGGTGGCCAGCAATCCTTCAATCGAGTTGTAGGCATCGGGGCCTTCTGTCGATTGGGTTCCGTATCGGGCGTAGATGGTGCCATCGGCATTAATAAACATGGCAGCCCAGTTCAAATCGTGATCGAATTGAAAGAGTGACAGGTCGACTCCTTTCATTTCCACCTGACGGACAGAGACAAATTCTTCCTTCGCAATCTGACGAATGCGGTCATTTCCTTTTGCCACATCCGCGTCAAACGCGGCACATGCTTCACAAGGAACACAACGAAAGTTCACGAAGACAGGCTTATTCTCTTTGCGGGCCTGTTCGCGTGCGGCTTCGATATCGTTATAGACCCAGACATCGCTGCGGACGCCGTTTGCATCATCGAGCCTTTCTCGCAATGTCTCTTGAGCATTCAGAAGATGGACCGAAGAGACGATCAGTATCGTTCCCAGAATAATCGTTGAGTGTCTCATCAAAATTCCCTAACAGTGAAGAAGAGAAACGAACTTGTTCAATATAGACGCACTGATTCGTTTGGAGGAAGCCTATTCTTCTGATTCTTCCCAGCGAAAATGGATGATGCGAGAATTCTGAAAATCTGTTATTCTGGACCATCTCTCGCAGACTCATGGAGGAACCGATGTCTTATTGTAGACTGATCATATTCGCTTTATCTCTGATGGCCGGTACGGATTACGTCATCTCCGCCCAAGCACCCAAGTTGGTTGAAGATGGCAAGGTCGTTCCGCGCACGACTATTGTGGAGTTCCGTATGATCGCCGATCCGACGGCCACTCAGCACAGTCAATATTGGAGCCGAGAACTCGCCAAGCATGGCTATTCCGTGCAAATTCGTTCTTTGCAGTTTTCCGAAGATCCCAGCGTGACCGAGAAAATGTCAGGTCGAACGCGCATCGTCAAACTGGTCGGCGGATTAGATCGCAGAGGCCAACTGATTTTTCCCCGTCGTCAATTCAACAAAAATCAGGTGAATGATCTGGTGGAATGGCTGCGCGAGTTGAAGTCGTTCGGTGCGCAAGGTTCTCCCGAGGAAAAACCGGTTTGGGGATTGTCCCAACCACAATTTGAAGGCATCTTCGAGGCACTCGCTAAACCCGTGGAAACGAATCTGGCAGAAAAAACGCTCGAAGAATGTCTGGCTGCGATACCGGCCCCTGAAAATCTTCCATACCGGTGGAGCCTTAAGGCCACAGAAGCACGGAAAAAGGAAACCAAAGAACTCAAGTTTCCCGAGTGGCAACGGACTGAAGGAATGGCACAAGGTGCGGCACTTGCCATCATCCTGCGTCATTTCGGTTACGGCTTCTGGCCGACACGCACACCGAAAGGTTCCATCGAACTCGCCATCGAACCGATTGAGGGTGGGAAAAAATTGTGGCCGCTCGGTTGGGAACTTCAGGAGTCGCCCGATTTTGTGTTTGGGAAGTTTCTGAAAATCACGGAAGTGAATCTGACACAAGCCCCGTTACTTGATGTGGCTCAAGCCATCTCGGTGCAAACCGACACACCGGTTGTCTTCGACACCTACAACATCCGAAAAGTCGGCATCAAGCTCGAAGAGACAAAAATTGATCATCCACGCCGCAAAAGAAACTGGAGCCGCGTCCTGACTGCCGCCCTCAGTCAACATAAAATGACACATGATCTCCGCATCGATGAAGCAGGTCGTGGCTTCTCGCTGGTCAAACCTCGCGATGCGATCTTGAATGCCCTCGAACGAGAATGAGCCTGTCATAACTTGATGGTGGCTCTGAATGCGTGGGAATAAATCTGACACCACCGAAATGGGTCGAAGAAGACCGCTGGCGCAAGAATCAGATCGACAAACACCTACGGGGCGTTCAACGCCGAAAACAAGAGTTGAAATTTCCTTCATTCCGCAGCCTTATTTTCGGCCACTCAATGTCGATGAACCCTCGGGAATGCTAGAAAACCAACGGTTTTCGTGGAGAGGATGATTCTATCTGTTCAACAGGTTTCTTTCGCGGTATGCTGATCCGATCTGGAACGGAACTTCAACACCTGCCGTTGTTGTCGGTTTTTATTTGAGAGCCGCGATCGAGATACCGGAGGAATTCTGTCATGCACTGCCCATTTTGCCGAGATGGAGAATCAAAGGTCGTTGACTCACGATTGAGTCAACCGACTGAGATCCGTCGTCGCCGCGAATGTTTGCAATGCACCCGTCGATTCACCACTTACGAGCGAATTGAACAGGCTCCGATGAAGGTCATCAAAAAGGAAGGTCTGCGAGTTCCTTTCGACCGAGAAAAAATTCGAGCCGGTTTGGAGAAAGCCTGCTACAAACGCCCCGTAGGCAACGAACAAATCGATGAAATCATCTCGACTGTCGAGCAGGAAGTTTATCAAGGGTTTGAACGAGAAGTTCCTTCGATGGTGATTGGCGAAAAAGTGTTCGAGTTGCTGAAGGAAGTCGATCAGGTTGCCTTCGTTCGGTTTGCTTCCGTCTATCGCGAGTTCAAAGATGTGAACGACTTCGTCGATGAACTCAGCCCCATGCTGAAAGAGCGTGGCCGATTATAAAATCGAGACCCAGTGAATCCTCATGAACCCACTGATTCTATTTATCGCGGGTGGATACAGCTTCTGGGTAGGAGTGCTTTTGATTTCCGTGATCGCGGTGAATTCTTCGCGGAAGAGATCAATACTGATACTCAAAACCATTGCTTTGCTGGCAGGGTTGATTTTGATTGCGGTCTCAATGACACCCATCCCCTATTGGTGGTACGTGATGCAGGGAGTTGCGGCCGCCTATTGGCTGTGGATTTTTCGTAGGAAGGAATCACTGCCGGATCGAGAGTCGATGGCTGTGCGCGGGATTTGGGTCTGCGTCTTGAGTGCTCTCGTTCTGGAGCTACCGTATGTACTTTTGCCGCGTCTTGCCTCACCACAAACCCGAGAGTTAGTGATTCTCGCCGATTCGCTGACAGCCGGGCTGGAAGAGAAGGATGTCACTTGGCCGGAACAATTGGCTGAACGCGTTGATTACCCCATTCTCGATCTGTCTCATGTTGGCGCGGTCGTCAAAGACGGCTTGAGCATGATTGAAGATGCAAATCTGGACGGCCAGTTAGTGCTGATTGAATTAGGAGGTAACGATCTGCTCGGCAGCACGTCGCCTCAAGAGTTTCATGAAAGTTTGAATCGACTTCTCATGACTCTCTCCGAGGCAAATTGTACGATTCTTATGTTTGAACTGCCACTTCCTCCCTTTCGATACGACATTGCTTATAGCCAACGCACTCTCTGTGATCGATACAACGTCCAACTGATCCCCAAACGGTATTTGCTCGCCACAATTGTCGGCGAAGGGAAGACCCTCGATTCGATACATCTTTCGGAGAAAGGTCACGAGGAACTGGCAAATTTTATGGAAAGCCTGCTGAAACCAGTCCTGGAATGATGAGACTTAGAATTCCTTGCCATCGCGAGACTGTTTTCGACGTGGGCCTGATGTCATGATAGAACAACTATTTCTTCTATCATTTTTGATTTCGAATGTCTGAATCACCTCTGAATGTTGCTCACTTCATTACCCGCATGATCGTCGGCGGTGCGCAGGAGAACACACTTTGGACGGTTCTCGACCAACATCAGGAATACGGAGATCGGGTCTCGCTCATCAGCGGTGTCGATAATGGTCCTGAAGGCGAACTTCTGACGGTTGCGCGAGACGCGGGCGTCAACGTCGAGATCATTCCCGAATTGGGACGGTCGTTGCATCCCTGGAATGACTTGAAAAGTTATCGGGCGCTGATCCGGTTGCTCAAAGATTCGCCTCCTCAAGTTCTGCACACGCATAGCTCCAAAGCCGGAATTCTTGGTCGAGCCGCGGCCAAAGAACTCCGAATACCTGTCGTGCATACCATTCATGGGGCCGCGTTTCATTACGGACAACCGGCCCTGTTACATAATCTCTATAAGCAAGCCGAACGATGGGCAGGGAAGAGGACCGACCATTTCATCACGGTGTGTGATGCGATGCGCGATCAATATTTGGAAGCGGGAATTCGCTCGCAAGAAAACTATACGACAATCTATTCCGGAATGGATGTCGATCCGTTTTTGACTCCATCGAGACCCGTTGCCGATATTCGCAAAGACCTCGGCATCCTGCCAGAAAATATTGTCATCGGAAAAATTGCTCGCTTGTTTCATTTGAAGGGGCATCACTTCGTCATTGAAGCCGCAAAAAGAATCGTCCCTAAATACCCACATGTCAAATATATGTTTGTCGGTGATGGAGTTTTGCGGGAAGAGTATCAACGGCAGATCGATGAGGCGGGCTTGAGCGATCATTTCATTTTTACCGGCCTCGTGCCGCCGGAAGAGGTTCCCGATTTAATTCACGCCATGGATATTGTCGTTCATACGAGTGAGTGGGAAGGCTTGGCAAGAGTGTTAGTGCAAGGCTTGCTCGCGGGAAAACCGGTGGTAAGCTTTGATATCGACGGAGCCAAAGAAGTTGTCATTCCCAACGAAACCGGCTTTTTAGTGCCGTTTGGCGAGACTGATCAATTGACGGAATCACTCGTGTCTCTTTTGGAGGATCGCTTGTTAGGAGATCGCTTGGGGCAAGCGGGGCGCGAACGGTTTACAGACATATTTCGGCATCAAACGATGACGTGCGATATTCGCAAAGTGTACTTTGATCTTTTGACTGGCAAAGAGTGAATTCCCGCTCAGTATTCGATGTTCTTCCGAGACGGCTTGCCGTGAATCGAGAAACCCTCTTGCCGAACTCGCGCGGCGGGTAATGATTTCCAACGGAGATGACTTGGCGAACGAACCCCACCTCAATTTCGTTTGTCCGAATAAAGGTCGCTCGTAACTTTCCGCAACTGACGGTGTTAATTCCTGAGAACGACTTCACCCGTTCCCACCTGAGTTCCTCTGAAAGAACACGATAATGAGACCATTTCTTTCAACCATGACAACACTAACGCTTCTCGCTGCCGCTGGATTTCTGGCTGCCGATGTGTTGTTTGATATTTCGACGCCGTTTGGACGACCCAGCTTGCTGATCATGACCGGAGCACTGGCGATCATGACTTGGCAACTACGAAAAACATACGATAAACTGTTCCGTCGTGCAATCAACTCCTACATCCAGCATGAAGAATTGCGTGAGATGGAAGTCGAGCTGAAGAAGAATCGAGACGAACTGGGATAGTTCCAGAATGCTGATACTCAACCCGTAACAGTGATTGCACCTTAATCCAAAAAACGGCTCGCCCCCACGATCAGTGTGAGGTTGGGCCGTTTTTTAAGTGTCGAGAATAATGTATCTCATCTTGAGATATTCATGACTTCAGACGGTTTCACACTGTCCATTCATGTGTCGCCGCAGACCGATCCCGGCATCTTGTGGAGGAATCGAAAAGATTTTCAGGCTCACCGGGGTTGATTCTACGAGACCTCGAACCTGGACGAACGAAAATGCTTCTTCACGAGCAGATTTCGGCAGAGCCATCATTTGAAAATCGGTAATGTCATCGAACCGATCTCGAAGCCCTTTCAGGTTATAGCTGAATTGACATAATTCGGCTTTCCCATCGAAGCGTCCTCCTACGATTTCGACACGGCTGAGAAACAATCCAACTTCCCAACCAGTTTCGGTCGGGAGGCATTCGAACCCGACACGAGCAACATCTTCAGCAGGGTCGAACAGTTCCGCAAGATCGGTAATTAAAAGCTGCAACCATTCAGGACGCGAGTCGCGTTGTTCCCGTTCTTCTTTCCAGCGATCAAGCTGCGCAATAAAATGTTGGACGGGCATGTGAGAGTGGTTCATCGAGATCACCTCATTCGGCTGAAACTCGAACCGGGATTGTATAACGACACACGGCATGATGCGTAACATCATGATCGCAAAGAGTCATCACTTGTCTCAGTTCAGGTTTGATCGTTCAAGGCTGTGCATCTACAGGACACGCCGGGTTCGAAATTCCGTGAACCGGCCGCACAAGTGAAGTGTCGTCTTTGGAAGTGGTCCCACCACAACTTAAGGTATCGGGTATTTGTGGATTCAGATTCACTCGAATTCCTGACGACATCACGACTTGAAGCCTCGCGGTACTTGTCGCAGCAGAAATGACGGCGTTCCCACCTGACCGTGTCGGAGACGCATGGAGTACTTTAACGGTCATACCGATTATTTTGATCGCTGCCCACAACCAGAGAATACTGTCTATTCTGTTTCTGTTTCTGTTTCTGTTTCTGTTTCTGTTTCTGTTTCTGTTTCCACGGCTGGCGCGCTGGTTCCTGCTGAACCGCCGAACAATCCCGACGGGAACGTCTTTTCAAATAATTGATGTGACACGTAATTCCCGACAAAGAAAAGGACTATCACCACCACTAACCCCACGACCGCCGTGACCCAAGCAGGTTTTTTGTTGGGGTCGATTTTCTGTCCATTTTTGTCGTACGTCACTTCTTTGGCCGTGTACTTCAACTGCTTTTCGAGAGTATTCAAATCCCAATCGGCACTATAATAGTATGAAAGTTGACCAACAACCCGCGCGTTCATCACGATCACAGGGCCACTGAGAACTAACGCCACAGCGAGCAATATCCCCGGCACGATCATTTTATTCCATGGAGTTGCCTTCAGCTCATCAGCCGCAAGATTGATGACGCTGGGAGCCAAAGGCTCTTCGTCCTGTTTCTTTTCACGTTCGGCGACGAGTTCCTGAGCCCAATAAATGGAGTCGTTGTCGTTCATGACATCAACAAATTGTGTGATTTTCGGTCCTGAAGTCGCCGCAATCCCCCCAAGGCAGGCCAACACAGGAATGGAGGTGACCACGAGAAATACAATCCAGTACCCCACCGCCGCTAAAGATTTCCCCCAACCGGGCAAGACTTTGTTGATTAACCACCCATTCCTTTGTTGAGGCATTGCCATATGTGTCATGCCGATGGGGAACATCGAAAATACCAATAGTTCTCCAACCACCATCAGAATTACACCGGGAACGATACTCCCGTTTTTGATCATCATCCCTCCTCCTACTCCAAATGCGATGACGAAGGGGAACGCTGCGACAAGTTGCCAAACAAAAAACTTGATCCCAAAAGCCACATTTGTGAAGAAGTCAAAGTTGACGCGTATCAACACATCTTTCTTTTTCAAACTATGATTGATTGTTTCCGTGACCAAATGCCATACCCAGCCGATGGGAGCCATGGCAAAGACAAACGTCAGCAACAACCAAAACATTTGCGGCGGAATATTGACGCACCACCACAGCATCCAGCCAAATGCCAAATCTAAACTGACCAAAACCAACAAGAGAATGCTGGTTCTGATGGCATATCCTTTGTTCTTCATGAGGAATTGCCACGCATCACTCCAAAGCCCTTTGAAAAACTCTTTTTTTTTGGGGCCTTTGTGCTTCTTCCGACCGATCGGTCCCCCACTACCGGCCGCGGGAATTGGACTACCCCCAGAAGATAAGTCGGCTCCACACGACCGGCAATCAAAATCGTCTTCTTTGACGGTTGCCCCACAACGAGAACAGACTCGTTGAGAATGGTCTTCGGCGCGACTCAAATCGAGATCGGCAAGAAAATCATCATCGGATGAATCAGAATCCCCTTGTGGTTTTTTCTTTTGTCCACCAGGAATTTTCAGCGGAGCCTGGCATTTGGGGCACTTCACGGTTTTTCC
This sequence comes from Planctomycetaceae bacterium, assembly GCA_029243145.1. Lineage (GTDB taxonomy): Bacteria > Planctomycetota > Planctomycetia > Planctomycetales > Planctomycetaceae > JABURQ01. Next base: position 6,356 of record JAQWSQ010000044.1, on the reverse strand, counting down.
GCGCAGTTTATCGGGTGCATTGAGCACTTTTTCGCAACTGGAACAACGAACCTTCACTGGCATTCCGCTCTCCGCATCTATTGCGTGTGTGTTTGAATTTGATTCGGTCCCGAAAAGGAGCCGTTGCAGGCGATGAGTCCGCCTGTGGGGTTTCTGAATAGTATTTGCTACTCTACTGAGACCCGCATTGATTTTCACCCTGTAAAAATCAGAATTTGTGTAGGGATTTTCCTGTTTGATTGACCCCTCGTTGTCGGATATCAATAATGAAGCCCGCCTGTAATTTGAATCAACCAATAAGAAGCCGATCATGAGTTCACTATTTCTCTCTTCGCCCCACACAGTGGCCACCAGCCAGGTTCCCGATGAACGAGGTCGCTTTGGCGAGTTTGGACGCCGATTTGTCCCCGAAACACTCATGCATGCTCTTGAAGATTTGACCGCCCATTACGCCAAGGCCAAACAGGACGCAGAGTTTCAGATGGAGCTTTCTGACCTGTTGAGAGAGTATGTCGGTCGCCCAAACCCGCTCTACTTCGCCGAACGGCTCACCGCTCACGCGGGGGGTGCAAAGATTTATCTCAAACGAGAAGATCTCAATCACACCGGTGCACATAAAATCAACAATGCTCTCGGTCAAGCTCTCCTCACGATTCGAATGGGCAAAAAACGAGTCATCGCCGAAACAGGAGCTGGTCAGCATGGAGTCGCCACTGCCACGGCATGTGCTCGTTTTGGGTTGCCGTGCGTTGTCTACATGGGGGAAGAAGATATTCGTCGGCAGAAACTGAATGTGTTCAATATGAAGTTGATGGGGGCGGAAGTTCGTCCGGTCACATCGGGATCACGTACACTCCGCGATGCCATCAACGAAGCGATGCGCGACTGGATGTCGTCCGTGAACGACACTCATTACATTATCGGTTCGGTCGTTGGGCCTCACCCCTTTCCGATGATGGTTCGCGATTTTCAATCAATCATTGGTCGCGAGACTCGGTTGCAGGCACTCGAGCATACCGGCTCATTGCCTCATGAAGTCATCGCTTGTGTCGGCGGCGGCTCGAACTCTGCAGGAATGTTCTATCCTTTCATTGACGACAAAAATGTTGCCCTCACTGGTGTCGAGCCAGGTGGAAAAGGCAGCAAGCCGGGAGAACACGCCAGCACATTGGTCCACGGCAAAAAGGGTGTGCTTCACGGGAGTTACAGTTACGTGTTGCAGGACGACAGTGGACAAACCAGCGACGTACATTCGATCTCTGCAGGACTCGACTATCCGGGTGTCGGTCCCGAACACAGTTACTGGAAAGACACGGGCCGCGTCAATTACGTGAATTGCTCCGACGACGAAGCGCTCGAAGCATTTCAATTGTTAGCGAGGACCGAAGGGATTTTACCAGCACTCGAAAGCTCTCACGCAATCGCCCATGGCATCAAGGCGGCCGGCAAACGATCCAAAGATGAAACTGTTGTCATCTGCCTCTCCGGGCGTGGTGACAAAGATGTCTACGAACTGGCCCGCATTCTCGGAAAAGATATCTAAACGCAGCGACTTCGACTTTGATTGCTCATACCGACGACGAAAGAACACCGTGACAGACTCCTCGCGAATTTCCCAAACCTTCGACAATCTCAAAGCCGCTGGAAACAAGGCGTTCATGCCTTTCATTGCAGCCGGTGATCCCGATCTCGCCACCACGGCCGAGATAATCAAAGAGCTTTCCTCAGCAGGCGTTGATCTCATCGAAGTTGGGTTCCCGTATAGCGACCCCATCGCCGATGGACCGGTCATCCAGGCCTCCTATACGCGAGCACTCGATAAAGGTCTCCAAGTCGAGCAGATTTTTGAAACCGTCCAGAAACTGACCACTGCTGGAGACGACCTACCACCATTGGTGGCGATGGTCTCTTTCGCGATCATTTTCCGCGTCGGTCCCGAAGCATTCATCAAAAAAGCCGAAGCCGCCGGTTTCAGCGGCTTAATCGTTCCCGATCTTCCAGGGGACGAAGCCGAAGAGTTTGCCGCTTTGATCAAAGACTCTTCACTCGATCTCGTACAACTGATCGCCCCCACGACACCCGATCATCGTGTTGAGAAGATTCTCAACACCGCCTCGGGATTTCTCTACTGCATCTCGGTGGCAGGCATCACGGGCGCTCGCGACGAACTCCCCCCAGAACTAAACGATCAACTCCGCGACTTGCGAACACGGACCAATTTGCCGCTGGCCGTAGGATTCGGGATTTCCAAGCCGGAACAAGTTGATATTCTGCGCGATGTCGCAGATGGTATCATCGTAGGCTCGGCCATCGTTCGTCATCTGGAAAACGTGACCGACGACACCAGCAAAGCCGCCGCTCTCAAAGCCATTCGCGAAATGGCAGATGGCCTGGTCGCCGCCACACATCGTTAGATCTCTCGCACGGTCGATTTGTGGACTTTTCGAATCTCCCTTTGACCTGCTGATTCTCTCTCGTCACACTGAAGATCGGTAACCACTCCCAGAAACTCTCAGGAGATTGGCGATGCTTCGTTGTCTTTGCGTATCGAGTCTGTTGCTTGTTGTCTCAAGTGTCGTTTCTTCTCTCGAAGCCAAGCCTCCCAATATCGTCTGGATTGTGGCCGAGAATGTGAAACTCGATTTTGAATGCTACGGCGCAAAGAATGTCCGTACGCCGAACGTCGATTCTCTGGCTGCGGAAGGGACACGTTACACGCACGTCTTCTCGACCTCTCCCGTTTGTGCGCCGAGCCGATCCTGCTTCATGGTTGGCATGTATCAGACGACAACCGATATGCACAACATGCGGTCGCACCGAGAAGACGATTACCGTTTGCCGCCGGGAGTCCGACCGATCACACATCAATTGCAGGACGCTGGCTACTCAACTGCCAACATCAAAACCATCGGCGACAAAGTGGTCGGTACGGGAAAACTCGATCTCAACTTCGTCAACGAAGGGCCGCTCTACAACACAGAGAGCTGGGATGAACTGGTCAAGAAACCGCCGTTCTTCGCGATGATCAACACGCCCGAAGTTGAGTACGATATCTATGACCGCCAGACCTACAAACATGATCGCGTGGTCTGGGTGGGTGAAGAATGGCATCCGCAAGTGGCGACTCCCGAAAACGTCACACCACCTCCCTACTATCCCGACCATCCACTTGTCCGTGAGGAATGGGCCCGTTATCTCAATTCCGTCAGCGGTATCGATGTGCGTGTCGGCTGGATTATCGACCGACTCAAAAAAGATAGCGTCTGGGACGATACGGTCGTGATCTTCTTTGGCGACAATGGTCGGCTGGAAGCCCGAGGCATTCATTGGTGTTATGACAGCGGCATTCACGTACCGATGGTGATTCGTTGGCCCGAGAATCATGACGCCCCTCCGCAGATCAAACCGGGAGCCATCAATCACGATGTCGTCAGCCTCCTCGATCTCACCGCGACCACCTTAGGCATTGCCGGCATCGAAAAACCACCGTTGATGCAGTCGCGGAACATACTTGGAAAAGACGCAGACTCTCCCCGACGGTATGCCTTCAGTGCGCGGGATCGTGTGGACGAAACCGTCATGCGTATTCGATCCGTCCGCGGCAATAAGTATCACTACTTACGTAATGACTTCCCCAAAATGAGTTTCCTGTCTCTCAACCGTTACAAAGAGAAATGCTTTCCCGTCAAGCCGCTCATGCGTGAGATGATGGCGTCTGGCCAATTGTCGGGACCACCTGCCGATCTGATGCAACCATTGCTGCCTCGCGAGCAATTGTTCGACTCAAACGCCGATCCACACGAGATCAAGAATCTTGCCGACTCGAACGATCCTGAGATTCAAACAGTGCTAAAAGAAATGCGGGCGGCACTCGATGTCTGGATCGTTGAGACGGGAGATCGTGGACAGGTTTTGGAACCGTCGAATGTTGTGGGTCCGTTCGAGAAAGAAATGCACGACTGGTTCGGCACACCGCTGTGGTATGGGAAAAAATAATTCCCTACAAATAATTCGGAAAATCTGACAGATCGATATGATACAAGTCGAAGCATAAGTCGAGATTAAATATGTTAAAATTCCTTCAACGGCTAATTCATTCGAGCAGGCATAAACGAAAAAGTCCTTCCGCACTCAGACAGCGACTTGCCTTCTCAAAAGAAGATATCAAAAAGCATGCTACCGAGTATGCGATTGAACGTGATGGATATGTTTGGGTGAAGAGTCCGGGGACTTGGGAGGATTCGCGTAAACTCAAATTGCAGTGTGATGGCGAAGGGTGTTATTTTCGTACTGGACGAGGTGGATCACAAAAGAGATATTTCGTCTCGATTCTGTGGGCGACCTCTGTATTTCCTATCTTCGAAATTTAAACTCGACATCATTTCAACTCGTTCCCAAGGTTCACCTTGGGAACGAGCGACGCCTCAAGTTCTGCTTGAGGATGAATGACCAATCGACCACAACTTCCAGACGCCCCTCATTCCCGAACACTCAACACTCGTTTCAAGAGTTCAAGAGTATGGGACACAGACACACTCTTCTCATACTCTTGCCTATACTCTTGAGTAAGTGGTTGATGTGATTGAGGTTGCAACATTTGGGCTGAAGAGTCCTCACAAGAAGTGATTCCCCACACATCCTTAAACAGTGAATGAGAGGAGTCAGTAGTTTGTGCGTAGGCTAACGCAGCATCTCACAGCAGACCATTCAGTGAGCGGATGCCTGAATGCTGAACGCTATTTTCAAATTGCCAAAGATCAATTCGCGATATTGTTTTAGAACCGGACGCTAGCGCGTTCCGGCTGATTTCGTCGAGCAAGCACCAAACCCGTAATATTTATTCAGCCCCATCAGCCGCTGGGCGCTAGCCGAATGGCACTTACTTCGGCTTCTTTCGCCGGTCTTCTCGTTTTTCGTATTGTTGGCTTTTGGGGCGGCGTTGGTAAGCTGCTCGCGGATAGCTTTGCCCCGGGCGGTTGGGGAGTTTATCCTGAGTCGCGTACTTCAACGCTCGATCGTAGGCAGCACGCCATTCGGCGGGTTCGGTGAATGTCTGCGACAGCAGGAAGGTTCGGAAGGTCGTCCAAACTCGTTTGAAACTCAACCGACGTGGCGATTCTTTGATGCACTGTGCCGCTTGGCGACGGAATTGCACGACCAGATTATAGCCCACCATCGACATGAAGAGTTCTTTGTGAAACATCGACACGCTCCGCGCACGAATATTTTCCGTATCCAGCACCACCTTGATGTTGCGAATATCGACTTCGTCATCGTACCGTTTCTTGTACAGTTCCGCCGCTTCCTCGGCAGTGTCGGATCCTGTTGTACACAATAGCAACGTCAGTTTCGGAGTCACCGTGATCTCGTGCAAATAGACATCGACTGCCGCATCGTCGGCAAACTCCGGGTGAGTTTTACGCTCCTTCGCACTGGGAGTCCAGCGGTGCGACCACGTGGACCAATTCTCGCCGGAGTCAACCAGCGTGGCCTTGCGACGCAAAGATCCAAACCGCGCCTTGGTCATTCGTAGCAGGAACTCCAATCCCCTCTCATGGATCTGGTGAGCCACCGAAAAGATGCCGTACCCCGCGTCGGCCATCACAATACTCCCTTGCGGCAACTGTTCGAGGCATTCGCCAATCAAGGCGGTTTCCGAGACGGCCTTCTCGCCGTACATGGCTCCCTGGCTGGGATTCATGGCCGCACCACGGGCGATTTCGTGGGCGACGACAAGTTGGGCCACAGGCCATACCCCTTCTCCGTATTGGTTAGTGGCAGGCGGATATCGCTCTTGAAGTTCTTCTTCGGGAGCCAGCGTGATTGTGGTACTATCGATCAAGAACAGGCGTCGACCGTGATGCGATGGAGGCGAGGCTTCGATGATCGATTGACTGACGCGAGCCACAAACTGAGTCGTGGCGTCTTCCGGTAAACGACTGCGTGCGCGACTGTAGCCGCTGGTGTTTTTGGATAACGTCGCGTCGGAAACGCGTTTGTTTTTGGGAAGTAGAACGGGGTTGTCTTGAGCCAATCTCTTCACGGCGGCTTCCAACGTCGAGTCGGGGCTGAGCCGTTGGTACGTCAACATCCAGAGTACGACGCTTGTGGTGTAGACGGCATTGTCAGCAGCAGGGTACAGTCCATCGAACTCCGGGAAGTTGATGAGTTCGGGTAAGGTGCTAAAGACTTCGTCGAAGTTGGCGTTCCACCCCGCATCGAACGAGTTTTGATGCTCCGTGGGCATATCAAAATGAGTCCTTTCATAGAGGAATCACCAGATGGCGCAAATGGCGTGCCAAAGTTTATTGCTTCGTGACGCCATGCCGAAGTAAGTCCCATTCGGCTATCGCCCA
>JAQWSQ010000024.1 GCA_029243145.1 Planctomycetaceae bacterium | reverse complement strand
ATATTAAGGCGTCGAATCCTGCACTGAGTCCCGCCAGCGGCCCTTTTTCTGGGATTTCATCTCGAACGAGTGTCACGCCTTCTGGCAGGCCGGTGATGTTTTGATCTTCTGCCGCCACGACAACAATGGGTGCGACGATGTCTTGGAGAATGCGAATCGTGCGTTGCAGGCAGTTCTCGTGACCAACTGGGAGAGACCATTTCGCACGACCCATTCGTGAGCTTTTGCCACCGCAGAGAATGATGCCGGCCGTTTCAGGAAATTGTGAAGAGGATTGCAGGTCGGTCATGATAACGATTATTGTAGAGACCCAACTCGAGATCCATAGGGCCAGTCGATGGAAGATCAGAATCACGAATCCAAAACCTCAGAACCCTGGTACGCCGAGGGTTTGAAATTCGAATGTACCCAATGTGGCAATTGTTGCACGGGAGCCCCCGGAGCTGTCTGGATTAGTGAGGATGAACTCCAGGAGATTGCCGATCATCTGAACAAGAGCATCGGGGAAGTCCGATTGATGCACACACGAATCGTGCGTGGAAAGCTTTCGCTCCGCGAATACGCCAACGGCGAATGTATCTTCTTTAATGGCGCGTCTCGTGGCTGCACAATTTATGAAGCTCGGCCCATTCAATGTCGAACTTGGCCATTCTGGCGATCCAACATTGCCTCGCCAGAGTCCTGGCAAGAAGCACAGCGCGAATGCCCCGGAGCCGGGCAGGGAAACTTCGTTTCTCTTGAGGAAATCGAACGCCGCGCGTCGCAGATCGAATTGTGATCAGGAGTTGCGGAAAATCCCTCGAAGGTGGGTTTAGGAAAAATCTAACGATTCTGTCGATTTTTCATGGAGTCGCTACAGACGACCTGCCGATGAATTAGGTGGAGAGTCTTTCGACTCGCTCCCAGCGTATTGTTGGGGTCCACAAATAGCCTGTAATCTGTTTCATTCAAACAGTTTACATCAGATCTTTGACAATTGAATCGCTGACAGGTCGCAAATTCTTTGAAGATGGTGCGAACGGGTTGGCCGAACCAAAAAAAGCTCCTTCAAGCTTCGTGAAAGGATCGCCTGACAAGATACGTCTTGACAGTAAGTCCGCATTAGGCATAAAGTTGAGTCATATTCGGCCCTGCTCCCGAAGGAGCAAATCAGCCTCTCGCAGCGTCCTCACAGGAGACAGTGAGTCGTGACGAAGAAAGAAATCGTTAAGGCCATCGCAGACGACATCGGACTGACACAACTCAAGACCAAAGAGATTGTGCAGAAGACGTTTGATGCAATCGTGGAAACTCTCGTAACCGACAAACGCATTGAGCTAAGGAACTTCGGTGTGTTTGAGGTGAAGAAACGGGCAGCTCGCAAGGCACGTAACCCTCGAACCGGAGAACGGGTCGACGTCGCAGAAAAATACGTCGTAACCTTTAAACCTGGTAAGGAGATGGAGGAACGGGTCAAGCAAATGAGCGATGATGAGCATAACGCTTCCATCACTCAGCAGAATTCGGGGACGACCACCCCCATGAGTCCGCCACCCGTACAGAGCCAACCACCCTTGGGACAACCGTCCCCGCCGCCACAAACTCCGCCACCACCGGGATCTCCGTCGTTCTGAACCGACTGAATTCCAATTTGGCTGGCCCCAATACAACTTTTCCGATGCGTCAGGAAATCATTCTTGACGTAGATCGGACAGACCGGTAAAAATCCGGTTCCTACCTTTCAAGGATCGTCCTGATCCTGCACCGTGATTTCCCGCATCACAACTGATTACCTTTCCAAACAGTGGTTCCGGTCCTCGGAATCAACGACCTTCAACGTTTCAACAACTTGTTACTAATTCACGACATCGGGTCCTTACGGACCGGAGAAACGGACTTCGTTTGCGCCAGCAAGGTTGCTGGTGAGGAGGTCTGGATCTCAAAGATCAGGGAGAAGCATGATGCGGAAACTTGTTCTCACCGGACTGATGCTGGCCATCTCTGCGGTTCAAGTCGGTTGTTTTGTCCCCATCTGGTCATCGAACCGGGATACACGGGCACGTCAACTGATTAACTCCTCGGAGTCACAGCGGCACATCAATGAGATTTGGGAACGAATCTGGTTCCTCGATGCTCCAGATTTTGCCACACCATACCGTGTCCACGGCGGCGTCATTTAGTTCATTGTTCAGTCAATCTCCTCACCCGACTCTTTGTTTCGGGTGAGGTGGGCAGAGCGTGACGATGATGGCTTAGTGATCGACGCGGACTTGAACTTTTCGAGTCCCGCGACGACCCAAGTTCGCTCTGCGCTAGTATTCTGTCGTGGAAACTCATTCTGCGGCGTTGCGACCGAGGTCTCTCGGTATTACATTCGATGTTCATAAAAAATCATCGAATCGAAATACACGAGTATTCTGTGAACCGCCTCGAAGTCAAACTCAATCGTCTCACCCTGAAAAATCCTATTCTCGTGGCCTCGGGAACCTTTGGCTATGCGAAAGAGATGCAGGCGTTTGTCGATTTCTCTCAACTTGGTGGCTTGATTCCCAAGACCATCACACCCACTCCGCGGATCGGAAACAAACCACCACGGACGGTCGAGACGTCGTCCGGTCTACTCAATTCCATCGGCCTCGACAACGACGGACTCGATACCTTCATCGACACGCACCTACAATATTTGCTGAGCTTGGGATCCGCCGTCATCGCCAACATTGCCGGGAAGTCGGTCGATGATTTTCGGATGATGGCCGAACGTCTCGCGGGCATTGATGGTGTCGCCGGGTTGGAACTCAATATCTCTTGCCCAAATGTCACGGGCGGCGTTGATATGGGGACCGATCCCCGATTAACGGAGGAAGTGGTGCGAGCCGTTCGTGAGTCGTGCGATTTACCAATCATCGCCAAGCTGACTCCCAACGTCACCGATGTGCCGTTGATCGCACAAGGTGCCAAAGACGGTGGCGCGGATGCCGTCTCGCTGGTGAACACTTTTCAGGGCATGGCCGTCAACTGGCGCAAACGCAAACCGATTCTCGGAAACGGCATCGGTGGACTCTCGGGGCCGGCGATCAAACCGCTCGCCTTGAGAGTCGTCTATCAGGTGGCCAGTAAAGTCGATATTCCGATCATCGGCATCGGGGGTATCGCGTCTATTGACGACGTGATGGAATTTATCGTGGCGGGTGCAAGTGCCGTTCAAATCGGTACGGCCAACTTCTACAATCCCGGCCTCTCATCGCAACTGGTCTCCGAGTTGGATCAGATTAGTCAGGAAGAAGATTGCACGAACATCTCGGAACTCGTCGGCACGCTGCAATTCCCTAAAAAGTGAGAACTGGAGTGTTATTGACGCAAAGCCGCCGAGACGCGGAGAATCGCAAAGAGGCTCGCATTGCTATTCTCGATAACGACTCTGCCGTTCCAAACGATGAATCTTGGTTGGATGGAGGTGCTTAAATTTGTTTTCCGTTATTGTTGGTCTGGCGCACTGAGCATCAGTTGATTCAACAGTCACTTTTCTCCTTAGACCGCTGTTCCGCATAAATGACTTTTAAGAGGATGTCGATGTCTGTAAATACGACATTATGGATTCGGGATTCCGAATTAAAAGCTTTTCGCCAGCATATCTTCTGCTCTTACTTCCACTCTTGGGAATGGGTGTCCACACGTTTTTTATCTCGATGAGAACTGGGGGCTGCCTGATTACATTCATTTCCAGATAGCAGGAGGGATAGAGATAAGTGAGTTTGGTAAAACGATTATTTATTATATACTGCTGAGCATCATGTCGTTCATTGTCCTCGTGATGTCTACCTTCTCCGAAGCTGTCTTTGATCGGAATGCTGGGGTATTTCTGTGGAGGCAATATTCTGTTTACGGGATATTTATTCGCTCTTTTCCAGTTTCAGCATTATCGCGTATTACGATCGATTGCAAGAATACGAGTCACCCCAGAGGCAAAGATGTGTATTTTTGTTCCTTGTATTTTTGCATCAACAATAAAGTATCACCATTCATGAGTTATGAATTGAATCTAAATAGTGACCAAAAGAATTACCATCAGGAGATGATTTCTCAAGTGCAGGCTGTTATTGACGAATCTCAGTCTGTGAAAGGGGAAGCAGTCAACGTTGATCGAAGGCTGAAACAGTTAGAGAGTAAGGAAAGATGGTACTACCCGCATTTGCGTGAAGTGGCACCTCATTCCCATCGGATTTATAACTATAACCTCGCAACCATGTTTGGGCTCCCGGGGTTACTGTTTGTGCTATCATTTTTTCCATACACGGAAATGGTTCAGTCTGTGTACCAGCTTGCAGACTATGAGGCAGTTCTGGATAACATTCCTTTTTTTGTGGCGATATTCATCTTTTCTGTGAGTAGTGTTTTTTTTGGTGTTGATGATTATCTCCGGACTATTCAGTGTAGTGTCAGTCAATGTGGCAAGTGGCGTGATCAGCAAGCGATCATTTGGCATTATCTGGTATTCCACAGAGAAAAAGAGAATCTTGGATGTCGATAAGATCCTAATACAGAGGACCTATGAGTATCGAAAAGGAGTGGATAATCAATCGGGTCCCACAACGGAATTTACCTGCCTTTCATTTTCTTTCAGCGATGAGCCGCAGATGCAAATCACAGAGAGTATCGCTGGATATGAGAACGAAATTGTTTGCCGTCATATTGCAGATAAACTCAGTCAAATACTCAATGTAGAAGTTTCTGAAATTTCAGAGGAAAGAACACTCAATTAGTTCAAAGAGAGATGAATCCCATGACGAATCTTTGCGACTGAAAGCACAACATAAAATGAATTTATAATCGTCGTTCATTTCAATCCTTTGCGCCTCTGCGCCTTGGCGTGATCAAAAAAACGACGTATCTCACTCCCACAGAAAGAACTGGCAGGATGCCCACGACAACACGGATTGTTCAACCGGGACCAAGCACACGAGTTGTGCGGACTTCTGACGGACAAGATCTCGAAGTGCCGGCGAATTGGGAACTCTTACCTCCCGGCGATGCAACACTCACTCGGCGCGTCAAAGCCGGCGGTCCGACGTGGACGGTTCAAGAGAAGAAAGGGCGTAAAATCTTCTCGAAAGGTGTTTGGGCGGATGCTGATCGTATTAAGACAATTCGTGAAGACTTGGATGCCGAGCGTTCGACGGATACCTATAAAAAGAAGCGAGCCACCGACCTCGCTCGCAAAGAGAAAAAACACAACCAATACGTCGCAGAGTTCCGCGAGGCAGTCTTCTCGTTTTTGAATTTTGCCGTGGTCTATGAGTCGCAGGCGAAGCAATTGGCCGATGCGGTTACCACGCATGCAACACCTGTCGGTAGCGGGACCGTCGCGCGAACGGAACGAATTCCTCTGGAGCAACGAGCCGAGTCAGCCGTGATCGCCTGGCTGAGACATGCCACGACAGCGTACGACGAAATGAAGATTGCCCGCATCAAAGGGAAGCGGCGTGAAGTTCGACGGCAACTGGCACAACAGTCTCGCGCCATTCTCGATTCCTACCGGCGAGGAGATGCGATTGAGACGCAATGCCCATTACAGCGAGCGTTGGAAAACTTGTAGATCGAGAGTCAGATTGAAGACTTTTTGTCAGTATCTCTTTCAGCGACAGACTGTTTTTTTTGTTTTAAGATGATGTAATGATTCTTAAAAGGGGCCCCATTCACCCGGTCTAACTTCACAGGATTGATTTTCGCATAGCTCTGAGCAGAAAAAGTATTGAGTACTACATTGTGAAATGGCGCTGTTTCTGCGTGTGGCAGCGTTGTCCAAGCAGTTTCCGCAATTTGTGGATGTGGCGCAGCGAAAGATGCGGATGTTACGCGTGTTTCCTGTGATGTTGTGTTGATTGATACAAGCGGTGACATCAGAGTTTTGTCTTTGATTTGCCGCACCTCGACAACCAGAAAGACTTGTCAAGCAATAGTTATTGTATGCCGAAAATGATTCGTCCCAAGGAAAAGCATCGACGTAGTGTGAATGCTTCAGTGCAAAGATCAATAACAAAATACACGTCACACGTAAGCTCGAATTTATCACACAGAATCTCCGATGGAGGTTGAGGGGAATCACCGTATGTCTGTTGAACTAGGTTCGAGGTAAATAGGTCACTCGATTCCTGAAGAATTGCTTTTTTTTCTGACATTCATCGAAAGGATTGGGTGAGCAATTTTCCAGTGGTCAGTGAATGACCAAGTGACTTGTTATGCTGACATGGACATCTTGAATTGTGTAGCGTTTTATAAGAGAAGCAATTCATTCAGACTAATATAATTTATTGATCACTTCATGAAATCACTCCGCGTTGCCACTTGTCAGTTCCCCGTTGAACCCGATATCGACAGCAATAGCCGTTACATCCTGAAACAGATGCAACAAGCGGCCGAGCAAAACGCCGACATTGCTCACTTCTCGGAATGTGCTCTTTCCGGTTACTCGGGTGTCGAATTCAAATCGTTTCACGGCTTTGATTGGGACAAACTGAAAGCCGCCACACAAACGATTCAGGCGGCGGCCAAAGAATTCAAACTTTGGACTTTGCTCGGTTCGTCACATCGCTTGACCGGTGCGCATAAGCCGCATAACTGCCTTTATGTGATCGACAATCGCGGCAACATCATTGATCGGTACGACAAACGATTCTGTACTGGCAAACACAAACCGAAACCAACGCTCGATCTCGCGCATTATTCTCCCGGCAATCAAGCCGTCACCTTCAAGATCAAAGGGATCACTTGCGGCGTGGCGATTTGTTACGAGTATCGGTTCCCGGAACTGTATCGTGATTATCTGAAGCGGGGCGTGAAAATTCTGTTTCAGTCGTTTCATAACGCTCGAAAAACGACGGTTGACGATGACGAGTACAACATCTGGGAGACCATTGTTCCCTCGACGATGGCGTGTCGGGCAGCCGAGAATCATCTCTGGATCTCAGCCAACAACAGCACCGCGCGTCCATCATGCTGGCCCAGTTTTGCGGTTCGCCCAGATGGAGCCATCGTGGGGAAATTGAAGCTGCACACACCCGGCGTCTTGATCACCGATATGAAACTCGATCCGTCTTTGTTTGATGCTCCCGGTCCGTGGAGAGAAGCCAGCATGCAGGGCCAACTCTATTCGGGACAACCGGTCAGCGACCGCCGTTCGACCGATCGGACCGGGTTGTGAATTCGTTACTTCAGTTTTC
>JAQWSQ010000020.1 GCA_029243145.1 Planctomycetaceae bacterium | reverse complement strand
CACGAGCAACGCCATCATTGCCGAACGAGAACGTGAGTTTGAAAGTTTGAAATCCGAAGCCCGCGAACTCGAAATGACGATTCAGTCGCGCATCGATGTGCATGCACAACACTTGCGATTCATGTCGAATGTTCCGCCAGTACAAGCCATCGTTTCCATTCGTAGCGAAGCTGTGGACAAACTGGAAGACAGTGAAGAAGTCTGGAATCAACGGCTCGAACTTATTTACTCCGGGCTCCTCGGCGTCAAACCCGATCACCTCTCGATTTCGTTCATCGCTTTAGAAACTCTTGACGACAATGCCTTCCGTGCCCAAGAACTCGTTCGTGTCGAACGAAATCAAGCCACGGGAACCATTCGATCAGTTCCCGTATCGCGATTACAATCCTTTGAAGCAGGCCCGGCCATCAAAAAGGTCGCCGCACTCGAATATGGCGATTATCACATCGAAGAGAACAGTCTAGAAGCTGATGGAAACGAAGATTTCACGTCAGACAGTATTGGCCTCGGAGGCATCCCCGTCTTTGATGATGCAACAGGAGAACTGTTTGGTGCGGTTGTCATTGAAGGAAACATGGAAGCAGGCTTAAGAAAAATGCTCGATGGAGCACTACGCACCGCGGAAGAAGTCTTCGCCGTCAATAGTAATCATCGAGTGATTCTCCATTACGATCAGGACGATGGTTTCCAATCTGGTACTCGTGGACAAGGGTGTGACTGCCTACCGTTGTCCGTCCAGAAATACTTGATCGATGACAAGGCCGACAATCAGTTTACCGAAGGACGAGCCATTGTTGTTCGCAAGATTCGATTCAGTGACAAGCCGGATGCGGATTGGTTAGGACTTGTACTAATGCTCAAATCCGATTGAGCATTACTTCTTTCCTTTGGCACGCTGATCGGCAAAGAACTGTTGCAGGATCGCTTTGCAGTCCTCCTGCATGACACCTCCCAGCACGGAACACCGATGATTGAGACGCTCATCTTCGGTGATGCTGAACATCGAGTGACACGCGCCGGCTTTCGGATCGGTTGCCCCGTAAATCACGGTCGGTATTCTTGCTTGCACGATGGCTCCGGCACACATGGGGCAAGGCTCCAATGTCACGTACAACGTGCAATCCAGTAATCGCCAGGAACTGAGTGATTCTGCCGCCTGCGTGATGGCAATCATCTCGGCGTGTGCGGTGGGATCGTTCAACGTTTCGCGTTGATTATAACCTTCTGCGATCACTCGCCCCTCGTGAACGATGACCGCCCCCACCGGTACCTCATCTTGCTCATAAGCAATTTGTGCTTGAGAGAGTGCGTACCGCATCCATTGGGCGTGCGGCTGTAAGATGTTGGGGGGAAGATCGTCGGACATGGAAAACAGTTTACCGCATTTAGCCATTTCGCGCAAGCACTACGGGCCGACAAACAGATATTCCTCACCACTCACTTGAGGGAATGGTTCTTTCAACCGATACTGGAATCCTCAACGACATATCAATTCGGAGATTCAGATGGAGCATCGCAAACTTCACGACGGACGCACTGACGGACTGACCCCTTTGGAAAGTCTCGACCTAAGTAAGGTCACATCCTGCCGAGATTTAATCCGCGCCATGTCAAGAACGGCATTTGCAGGTCGTAATCTGGGCGAAGCCTACGACGTTTTGCTGGAGATGATTGAAGACACTGATGCACGCGTCGTGATGACAATCACCGGCGCGATGACTGTCGCCAAGCAAGGCCGGATTGTCTGTGACCTGATTGATCGAGGTATCGTTCATGCGGTCGTCGCCACAGGAGCTTTGATGGCTCACGGATTGACCGAGTCGATTGGCTTGGCTCACTACCGTTATGATCCCGCTGACGACGATACGACGTTGTTTGAAAAGGGATATAATCGCATCTACGACACTTTGGAGATGGAAGAAAACCTGAATAGTGTCGAAGAATTGATGTCGTTTGTCCTCAGCAACACCGAACCGGAAGGGGGCGTTTGGAGTTCGGCTCGGCTATGCCGTGAGATCGGTGCTATCTTGCACAAGAAAAATGAAGGACCGGGAATCCTCAAAAGCGCCTTTGAAAAGAATGTACCTGTCTTTATTCCTGCGTTTACTGATAGCGAACTGGGACTCGATGTCTCGACCTGGGCCATGAATAAGCATCTCAAAGAAACTGGAAAATCAGCCGCCGACCTCACACCCGAAGAAATGTATCAAGTCGTCCCTGCGTTCAATCCGTTTCTCGATTTGCAGGAATACGCTCGCTTTATTGGTTCCTCTGATCGAGTGGGAATATTCACGATTGGTGGCGGTGTACCGCGCAACTGGGCTCAGCAAGTCGCCCCGTATTACGACATCACCAACAATCGCGTCGGCTCGAACTTCAAAGTCCCCCGCTATCGATACGGCGTTCGTATCTGTCCCGAACCGGTCCACTGGGGAGGACTCTCCGGCTGCACTTATTCAGAAGGAGTCAGTTGGGGCAAATTTATGCCCGTCAAAGAAGGAGGACGCTATTCGGAAGTCTACGCCGATGCGACCGTGGTCTTACCACTCCTCATCAAAGCGATCTTTGAAGAACTCGACGCGAAAGAGGGATAATCAAGGATGCCCCAACTCCTGCCGATGTTTGTTTTCGGGACACTCCGCTACGGGGAGAGCAATCACCATCTCCTCGAACACCGATACCACAAACGACTCACGGCGGAACTTGTCGGCTATGCGCGTGTCGAGAGCAAACTTGGCTACCCGATGATCGACCTGAGTTCGGGAGACTCCGTGACGGGAGAACTCTATTTTTTGTCAGAGGAATGATACGACCAAACCATGACTGATATTGACGAATTAGAATTGCTCCCTCCAGGTACACTCATCGGCGAATGGTATGAGAGAACAACCGTCAGTGTTTCAATGGCTGACAGAGAGTTCACGGCTTGGGCCTATGTCAAACCAACACACGGCTAGAGCAAAAATCAGACACAGTCGATTCATCCACCACATGGCGTACTTCAAGATTCTGTGCCATCAACATTCCCGCCTTTTGTGAATACTCGTGTTCATCTTGCAGGATAAGCACAACCGAGACCGCGTAGCCACTGCGACGCAAGTTCCCCAAAGCAATCGCCGATTCTTCGGTCACATCACCCAAGATGGCCACAACCGATGCCTCTCTCGGCAGATGAGAGAGGCTATCCGCGACCAATTGCGGAAACGTCAGTCCATCAGAAAGCTCGAAACGAGCACATGCCTCAAGTATCCGAGAAAATTGTTCGGGACCGCGCGCTGTCTCAATGCGGACCGGATGTAATCGTGTGTTTTCAGGAAGCATCCCAAAATCTTTATGGGCGTCTTCCCGAGTTCGAAACTCGAGTTTGTAGCCTTCTTCACGAATACGGTCGGCTGCGTCACGTGCGTTGGATAACATTCCCACCTGTTGCCCTAGAAGGCAAATCGCATTTGTCAGCGAAACCGCCAAAGTCACAGCAAGTTCGGATCGAAATGTCTCACCTCGGGCGGGGTAACTTTGATGGTGATAGTCGAGGAGAATGGTTGCACCGGCCAGAGAAGAAGATTCGAACACTCGTGAATGCAACTCCCCCGTTCGTGCGGTGGCTTTCCAATGAACTCGGTTCATCGGATCACCGGCCTGATAGGGACGAACTCCGGCAATGCGAGTGGGATCTTCAAAGAGCCGGTGCTGCAAGATAATTTCACCCACCGGCCGTCGAGAAGAGACATCGTACCCCAATAACGGAACCACTTTGGGATAAACAAGAATGTAGATAGGATCAGTGGCAATCCGGTAATGTCGATGCAAGCCAAACAAGTCACCCGATTCGACGAGAGTCGGGCCAATCTGGTAATAGCCGTGCGTGTGAAATGTGATTTGATAGAGCAGGCTGTCCCGCCCTCCCCCTTTAATCGAAAGTAGCTGCGTTCGTTTTCCGTTCAATTTAATGCGAGGAGGTTTGGCAAGCACAGCGTATCGCGGGACGGAGTCTTCCACCAAAACCCAAGTGACACGAGTTCGCCCCTTGTTGAACAGGTTCACGACAATGGCAACTTTGTCACCAATTTCGGCGGTGGATTTGTTCGATTCTCGGGTCACAACCAGACTGTCGGTCCATTGTCGCGCGAGATATCGACTGACGATCAGCAACCCCAGAAAGACGTACATGGCGTACATCAATAAACCAAGCTGGAAAACGATCCCGGCAATCAGTAACAGAATTGCTCCAAAGAACCATTTACGCATTTTTAAGCCTAGGTTCGCATCGCGGGAACGGAAACTTCCTCCAACAATTCTTCGACGATCAATTCACTGGTGATTTTTCGCAGACGACTCTCGGGCTTCACAATCAAGCGGTGTATTAGTACGGATGGTGCAACTCGCTTAATATCGTCGGGAGTCACGAAGTCGCGACCGCGAATTGCCGCCAGCGCCTGCCCTGTCCGATATAAGGCGATCGAAGCTCGCGGAGATCCGCCGAGAGCGACATCGTCATGCTCACGCGATTCCCGAATGATGTTCACAATGTAATCTGCGACTTTGGGGTCCACGTGAACGGCACGAACCTGTCTCTGGCAATCGAGAACATCTTCTAAAGAGACGACCGCTTCGAGTGTATCAATCGGATGGGACTCTCGAAGCAGTTCCAACATGCGAATCTCTTCTTCTTTACCGGGATAGCCAAGACTCAAACGGACCAGAAAACGATCGAGCTGCGCTTCGGGAAGAGGAAATGTCCCTTCGTGATCCACAGGGTTTTGTGTGGCTATGACCAAAAACGGTGGTTCGAGTTCATACGTCACACCATCGACGCTCACGCGCCGTTCGGCCATCGCTTCCAATAAGGCGGCCTGCGTTCGCGGAGTCGTCCGATTAATTTCATCTGCCAATAGGATCTGTGTAAAGATGGGGCCCGGGCGAAATTCAAACTCCGCATCTTTGGGATTAAATATTGAGGAACCCGTAATATCCCCTGGAAGCAGATCGGGAGTACACTGCACCCGTTTGAAATCACCGCCGAGACTTTGAGCCAGTGAACGTGCCAGCATCGTTTTGGCGACTCCCGGCACATCTTCCAGCAAAATATGCCCCTCAGAGAACCATGCCACCATCACCTGAATCAATTCAGCACGTTTTCCGAGAATGACCTGTTCAATGTTGGAAATGATGCGTTTGGCAACTTCGTTGACGGGAGCCATAGTTGTGTGAACTTTCCAGAAGAAGGGTGAGAACCCAAAGTATCACCGCAGTCGGCAAATTTCGAGACCTTGTTTCCTTGAATGCGCGATCAACCGCTGCCAGACTATAGCCCTCGCACTTATACTCACGATTGATTGACATGGATGCATCACAGCCCGCTGATATTTACCGCGAACACCTGCGAAAAAGGCAGCAACGCCTACACAAGCTAGGGCGCTGGGATCAGCGTATCTCTACGGTTCGCGGATTGGCATTTTTTAGTTTTCTGGCATTACTCTGGCGATTTTATGCCGGTGATAACATTCCCGAATATTCCATTGCCATACCGTTGGGGCTGTTTGTCCTACTGGTCGCGTGTCACGTCAAGCTACGTGATCGCACGGAACAGGTCGAAAGATCCGTCAAACATTATCAACGGGCTCTTGATCGTCTGAAAGGACGCTGGCAAAATGCGGGCTCTGATGGAGAGCGATACCGGGATGCCGACCATCATTATGCCAATGATCTGGATCTGTTTGGCCCAGGTTCGTTGTTTGAGTTAATCACGCGCTGCCAAACCCGGCTAGGAGAAGACCGCATTGCGGAATGGTTTCGTGCTCCGGCTGAACAAGATCAAATCATCGCTCGACAACAAGCGATTCAGGAACTCGCCGAAAACGTCAGGTTGAGAGAAGAGCTGGACGTTCTGCAACCTCCCCTCAAAGAAACCGCCGACCAGAATTTATTGCAAACGTGGGCTGAGAAAGTCAGTGACCAAAAACCATTCTGGTTAATGATATTGATCACAGCATTGTCGATATCTTCGCTGGGATTGCTCTACGGAGCCTACACAGGAATTACGCCACTCAGCCCGTTTATCGCGGTGCTGACGACACAAATTCTGATTTTGTTAATTTACAAACCGAGCCTGCAAGCCGAATTTATGTCAGCCGAGCACATGCGAGACGGACTGCCGGTCGCAGTCTCGGTATTGAAGTTGATCGAATCTCAACCCCACAGCTCACCAGCATTGAAGCTGATTCACGACAGGCTCAATGTCGAAGGCAAGCCTCCCTCTGTTCGACTGAAACAATTATTGCGAAGCGTCAACCTTCTTAGCAATTGCGCCCGCAATCAATTCCTCGCCCCCTTGGCAATTTTGTTCGGGATGCACTTCCATATCACCTATTGCATCATTCGCTGGAAACACCGATTTGGTCCTCACATTTCGGACTGGCTGCTTTCCATCGGTGAATGGGAGGCGATGTTGTCTTTTGCCGGTCACCATTTTGAGTTCCCCCAGAACACATTTCCCGTGATTGAAACGGCGGGGCCGAGTTTCTCGGGTGAGAACATGAAACACCCGTTGCTCGAACGTGATCAATGCGTCCCCAATTCGCTCTCCCTCGACTCCAAACAAAAACTATTGCTCGTCAGTGGCTCGAATATGTCGGGAAAAAGCACACTTTTACGAACGGTTGGCTCAAACCTTGTGCTGTCATATGCCGGATGCTCGGTCCACGCGGATTCTCTTAAACTCTCCGTCATGCAAATCGGCGCCGCGATGAGAGTCTCAGATTCACTGCGTGAAGGAAAATCGCTGTTCTATGCGGTTGTCACCCGACTCAAACAAATTGTCGACTTGACCAATGAACCACGAGAACTCTTTTACCTCATCGACGAAATTCTGCCCGGCACAAACTCTCATGATCGTCGACTCGGCGCTGAAGGCGTTTTGAGATCTCTAGTCGCCCGAAACACATTAGGACTGGTGACGACGCACGACCTCGCGCTGACACAAATTGTTGATACGCTCGACGAACAAGCCATCAACGTCCATTTTGAAGATCACCTTGAAGATGGCAATATGTCCTTCGATTATCACCTTCGCTCGGGAGTCGTCAAGAAGAGTAACGCTCTCGAATTGATGAAAATGATCGGTCTCGATGTCGCCGCGAATCACTCACCTTCTAAGGCTGAGTCGCATTCGGCAAAGCAGGTGCCGGAGGAATCGGAGTAGGAGTCCCGACTTGTAGCTGATTGATGACCTTATCAACTCCCGGTTCCATTCTCATATAAACCTGAGCGAGTTGTTTATCAGACTCTGAAGGAACAAAGCCTTTCAAAATCACGGTCCGAGATTCGGGTAACGCGAAGACGACATTGCGAAACTGTGGCAAATTGACCGACAGCTTACGAACTCGCTGCTCGACTTTGAGATTCATAACCAGGCCGTTGGACTCAGGCACAGCAAATGAAATTTTGTGCGGGGAACGGTAAGAAACATTATTAGAGCCAAATGTGCGATACATCGGCTGAGTTTGCCCCTGATTGACATTGCTCGATTGAGAGCGCGTGTTGAAATTTCGATTACTGCGATTGTTGGCATTTTCGCCCGCTTGCGAAGCACCAAAGAAGAGCTCTTCTTGCTCGTTGGTGCCGACAAATCCCGTCCCCATCTGCTCGGTCAATTGATTGATATCGGTAATCAATTCCGGACGAGCAAGCGAGAAATCGGACGCCGACTGACCACCGGTGTCTCCAGTATCTGTCTGTTGTGCGCACACAATACTTTGATGAAATAAAGACAGCAGACAGACGGAACAAACCACGATAGGTAATGACAGACGTAATTTCATGACAGACTTTCAGAAAACGAAATGCGTTACTGTAAGTCTACCCGGCAAATCTGGGACTCGTGAAGAGGAATCCCTCGTTTTCGAGAATCGTTCTACAAACTTTACGGCTTATAGCGATTGACTATTGCACCATAGCCTATGGAGAGAGCTTATAGCGGCGTCTCACCGGTTCTTGGTCACGTTCCAAACTCTCTTCAGTTGATGAAAAAAGGGCCGGCGGGGTACTCCCCCAAGACTCCGCATCGGCCCCTGTCTCACTCTCGGATAACCGCAGAATTTCCCCCTTTGGTTGTCCGTGAGTGACTTGATGATTGCTTAACTGAACTAGATTCGTCGACTGACTCGCCGCAGACAACTGACCGGGATTCCAGGAATGAATGGTATCGATCCGCGGTTTCTTTTGTTCTGCTGTTAATGACTCAGCCACAAACTGTTGCAGATTTTCAGGTGATCGATCACGAAGCTCTGCATTGAAAGCCAGATCGGGATTTACACCTTCTCGTAAGGGTCCCGGCAACACAACATGAGACATCTTGGAATAGAATTCCGAACCATCTGTGTCTGGCACAAACTTGACAGAAAGAGACGTTTTCACCTGGAACGGATGTTTTCGTGTGTACGGAATGAAAATTCGATACGATGTTCCGAACGTGCTACGGCTAATGAATTGATCCCACTCTTCGGTCGAGAATGTAAATTCGGAAATCGGTTTGTTCCAATCTTCGCGAACACCGTAATCATCATGAACAGAAATTGTCACCTCGCCATGAACACCGACCGGATTACTTCGTTTCGAATCAAAGAATAACAAAGTCCCCTCAAACCCACGTGACGGTTTCCCATCGGGCGCCTTTCCTTCACTTGGTTCCCACAAACAGATCACTTCAGTGGCAGGATTGTCGATCGTCGTGAATTTCACCTTCTCACCGAACAGTCCCGGCATCGACGCACAACCGGACATCACTGCCAGCACGAAGCTCAGGTAACAGAATGTCTGCATTTTATTGAACATAGATCATTGCAATGCAATAAGGACTCGGGCAGATCAAAGACAGCTAACGGTTTAATATAAAAACATGAGGACTAACGGAATGGCCAAAGTCGTCGAACTCCCGACGGCTTCTCTTCCTTAATGGTCGTTGCTTTTGCTGGCCGAACTCCGGGAGTTCGGCGGTAAGTATTCAAGTCGGATTGATTTGGCACACGTTGCGATGAAGGCTCATAGCTCGCCGGGTTGATAAAACTCCCATCGGGAAGTTGAATCGGAGCCTGCATCGGTTGCATACCATTCATGGTTGGCGGAACACCAAAGATCGGTCCATGAACCTCTTCGGCCTGTTCCTCAATCATATGGGTACGTTCTGTCTCGACCTGTTTGATGAACTCTGAATCCGAATCGTTCAAGATGATACGAGGGGTCAGGAAGATGAGTAATTCGCTACGAGTCGAGTTTGTCGAATCAAATCGGAAGGCGCGTCCGATGATGGGAACATCGCCCAACCACGGAACTTTTCGTTCGATGGTTTCATCCGACTCTGTAATGATTCCCCCCATCACTATCGTATGACCATTCGGAACAGAAACAGTGGTATTCGCTGAGGTGATATCAATGATGGGTGATTCAATGGAACTACCGTCATCATTGATGAAGACGGGAACACCCGAACCATCCAACTGACTTTTCACGGCCGCCGTTTCCATAACAATCGTGCCATCAGGATTGATGCGAGGACGAACGGTCAAGATGAGTCCAACATCCTGCTGCTCAATGGTGGGATTTGCGTTCCCCAATGAGGTCACATTGACCCCATTCACAATCGGAACCTGTTGCCCCACCTGAATGCTGGCTTCCTGATTATCGAGAGTCCGAATCTGAGGACGACTGAGAACTTGCACGTTTCTTCGAGAGGCCAATGCCCGAATTAAAACACTGATATTCTCTGAACTGGCCGAAAGAACCAAGCCGCCAAATCCCAAATCATTGTTGGATCGTCCCACACCAAAATTGCTTAAGCCTTGCCCGCCGAGTGCATTCGGATCAGCAGTGACATCGTTCCCGAGATTGACAGAGTTAAACAGGAATCCGGGAACGCCCATAAGACTGCGATCAAACAATATGGAATCTTGTAATCCCAGCTCGATCCCAAATTCGTCCGTATTCTCAAGTTCCACCTCAACCAGCAAGGCTTGAATAATCACTTGAGGAGGTGCTTCATCAAGTCGAGCCACCATATTTTGAATGATGCTAAAATAGCGAGGCGTGGCACTGACGAGAAGACTGTTCGTCACGGCTTCCGGCACCACGATAATTTCTTGTTCGAGCAATTCGATGTTGCTGATCAGATCGGGCTGTGCTTCGGCCAATTCTCTTTGAGAATCAAGAAACTGATTGACGGCTTCTGAAACATCGGCAGCAGGACTGTTTTTCAATTTAATCACGGTGGTTTGACGTTGACGCAAATCATCTTCATCGAGTCGCAACAAAATTGCTTCGACCACTTTCAATGAATCCGCGCCACCCACAGCCACGATACTATTTGTCCGAACATCTGCCGAAAACCGCAGCGAAACCAGTGTATTACTAACATCTGTCGCACCCGCGATTTGTAAGCCCTGCGAAGACTGTTGCGAATTATTGTTTCCTCCTCCGCCACCTGTCGCTGTTTGAGCAAACAACGAATTCAACAAATCCACGGCCTGAGTCGCATCACTGTTCCGTAGCGTAAAGACCTTAATCTCTGCGATACTTGAAGGAATTTGATCGAGTCGCTCGATCAACGCCAGCATCAGTTTCATGCTGCGCGAAGGAGCCGTCACAATAAGACTGTTGATGCGAGAATCCGCAGTAACACGAATGTCGGCGAGTATCCCGGAGCGAATCAGTTCGTCTTTGCCACCCGAAGATGCCAAGAACTCAACCGCCAGCGACTTAATTTCACGCAGTTGCGTACTGCTTTCACCTGTTCCGCCGAGATTGAAAGATCCGGCACCACCTAGCTGACTATCCTGGCCTTGCGGCAATTGCAATGATTGGAACGCTGAGTTGATCACATCGGCCAATTCCTGAGCAACGGAATTTTTGAGCGGGATCACTTTCAACTGATTCATCGCTCCCGAGGCATCGCGGTCGAGTTTATGAATGAGTGCTGAAGCCTCTTCAAGATCGCGAGGGCGTGCACGCACAATCAATGAGTTGGATCGTACATCTGCGAATGCTGAAACAGTCCCACCGAGACTCTCACGATCGGCGAAGAAGTTCGTCACCAATTCGGCCACTTGCGTGGCGATGGCACTCTTCAAAGCAAACACTTCAAACTCAGTCAAAGGATCAACGGGCTGGTCCAGTTCTTCCGCCAGTTCGAGAATCGACGGAATATCTGCCTCGGGTGCCAAAATGATCAAAGCGTTGGGTTTTGTGAC
This sequence comes from Planctomycetaceae bacterium, assembly GCA_029243145.1. Classification (GTDB taxonomy): domain Bacteria; phylum Planctomycetota; class Planctomycetia; order Planctomycetales; family Planctomycetaceae; genus JABURQ01. The sequence goes on along the minus strand of JAQWSQ010000020.1, from coordinate 3,384 downwards.
GGGAATAAATGTCACCTTGGATCGTTCCGCCGTACCTTGAGGTGTTTCTGTCGGAGTCGCACCCGGCTTCCGAGAGGTCAGGTCCTCGTACACACTCTCCATCAGCACAGAAAGCTGTGTGGCATCGACATGCTGTAAAATCAACAATTGAATCGCGGGGGATGTTCCGACTGAGAGTTTCTCAATTTCCTCAATCACCGCCATCACCGCTTCTACGTCTTTTTCATTACCACTCAATATCAAGACACCCAAATCGGGCATCGCTTGAACGGTCACATTGCTACGGAGTTCGGCCCCGAGAGGATTCCCCGTAGCCTTAATCTGAGCGGGATCAATCCCCTGCTCAATCGCCTGTTCTTGTGCGGCTTGCTGAGCATGCAGTGCCAAAAGTCGATTCATCGAAGGTTCGAGTGTTTTCGCTAATTTACTGACATCAACCGAAGAAGGAACAATCTTTAAAACCTCATCTGCATTATCAACTGATCGTTGAATCAACTCAATTGTTTGTTTAGCTTCTCGAGTCGCTGCTTCAGGCCCCTCCAAAACCAGTCGATTCTCATCCGAGTCGATACCGATGGCTAAGAGAATATCTGAGTCTTCGATCGTCTCATGTTGTGTGAGAAGAAAAGAGGGAAGTCCATCCGGTCCCGAACGAACGAGTTGTGCTTTCTTTCCAAAACTTTCATAGAATATCCGTGCAACATCTAATGCCGGATGTCTGGTATTGAGGCTTGTTTTAATATTAATCACAGGCTGATAAGGTAGCGATTTGTCCAATTTCCCCAAAGGAACTTGATGACTGAGCTGATGGATTTCTTGAGGTACTTCCTCTTTCTGATTGCCATTCGGAGTGATTTTTCCATTCGGACTGATTGAAGTTGAACTCCATCGATACATCTCACCCGGCTCTATGGCCCCTTGTTTTTTAGTTGGATATTTTGCAGTTGGTTGTGCAACTGTCGATCGTTCATAGCGAGTGCGAACGTCTTCCAACTTGATGACGATCAAATAGTCATCTTGTTTGATCAGTCGAAAGCCTTCTTTTTCAAGCGTATAGTTTAAGACTCGAACCGCTTCATCGAGAGCATACTGATTGCCATCACGACGCGAGAAACGCCCAGGGGGCGGATCCTTCATCACTAATGTCGAACCACTCTCTTCGGCCAAGTCCTTGAGAACTTTTTCCCAACTCGAATTCTGATAATTCAAGCGGAGTGGTTTTGCAGGAAGGTCGATTTCCGAGTTGCCAACAGTTGCTGGAGTCTGCGCACGTTGAATGGGAAACTTGACAACATCAAATGGACCTGCCAGCGCAACTCCTAGACTACAGGCGCAAAAACCGCATGCAAACAAGCCGCGCAGCCATCTACGAGATCGATAGTGACGTGAATTCGACACGGAAATCCCTTTCCGACATGAGGGGGTATAAACGATGTACAACGGAGATCTGACGGGGGAGTCGTTACAACCGTTCACACTCTTATTATCGGCATATCTTAACAGGCAGATGAGTAGGAACAGCGATTCGAAGCGAGAATCCCAAAACTCTCCAGCAGACCGCCATTGTCGTATCCCTTGAAATGGAAGCATGTTACGACTCGACAAGAATATCCCGAGTTACTCCGCACCGGGGATCTGGGCCTGGCTGCGATCAGAAAGAGTCTGCCCCAGTTTTAATTGCCACAAGGCGTCACCCGATTGCCAGAGCACAAAATCGCGACCAATCATCATGACCATTCCTTTGACGCCTGAGAGTTCAAAATCATCCCCTTCTCTCAGAGTGGTGCTGATATTTTCCGCTCGATTATAGAACATCGCTTTCATGTCGTCATCGGGTTTGACAATGCCGGTTAGCACCGTGTCCCGAGTGAAATCTTCGATAATATTAAACTTGATTTTTCGGTTTGAACTTTCAGCCGGCTCACCTTTATCCGTCACTGTAAAACTGATTTCAATCTCTTCTGGGAGTGCCACCACGGGTGGCGTCCAAGTCAGTATGCCTGATTCACCATTGAAGCTGGCACCGACAGGCAGTTCACCCTGGACCGAGAATTTGAGTTCCTCCGGGGCTGTTTCAATGTCAATGGCCTCGAGTTTCAGCTTATATTCGGCACCGGGAAGCACAACTTGTGACTCCACTTCTGAAATCTCGGGAGGCAAGTTGGGATCACGAACCGTCAGCAGAACATCCTCCTTAAATCGTGGTTCTGATTCTCCCTCAACATGAACGGCAAGTTTCAAGGGGTATTCCCTCATCTCAGCAGTGGTCTCAGGTTCCCATTGAATTTCCCCCGTGCGTTCATCCAACGTCAAACCTGTTGGGATCTTTCCCTCAATCGAATACATCCGAGGAGGAGTGACAGGAGAAAACCCGTCGGCTTTCAGTTGTAGTTTGAAAGGACGGCCACGCAAGGCAACCTGATTACCCACAGTTTCCCAGCGAGGTTCATAATCCACGGGTGGAGTTGGCTTCACAAAGAAATTCTCAGCGATGATACGCTTCATTTCCTGCTCAGAAATGAGAGGACGATCGGTCCGTAATGAGAAGAGTTCGACTTCTTCACCGGGTTCGTGGCTGACTGCAGTCGTCCCTTCGTAGCCACGCTTGAGTGTCCATTGATTCGGAGTTTCAGGCAGAATTTGAATTAACTCATTCCCAATTCGAACCAGAAACGCTTGCTCTTTCGGGAATCCTTTCGTCTCTTTAGGAGAGAACGAGACAGCCGACTCACTGACTGCTTGATTCAATCGAAAACGAGGAAATATCGTTTCCCGCATCGGACTGTCGGGGAGTGCCAAAGCCTCGGCCGACAGAGAGATTTCCACCAATGGATTTCCACGATGCTCATCACATTCCAAATGTAATTGGGAAACACGATGAAGGATGGCTGCATTTTCAAATGCCGAAAGAAAACGACAGATTTGCTCGTAACTTGCCTGTGCCGTCAACCCGACGCGAACCGAGGTATAAACTTTCCCGCGAGATGAGCGACCTTCGGGTTTCACTTCCAGATCCTGAAGTTGGTACATATTGGCCAATTCGGTCACCCATTCCTGATACAGACGTTGGGCGACAAGTTCCTCTGGCGGAAGCGCCATTCGCGTTGCGTTCACAACTCGCGTTTGTGCTGCGAGTAGCCGCATGTCACGTATTTCGAGTGTGTCTACCGAATCGAGTAGTGTTTGGACCTCGGTCTTTTTGAGATCAATCGGTTCGACAAACGTTCGCTCGAAAATTGGTTTCCCCCACCAATAGAGGATCACAGTTCCGAAGAAGATTGCTAATTTTTTCTCACGTTGGTTCATAATAGATTCAACCTACGAACGAGGTGCGTTCGTTGTCTTTTGCGGAGCGACAGTACGTTCCAGATTTAACTCAAACTC
>JAQWSQ010000001.1 GCA_029243145.1 Planctomycetaceae bacterium | reverse complement strand
GGGGGCAATCTGGTATGACGGAAATGGAGACGGCAAGAGAAATTCTGCGCGAGAAATTGCTGGCAAACTTTGGGAGAAATTCCACGCAGATGCTCAAGTCGCCATCAAGCGTTTGAAAACTTATGATCGAGCTGTTGCCTTGCAAATGGCCGAATTGGTGCATACATCTGGTCAGTCATTTCAAAGCCCGGAATTTCGGGCATTTCTGGAAACGCAACCCAAACTGATCGAGCAGGCGTTCGTTGATTACTGGGACGAGTGGCGTCAATCTGAAATTGCGCGTCTTGAAACGTCCCGCTAAGATATTCCCATGCTGATACCGAATGATTCTCAATGACAAATCTGATTGAAAAACTCTACAACAAAACCGCGAGCATCGGCATCATTGGCCTGGGGTACGTTGGCCTACCTCTGGCGAATGCATTTATTCGATCTGGATTGAGTGTGTTGGGCTTTGATACCGATCCCTTAAAGGTCGAAAAGCTTTCTCAAGGGGAAAGTTATATCAAGCACTTGGCTTCTGAGACGATTGCTGATTGGATTAAGAACGATCAGTTTGAGGCGACGACCGAGATGTCTCGGCTCAATGAACCTGATGTGTTGCTCATTTGCGTGCCTACGCCGTTAACAGAAACTCGTGATCCGGACTTAAAGTATGTGGAGTCAACAGCTCACGAAATCTCCAAAGTCTTGAGAGTGGGGCAACTTGTTGTCTTGGAAAGCACAACTTACCCCACGACAACACGAGATGTCCTCTTGCCGATATTGAGTCAATCCGGGCTGACTTGTGGGACTGATTTTTATCTCGCCTATAGCCCCGAACGTGAAGATCCCGGAAATGAACAATTTTCAGCGGATCGAATCCCAAAAGTGGTCGGAGGAGTCGATACCGCAAGTTTGGACGCTGCAGTGGCGCTGTATCAACAAGCGATCGTTGAGGTGATTCCCGTTTCCTCAACGGAAGTCGCCGAAGCCTGCAAAATTTTGGAGAATACCTATCGGGCCGTGAACATTGCGTTAGTCAACGAATTGAAAATGTTGTACGACCGCATGGGAATCGATGTTTGGGAAGTGATCGAAGCCGCGAAGACCAAGCCGTTCGGCTTTCAAGCGTTTTATCCAGGTCCGGGACTCGGTGGACATTGTATTCCGATTGACCCTTTTTATCTGACTTGGTTAGCGAGAAAGCAGGGGCTCAATACTCGCTTCATTGAATTGGCGGGGGAAGTGAACTCGGCCATGCCCGATTATGTGATCACTCGATTGTCCGAGTTTTTGAATGAACGGCGTAAACCCATAAAGGGTTCTAAAATTTGTCTGTTGGGTGTGGCCTACAAAAAAAATGTCGATGATCCACGAGAAAGCCCTTCGTTTGTTTTGATGGAAAAACTTGTCGAACGTGGTGCCGAACTGACATACCATGATCCGCATGTCGCTATATTGCCATCCATGCGGAAACATGATTTACCTGAGATGAAGAGTGTTGAATTGACTCAGGAATTCTTGTCAGCACAGGACGCGGTGCTGATTGCTACGGATCACTCGAATGTCGATTACACGGCAATAGTGAATTCATCTGCGTTAGTGATCGATACAAGAAATGTGACACAGGGCATTGAAGCCGTCAATGATAATATCCGACGTTGTTGACCACTCGTTAAGTCGTTGCAAGAGTTCTTTTTCGCAACCGTAAGCAAACTCCCACACTTGCTGCGAGCAAACTCAACATACAGGTGGTCGGTTCGGGGACAGAGGTGGGGGCACCAAACTGGTTAAACGCGGGGTATGGTGAATCGTTGACTGCAAGTCCTCCCAAAAGAACACGTTGAATGTCTCCGTAATTCGCCAATGGGTTATCGTTCCAATAGTAAAAACTGTAATACTTGGCGGGAGTGTCGAAGCTCGTCCAGATTGAGTTGTCTGTCATAAACTGACTTCCTGCCAAGTTTTGATGATCTATGTTGGTTGTTCCCGGCGACGCTACCACTGAGTTCAGTCCATCTCGTGTTATTAGTTCCAGATTTGCTCCGATGTCGTAGGTTGCTTCCTTGCCTTCACCAATGTCTCGGAAATTTCCGTTATGGCTTTCGGCATGCATGATGTCGGTCCAGTCACGGTTGTCGGGTTGGCCATCGTTATTCAAATCCCAACTGTGTCCGGTATCGACATCGTGCCAGAGTGCGTATAACCATCGAGATCGTGACAGTTCGACATCAATCCGGACATAGTTTTCGATCACACCGTTCAGGTTTTTGGAGTTGGCAGAATTTTGATTAATATTGAGGGCGTCTGTGGTTCCCGTACTGATCGTTTGAAGATGGTCAGAAGCGTCTCCGAAATGTGTGACTGAACCATGGTCAGAAACCGTCAGTGTCAATTCAGTCCCATCATCGAGAGTCGTGGTTCCAGAGAATGTAGGTGCATCCAAAGTCACAGGGCCTTGCCAGCCTTGTTGTGGGCCACTTCCGTGATTCCAAGTCGTCGATGAAAAGTTGATGATGTCGGCTGTTCCCGTGTTTGGAACGAGGCAGATGACGGCTGACAACATGAGAGATTGTTTAAACCGCAGGCTGACTACACGCAGTGATTCCAGGGTATTGAACATATGTTGGGACTTTTCAAGAGGAGACGTATCAGTATCGCACACAGGATCAACGACGCACTGGTTGCGTCCGGGGAAACCCTCACAATTTGTGTTCACTTAGGGGGCTTCCCGGTCTATTCTTTCGACCTTGTCGAGGAGACAGAAAAATCAATTTGGACCGCTTATTCCAGCGGCTGATTTCGGCGGTTGCGGGAAGTGGTTACTAAGACTGTACTTGTGTGAAATCGTCTGATATGATGATTGGAGCGCGTGGGAAATAACACGCCATCAGTCGACGGCGAACATTTTTCCTGTCTTCGTGTCGGCTAGTGCAGAAACTCTTGCCGGAGTGGCGGAATTGGCAGACGCACGGGACTTAAAATCCCGCGACCGGTTACGGTCATACGGGTTCGAGTCCCGTCTCCGGTACTGCTTTTCTCAGTATTCAGGAAAGAAACGGTTCGGGAATGAGGATGTGATGGCCAAACAACCCTATCTTAAACTCGAACAGACCGAAGGGGTTGTGACGCAAGTGGCCGGTCAAATTTACGCCGCGTATATCTCTGCTGGCAAAGTGAGTGAGGGGAAAGAAGGGGAATGGATGGTTCGTTCGATCCGTGAAGCCATCCGCATTGCCCGAACTGTCGATGATTCTATCCAGGCAGATCACGAAATCGGTTGATTGCGGTTAGTAACCCCAGATCAACATGGCGACACCGGCTCCGTAAAAACCCGTGAATGCGAAGAGCGTGATGACCGGGACGCCGACGAGTCTGCCGAGTGGTTTGTCGGGTAATTTCTTTTTGATCAACAAAAAGGGGATCGCTCCCAAGAAGCCTGAAAGAAACGTCCATTCAAAAACAAGTGACAAGCGTTTGCACATCAGGAAGTACAGCACACAGACGGCGAGAAAAACGATCAGCATCAATCGCTCGCCCCATTTCTGGCTTACGCTGAGGGAATCTTTCTTCCGTTTGCGCAGCATACCGATCACAGGTTCAAATGTGATATAGAGACAGACGACCCACGTAAAATAGAACTCCTGTTGGTATTGACTGAGTAAAGTCGTACCCAACGCTCCCAAAAAAAAGGCAATCACTCGGTACGATGATATTTGAATCTGTTGTCTGTGATCCGTAAAAGGCAATCCCAACAAGAAACCTAAAAGACCGGCAACGCTGAGAATTCTCAGCGAAACGCAATACCAATTCCACATTCACGCTTTGGAGGGGACATCGAACATGAATTCTGGTTCGACGGGAATGATCCAGGCGTCCAAATCTTGATACCGCGATTGAGGGACATCGGCAACTGTTAGCGTTTTTTGCGAGGTCTTGAGTAAATCAGGGTCTCCCATATAAACACAAACGGCTCTCGAATTATTACGGAGATAGACGCGACCTCGATGTAAAGCGGGAGGAGTCCACGAGAGTTCGCCGGAGAGAATACTGCTGCGAGCAAGGATTTCGAGTTCGTCTGGGTTCTGCTTGAGAAGTATCAGCTCTCCTCGTTCATTAAAGACGATCAATTTTCCATCTGCGGCGATCATTCCGCATTGGCCGATCTCTTCGGGATCGTCTTTGTCACTACCACGTCGTGCGCGACCCGTCCCCTGAGACCATTTTTCTTCTCCGGTCAGGAAATCAATGCAGCGAAGCATACCTCGCGAGGGACGTTGAGTTTTCGATTGGACATCAAAGATATCAAAGCCGTAAATGGTATTATTAACGAGTACACTGGACACGACATCGTTCGACATGCTGCGACTTGTCCACACTTGCTGGAGTTTCTCTTTGCCATCGAGGTCTTCTGGGATCATGTACAGTCTTGACCCGGAGCGGAAGGGGCCAGATATCCAGAGATAAGGTTCGCGGTAGATCGGTCAGCACGAGTGCTCATCGTAGCCATGCGAAAGTTCGAGTCTCGATAACAATCGGCCCGTCATTCTGTCGTGGATGACCAGTGAGTTCTGGAGATATCCAACGACTAATTTGCGCCCGTTGCGTGTGATGGGATACACTGCTGAGTAACTCGCGGGGTCATCACCTGCCGACCAGATTTCCTTTCCCGTTTTCTCATCCAGACCGACGAGGCTCGCAGACTTTCCTCCCACCGGCATGATGACCATGCCGGCTGTCACCACGGGCGAGCAGGAATATCCGAATCCGTCGCCACCCGTTCCGTCATACTCTTCCAACAAGTTCCGTTTCCAGATCAATTTTCCCGTGTCAGCATTGAGGCAACCAAGTTGTCCGCTCGGTGCCGCATAGAAAACTCGTCCATTCTTCACAGTGGGCGTTGATCTCGGACCGGGATAGACTCCCATTCCCTCGTAGGGCCAGTCGTATTTGTAACTCCAAATCGTTTTTCCCGTATCCATATGGAGGCAATACACATATTGGCCCGTCAAACTCTGGCCTTGAGTGTAGACATGCTCTCCTGCAGCGACGAATGCCGAGTAGCCTTGACCCAATTCTCGTGTCCATAAAACCGGAGGCCCTGCTGTTGGCCAGCTCTCAGCAATATGAATTTCCGGGGAGTGTGCATCGAAGTTGGGACCACGCACGAAGTTCCAATGATCGGTCGTGTTTGGTGGTGGTAGAAATGGGTTGTCTTATGCTTGCGTCGTGCGATTCGTCGTGAAAATGAGACTGATGGCGATGAGGGTTGCGAATTGAAGTCGCGTAAATCGCGGAGTCTTGATGGGCGTGTTGGTCATGAACCGGGAGTCCGGTGTCAGAATTTGTTGTTGCACCATCCAGAGAGATTGGACTGATATCTACCCCAATATTTGTCGAAGAAGGCAGATATTGACAGATTTCGCAGGATCCCTTTTAGTTCTCTCGGGTGACGCGAATATTTGGTGTTTATTTGGCAAAGGAATGCCGTGAAAATACGATTTTACTTGATGGCTTTCCTGTCTTTGATTTCGGTGGTCGCGGTTGTTGGATGTCTCAGTGATGGTGCCAAATCAATCGACTCTGCGTCTGAACCGAGTCGCTCAACTGCTCCCCTTCGGCAAGAAGCGAGTTTGCCTCATAATTACACAACACTCAAAGTGTATTATTGCACGAACCGTAAGGACAAAACACGCAATCAACCACTTAGTTCATTAGAGCCAGAGGACGTTTACGGCGGTTTTGAGAATCGTCTCAATTATGGAAACTGCGTGGTTAGCATTCCCGAATCTCATCGCTATGGAGAAATTGAACGGCCCAGCAGTTGGAAACTCGAATTTTGTGAGGATCCCAATAAGCATATTGTCTTACAGTCGGTGAATCCTGCTTCCGAGGAACAAATCCTCGTCGAGATTTCTCAAGATGTCGGACGCAGCAGAAAGAAGCAGGCATTTGTTTTTGTGCATGGTTATAACGTCAATTTTGCGGATGCCGCCAACAGAACCGCTCAGATGGCATACGACTTGAAGTTCGACGGGCCACCCATTTTCTTTAGCTGGCCGTCGGAAGGCAAATGGAATCGGTATGAGACTGACTTGGAAAACGCGAGCCTGAGTGGAGTCTACTTACAACGAATGTTGGAAGAGATCTCTCGCAACACGGGGGCTCGTGAAATTCATCTCATTGCCCATAGTATGGGGACTCGTGTGTTGGCTGATGCACTGGATGGGATTTCGCAGTTCTCTGCGGAAGGTTCTGGTCCGAGATTCAATCAAATCTTGTTGGCTGACCCGATCTTGATGCCAAACGCTTTCGAGATGAGATCGCGCCGCGGATCGTTGGTCGTGCGGACAGGCTAACAATTTATGCGTCCTCCAATGACAGGGCGCTGATTGCATCCCAGAAATACCACAACAAATTGAGGTTAGGACAGGGAGGAGATCGTCTCACTCTGTTTCCTCCAGAACTCACTAACATTGATGTTGTCGATGTCTCAAATCTTGAGTTTGAATGGTTCGACTTGGGACATTCGATGTATGGCAATCAATTACTGACAGATATTCGAAAGACACTCGATGGCGTGCCGGCTCCGCAAAGGCAGTTAAAGCCGTTAAATGCTTCTTCGGCGTGGATCGTTCGATCCAACGACGCTTTGCAGCCGGTAAATTATACAGAAGAAAAAGAGCTTGACCGCGAAACGGCTCCTGAGCCTCGCAAAAGTATTTGGCAACGATTGATGTTCTGGCGTTAGTCGTTCTCAGAGACTTCTGCTAAGTCAAACTGTGCCATGAAAACTTCGGGCAGATGATCTTTGGTTGCTAACAATATTGAGTGGATGTGTTGTCGATCTTCGGCAGAGAGGTGCTGCCAAGTTTCTGCTTTGTCCTGATTGGTGAGAACTTCGTTCATTCGTCGCCCGAGTCGTGTCAGCATATTGGTGGGAAGCTGTCGGAAAGAATCGGTGTAGATCAGGTAGCTGCATGGGTATTTGAGTAAGCGGGTTTGTAAATCGAGTTGATAGAGAGATCGTGCTTGCTTGTCTTTCGGACCACGTTGGCTGAATTCCTCTGCGTAGCCGCTTGTGCCCGTAATCGGAGCGGGGAGTGGTGCTTCACCCGAACAGAGCAGATACTCAAGCAGGTCTTCGGAGGCGGAGGCGATGCGTCTGGTCGTGCTTTCCCAAGCGAGTCCCGGTTTTTCGCCCAGTTCATTATTGAGATTTTCTTGATAATGCAGAGCCTGTCGGGTTGAGAAATTGGCACGAGTGATCAGATTGTGTCCTTTCGCTTGATGAGCGAGAACGGTCAGAGCGACCAAGTCGCTATGTGGCGAAAGGTAATGTTCGGGGCGAAAGAAGGTTGTCAGATCGGTGACATTCTGCCCCGCGGAGTTCTCGACGGGACGAGGGACATCACGGCTACGCACGATCAGATTACCTAAGTGCTGAGCTTCACCATGTTTTCCGGTGACGTACCAACCACCCCAGCGTTTCTCCCACTCGGTTGAATGATCGATGATGTAGCTGCCAGCAGAAAACATCGGTTGTCCTCCCGCGTTCACAAACAGAGAACGAATCACGTGTCCGGGAATGTTGTCCGTTCGCGAGGAGGCGTGACAGATCAGGCAATTATCGGTTTGGCGAACAAATTGGGGTTGTTCGGTTTCTCGTTGATCGATTGTGTAAAATACAGTCCCCAGTTTCGGATCGGCGACCGAAAATTCCATGACATCGCCCAGTTGGCAATAGCCGACGTAAAGATCGTCATTGAAGTAAATCGCCCGCGGTGTGCGTGGGCGAATTCTGGCGATTTGAAGACTCGTTTTGGAATAAACCAGCGATTGCGATTTTGGCGAGACGGACAAGGCTTCCAACAAGGAGTCGAGATATCCACGTTCGGGGTGATACCCCAGTTTGATTTTTCCCGTGTCGAGTTTCGACTGCAACTCTGTGACAGAATTGGCGGGAGTTGCCTTGGAGTAATTGATCGGCTCTCTGTCGAAGTCTTCTGCAGAGAGCGTACTCGCCAATAAATAAAAGGCGATAGTGTGATTGGCAATGATACGGATGGTGGAAATTATGTGAAGATCCCTACAAAAAAGAGACCGATTGGAATGGTTTTATTTTAGGGTATTCTAAATGGGATATCAATGTCCAGAATATGGTTATGATTGGGATTTGAGTTCCCGCTCTCGGTGAGATATTGTGTCTTTAACTTTACTACATTCGTCGGGAGTTACTTCGCCCATGTTTTATCGTATCGCTTTATTGGCCCTGATCTGCTGTTTTTGCTCAGGTTTGTCTGCCGCTGATCGTCCTAATATCATCATCGTGATGGCGGATGATATGGGCTACTCCGACCTTGGTTGCTATGGAGGCGAGATAGAAACGCCTCATCTCGACAAGTTAGCAAAGAACGGGTTGAGGTTTACTCAGTTTTACAACTCGTCTCGTTGTTGTCCGACTCGAGCCGCATTGCTCACTGGGGTTTATCAGCATCAGGCCGGCATTGGTCATATGACCGGTGACAAAGGAATTCCGTCATATCAGGGTTATCTGACTGAGCAATGTGTGACGATTGCAGAAGCACTCCAGCCGGCCGGCTATCGTACGTTGGCCACTGGGAAATGGCATGTTGGTTCAAAGCCGGGGCATTGGCCGTTAGATCGCGGCTTTGATCGATACTTTGGAACCCCTTCCGGCGGAGGAGTCTATTTCAAAAAATCAATGGAAGTTCGGCAAGGTGTTTTTTTTACGATTGGGAACGACCGAATCGAAACTCCCGAAGATCTGTATGTGACGGAAACATTTACCGACTATGCGATGAAATTCATTGATGAAGCCGTCCACGACAAAGAACCATTCTTTTTATATCTCGCCCACATCGCGCCCCATTGGCCTCTTCAGGCGAAGCCGGCAGAGATCGCGAAATATCAAGGAAAATACGATGTGGGTTGGGACGAGATTCGAGAACAGCGTTACGCGAAGCAGTTGAAGCTAGGGATTGTTCCCGAAAAGTGGAAACTCTCCCCCCGAGATTCGCAAGCGGTTTCCTGGGACTCTCTCTCTACCGAAAAGCAGCAGGACTTGTCCCATCGAATGAGTGTCTATGCCGCTCAAGTCGATGCCATTGATCGCAATATGGGACGACTGGTCAAAACGCTCAACTCACACGGAATTCTTGACAACACATTGATCATGTTTCTGTCAGATAATGGATGCTCGGCTGAGGGGGGGCCGGGAGGTTTTAGTCGTGGGAAAGAAGGTGCCGAAATCGGATCTCCTCTTTCGTATGCTTCGGTTGGTCTGGAGTGGGCCAATGTCTCAGACACTCCGTTTCGTCAATACAAAATGAATACCCATGAGGGAGGAATTGCGTCTCCTTTAATCGTACATTGGCCTGATGGAGTAGAGCGTAAGGGGGAGCTGGAATTGCAGGTGGGACATGTCATGGACTTGATGCCGACATGTCTGGACGTCGCAAATACGGTGTACCCGCACCGAAGAAATGGTCAACCAACAGTGCCATTGGCTGGAATGAGTTTAGTTCCGGCAATGAAAGATGCTGCGGCGAATACCAGGACGTTACATTGGGAGCATGAAGGAAATCGATCTGTTCGAAGTGGTGATTGGAAGCTTGTTTCCAATCACCAAGGAAAATGGGAGTTGTACAATTTGCTTGAAGATCGTACGGAACTTATTGAGTTGTCTAAAACTCATCCTCAGCGCGCTAAAGAACTGAAGCGACAGTGGGAGAAATGGGCGGAATCAGCCGGCGTTCATACATGGCCCATCAAAAAGCAGGCAAGGAATAAATAATCGGTTAGCAGATTCGTCGGTTGATTCTTTCAAACCGTCAAAGTGACGGCTTGATTTCCTGTCTCCGCCATGCAGTTTCTTTCGCTGGTTGTACTTCTTGCCGATCAGCACACTGGCGAGCTTCTGCCAGCGGGAAGACTGGTTGTAGTTAATGCCGATGTCCTTAAAACAAATACTCGCATCGTGCGATTTTTTCGGCCCTTCCTTCGGTCTATTCTCCAGCAACCATAGACCATTTTGTGAACCGCGGTTCACATTGTGATGAACCGTCTGCCGAGCGGTCACAGAGTGTGAACTCGAATTCACATCACGAGACCTTCCAGAGATCGGCGAGTTCACGACATTGAGACTCACTTCACGATAGTAATATCTTCCAAAAGAATAACAATCGGGAGCCAGATGCCACCAATGGCAATTCCAATCGTTTCCTCTTTCAGCGTGACTTCTGAAATCGTAGCTTGGACCGTAGCAGTTGCAGGAAGTTTGATAGCCTCTTCACGTGTAATCTCATCCGGAATTATCTGTTTCATTCCAGGCAAGACTGGGAACCGTCCGATTTCATCCACTTGGCTTGTTGAAAATACACTCAAAGAAAAACTTCCGGGCTTTTTTCTCTCATCATAGAGATAAATTATAAATGTGTCCTCCAATGAAACTTCGCCCTCATCCGCAAAAAAAACTAAACCGCCAATTGACTCGTTTCCCCTTATGCCGGTGTTGCCAGCTACTTCGCCGCCCGTCAAGAAGACGGGTGAATTACCGGACCGGATTTGGGAGCGACTCAATCATCTTGCGGAGTCGCTCTGGTTCAATTTCAATTCATATTCTGATTAAGCACATTCAGAGTGTGACAGTCTCTGCCCTATCATAAAGTTCGCCGACATCTTGAAGGTTGATACGAAATTGGTTTCTTCGCTTAACCCTTGGATTTCCAGAACTCCAGTTCTCAGCCTTAATCGCTGGGTCCAGATAAAGCTTGCAATTTAACATACTCTGAAGAACCTTAAAAGATGTGTCCCCTCACAAATCAGAATTGCGGGGCCATACATGAATCGGACCTTGTCACCACACTTCTCCTTCATTGCAGGAACATAAACGGCAGAGGAATGCTTGCGAGTCCATGTGCTGGCAAATTTATGAAAAGACCAACCAGCTGCGAGGTCTTCCGCATCACTTCTCAGAGCTACAACGCCCGAGGGGTCAAACTTATCCGGAATTTCAAGGCTGTAACCTTCCACCTTGGGAGTCAGGTTTGTGAGATTATGTTTGCAGTTGGCACGATGAACACCTCCGAAGTTTCGTCGATCGGGTATCCCATTCCGGTCTGGATAGCCCCATCGATTGATGAACTCGATAACACCCTGAGTCTGATAGATTCCTAGATCGGGTTCTGGAGTAAATAATGTAACTGCCTTGCGGGTTTCCCTTCCGAACGCGGGTACCGTCATGGCTTTAACTTCGTAACCTTCAAAGTCTGGCTCATTTCTTGCGTTAGCGGAAACTCCCAGCATCGCTTCAAGAGTGTATCCCACCGCTTGGGGGGCGGAGCAGGTGACAATTTCTGTGCGATCATGCCGTCACCCCGAGTCCAGACTGACGCATCGTTGTTTCAATCGTTCAATCCGTCGCAGGATTTCCCGGAACAATTGACGGGGGATTGCCACCTCCGCCATCTGAAATGTCACATACCGGGCGTGACGCACGATCTTCGCTCCAATTTTAATCAACTTCTCACGCAGTGTTGTCAGTGACCAATACCGGACACGCTTCGGCAGAGCCAACCGCCGCAGAAAATTGGCCAGATTGTGTGCTAACGCGAACAGTTGTAATCGTACTTGATTGGCAATGAAGCGGTGACAGGACAACCGTGTCCACTTGAGGGCGTACTTCCCCTCCTTGATCCATTGCTCGGCGGTCCCTCGCTGGTTGTAGAACCGGTCCACGTCACCATTCCAGTCTGTCAGGTTGGTGACGATGAATCCCACGCGGGGATACAGTTCCCCTCGATGCCATTCCACCTTGCCCACGACTCGTCTGGGCTTGTCCCAGGTTGCCGCCTGATACTCGAAACTGGTGAAGTAGATGACGGGCTTCTTCGGTGGACGTCCCACCGGACGCTTGAGCAAGAAAGCGATCTCACCGTGTAGAATGTAGTTGGCAGGCAACCGGATGGCGTACCGATATCCTTGTTGTTCGAGGTATTCATAAATCTCCGGTTTGGCAAAACCTACGTCTCCCCGGAACAACCGCTTTCGCGTGGTGTGGTATCGCTTCACAATCGGCTCCAGTACGTTTCGCCAGTGGTCGGCACTGTGAACCTGGCCCTTTCTCAACAACGCACCTTCCAGATCGCCGAACTGGTTGAAGCAGAACAGCGGATGGTAGCACGTGCATTCGTAGTGCCCGTTGTAGGCTTCCTGTTGGCCGTGCGTGGGACTGACTGAACTGTCCATGTCGAGAATGATTTCGGTGAGCGGTTTCCGCTGCCGCACTTGATCGATCCAGCGTCCCGACAGAGCCATAATCTCAACGAGGTTCTCGGGATCAGCGAGCACTTCGGTTTCAAATCGACCCACTTGGCTGGTGGACGCGGAGGTTTTCTCAGTAGCCCGTCCTCCAACAACTCTCCGCATCGCGGGATCAACGCAGAGCCTTTCGGCGTCGTTGGTGTCTTCGTAACCGGCGAGACGGCTAGACCGATTGCCGCAACAATGCCTTGAGTGAGTGCCGCGTATTCTGTCCGGTACGGGGATCTTGCAGAGCCAGATCATCGACCATGGCGGTTAATCCCAACGCTTCGTCGAGTTCCCGATAAGCCAGCAACCCAGCGTCACTGGTGACGTTGGGTCCGTGGAATTCAAGGCGAATCTGACCGTCAAAATCGAGCCGTAAAGCGTCCTTTTTGCGTTCACCCATCGCAATCTCCCATCCATGAGCGGCTGGCAAGCATCACACCTCTGTTTTTACAGACTCAGACCGACATTGGGAATGCCCGGATCTAGTTTCCATCTGGGAAATGCGGGCTTATACTTCTCCCACTCTGTCAGAAGCTCCTCAGATCTCTTGGCGAGTTTATCCTTTTTACCTAGGAGTTGTTGCTCTGAACTCACCTCTTCGTTTAACGAAGAGAGAACACCATCGACCCAAAGCACCGTCTGCTCAAAATTGTTTAGGGATAATTCTGTGGGTGCTACTGATTGGGTTCTTTTATCTTTTGTTCTCTCGTAAAAGAGAGTGACAACCGGAATAGCCCAGATGAGAACCAAGACAGCACTAATCGTGAGAGTTCGGGACGGAAACGATTTTCTCGGACGATTCGTTGGAATCGCATCAACCCCGGGAATCATAATGATATGATTGCAGGTCGAGCACCTTGCCTTCTAGCCAGCGGAACCAGAAGGAACCTTGAGGCTTTTGCCACATTGCTCACACTGTATTCGCTGTTCGGTCATTTGTGATTCTCCCCACAATGTTCATTGTGCGGTAGACCAACAATGGCGGAGAACAAATCTTTCATTCACGCAGCCAGCCTGGCTGCGTAGGTTCTCTCGAACTCTTCAGGCGTCAAATAGTTTAACGTCTGGTGGATTCGTTCGGTATTGTAAAATGTCTCAATGTGC
>JAQWSQ010000197.1 GCA_029243145.1 Planctomycetaceae bacterium | reverse complement strand
CTGTGCCACCGCCAGAGTCGCCTCAGTTTCATCGACAGCGCGAACGCTGCCTGCTTTGTCGGCTAGAAGTTTCTTTGCGCGGTCAAATGCGATTGTTGCACCTGCTACTTCTGCCGTCGATTGTTCCACGTCACCGGCTGCCGCAATTTGAGCCGACTTCAACATCACCTGAGCATTAGCAATCTGCACACGTTCCGCGGGAGTCGGAACATCTCGTTCGGGTGACAGCAGCGGAATGAGCACCATCAACGGATCACCCATTGAAATTTGGACTCCCGGCTTCGGCAATGACTGCGAACCGGGAAATTCAACTTTCCCGGTGACGGGTGCCGAGATGATCTGTGATTGTCCGGGAGGAACCATCGCGATTCCCCCAACTTTGCGAAAACGAGGGACCGGTTTACTCTCGACGGTCGTCGTGGTGATGCCTAATCGCTCAACTGCTTTGGGTGTGAGCGTGACACGATAGATATCACTTTCGTCGGGGTGAGCTTCGACTTTGGAAGGAGATTTTGTCTCAGCCTTCGGCTTCTGGGCTGATTGATCACAACCGGTCAGACTGAGGATCTGAAGACATGCTATGATTGAACAGATACGCAAACAGTGCGACATCAAATCTGCCCCTCTGAGGAGAAAACGATCCGAGCATTATATCTCAGTATTCTCAGCAGAAGATAGTGATAGCCTCATCACTAAAGGCACATAAAGGGAGATAATGTCATCATTTGGTGGCGTGTTCAAACCCGATGGTGACGATTTCGGCGGGTGCCGGTGCCGGGAGCAATTTGGGGCTATCGGAGTTTTCATAGATATCCGTTATCGAAGCGGGTGCAGAGACACGGTGTCCCACGCTGCGTTCCAACTCGGCCAATGCGCGACGGAAATCGGCTTCGACCTGCAATTCTTGTGTCCTTGCGACGACAAAGCGTTGTGTGGTAATTAGCACGATGAAATAGTTGGAGTCGCCGTCCTGAAAACTCTTTTTCGACAGTTTTACCGATTCCTCCAAAGTGGGAAGCACCATTTCTTGAATCATCTTCAGGTTCTCGCGGGCTTGTTGATATTGAAGATGAGCATTGCGGACATCGAGCACGACCTGATCTCGGACGGTAATATAACGTCGGAGTGACTGTTGCAGTTGTGCGTCGGCGATAGCGATGCCTCCCTGATTTCGATTGAATAGGGGAATCGTCATCCGCAATCCAGGACCAGACTCAAAACCATTCCGACCTTGACCGTTGGCATCATAGATGGCATCCAGATTCATGAACTGTAATTCAGACAGTTCCAATCGTTCGCAAGCGGCTTCTATTTGCAACTCCGCCGCTCGTAAATCGGGACGCATTGCCAAGGCTTGTACCATCAATTCTTCGGTGGAGTCGGTTGTTGTCACGCGCTCTTCGGAGCCGACAGCCGTCAAAGAATCTTGATGCAGCATGATGCCGAGTAACACTCGTAATTGTTCGCGAGCGATCTCCTGATCTTTCTGAAACCGTGCCAGATCGGCAGTTGATTGATACGCATCGACTTGGGAATTCATCGATTCCAGTTCGCTGATGTCACCGGCATTGAGTCGTTTTTGGGCCAGATCGGCAATCCCCGTTTGGAGCGCCAGAGTTTGCTCGGCCAACTCAACACGGGATTGTGCCAACAA
>JAQWSQ010000185.1 GCA_029243145.1 Planctomycetaceae bacterium | reverse complement strand
TTTGAAAAAGCCTCTAATCCGAAATATTTCTTTGCCTTTCCGGGTCAGAACCATCGTGACCATCCCCCTGATTGGTTTTGGGAAGAGGTCGGCAAGATTCTGAATTCACGCAATGAATCTGACGCAAATAATAATCTTCAGCAATAGTAACCCTCCAGAAGCTCTTCGCCTCTCATCGCTTGAAGCCTGCCAGATTTATGATGAGATTGCAGAGTTCTTTAAATAGGAAACGGCCACTCGCTGATTCTCAACCGATTCGTTCCCATTGCGTAATGCCCCCCAACGATTTGCTTGCCACAAGGTGCCGCTTAAAACATCCATTGCCGACAGCCAACCAAACTCTCGGCAGTAAGTATCGAGACATATCAAATGTCCGAAATCAAGAACTTCGCACGACTTTTGTTCGGTGTGACCAACCAACACAGTCTTCCCGGAAAAATGCGGTTGGGGGTAAGGAGGCTCCAGCATCTCCCAGCGGAGCACATGCTCAGGCTGATCGACCATTGGTAATTCAGGACGATAGCATGCGTGGGTGAAGATGTGCGTTTCGGACTCATAATGATCAAGAGTTTGTTGAATAAAATCGATATGTGGTTCTGGGATCCCGTCGATATCCGACAGAAAGCCATAGGAGTTGAGAGTGTAATAACCTCCTAACTCATCCCATTGATGTTTCAATCCTGTGTCGTTCAATGCATTCAACATCATCTCTTCATGGTTACCTCGAATCGTAACCAATTCGCATTCGTGTTGCAGTTGTAGACACCGATCAATGACTGAATTGGTGTCACGACCCGCATCGATAAAATCACCCAGGATCACAATGGTGTCATCACTTGTCGGTTGAATAGCGTCGAGCACAGTATCGAGTGCATGCGCGCAACCATGAATGTCTCCGATGGCAATGAGGCGATTCATGGTCTATTCCCTTTTGAATAGTTAGATAGAGGGTGAATCAGGATTTAGACAATATCATTCACCCGAAATTTTAGACGGATTATTCTTGTCATCGGAAAAGAGGAGGCTCACGTTCACAAAAATGATCGCATTGGGAATTAAACCCCAAGCGGTCGCATGGATGGGGATCGCTTGCTTACACCAACTCACCAGATTCAGGAGTGATCGGAGAGGCGGTATGGTGTCAGAATTGAAAGTGGGAGCTGGATGGATAAAATCGACAAACATGGGAAAGAGTGATGTCGCCATAAATGCAAACAGCACCCCAGTTGAAAGACCCAAAATCGCTGCCATGCGAGTACCGCGTTTCCAATACAGCATATCAATAGTGATGGGAAGAAGCTGAACGCTAAAGGCCACAGCAAAGAGTGCCATTCCCACAATCATTTCCATGAACCCGTTCAGCGAACTCGCCGGCTGATGTCCCATCATCACAAAAACCAGTGAAGCGGTTGTTACGAGTAGAATGACACTTCGTCCGACCCAAACACGTTCGCTTTGTCCTGCAGAGGGCCTAACAAACTTGTCATAAATATCCCGAGTCAAAACAGCCGAGAGTGCATGAAGATTACTGTCTGCGGTACTCATCGATGCCGCCATGATCGCCACGAGAAACAGGGAAGCCAGGAACATCCCCAGGGCCGGACCAAGAAGTTCGGGTAATTGCTGTTTGAGGATGACCACCAGAATTTGATCGTAACTGCCAACATCAGCGGACGGAGCAACACCTCCTTCTGGCGTGGTCTCAAGCGGGAAGAGTGCTTGGCCTCCCAGTCCGACAGGCATAATCCCAAACAGGAATGCCCCTGCAACCACAATAATGAAGATCAAGGCGCAGCGACGAAGTGTCTCTTCATCACGTGCGGAATAGAATCGCATCCATTGAGCAGGCTGCAAGATCGAGCCTATCGGCATCAGCAGACAAACCGTGAATAAGAAAGGCCACTGCCAGAGCCCTGTGTTTCCAGGAATTGTCAACGAACGTTCGGGAAGATCGGCGATCGCACGTGAAAATTCAGACAGACCACCAAAAGAAGAAATCATCGCCACTCCTGCGAGGACCATCCCCCCCAAAAGAAGTACACATTGAACGGCATCTGTCCAGGCGACGGAGCGCATTCCGCCAATCATCACATACAGTGCCGTAATCGCCGCTAACACAACAGCCCCCACTTCGAACGAGTGGTCGTACTCGCGAAACAACACTGCTGCGAGATCACCGCCCGCTTTGATTTGCATCATGACGTAAGGAATCACAAACATCATGCCGACAAATGCAACTAACAAGCGAAGAACAATGGGACTTCGATAATAATCGCAGATCATGTCTGCCTGAGTGACGTAATTATTCTCACGTCCGATTCTCCAGATACGACTTCCAAACAAATAAATACAGAATCCTGCCACAGGTGCGTTAAGACTCACGAGCGCAAATACGACACCTTCCCGGTAAACCATTCCCGGTGCCCCCATCAACGCAAAAGAACTGAGAAACGTGGCGATGATGGTAAGAGTCGTGATGATCCAACCCTGACTTCGTCCTGCCAGATAATAATCTTCTTCCCCGGCGTCACTGCTGCAGTAACCGAGATATCCGACAGTCAAAAGGAATAAAAGATACATTGCGAGCACAATGTGCGGGATCCATCCCAATGAAGAGATGCCACCCAAGGCCAGTAGAGATGTCATTTCTGATCTCCTGAATGATCAGAGGCGGAACTCTTCCAGAGAATGAAGTAAGAGACCATGGCAATCACAACAATGACAGAGTACCAGAGAATCCCCCACAGATAGACAACAGGGAAGCCCCACCATTGCTTCGCTCTATTCACAAGTAACACTCCCGGACCTGTTGCGATTGTCATAACAACCAGAAACAGGATCATTAATATTCGAGAGAGGATTAACTTTGATGGCACTGACATTCATGTCTCGGATTAGTTCTGTTGACCGATTTGATAGGATCATCCTATTTGCGCAACTACTATAAGGCAAAATGTATTATTTTCCTATTATGCCATTGCACTCAATATCACGATCTGGTTAGATGAATCTCACGACGCATTTCTCTCTTGGAAATACACGATGACTATTTACCCGATTAACAATCATTCTTGCGCAGTTCGTTTTCGACTGTTCATCCTTGGTTTCACCCTTCTCATGTTGGCCTCTAATTCATTCGCCGACGAACATGAAGGCTACAAAACTCGTGACATACTCGGCTGGAACGTCCATGTCAGCGAAGAGCTACTGAAAGAGATGCCTGAGAAAACCAAAGTGGCCATGAAGCTGTTTGAAGAACAGCTACAGAAAGTGGTGGATCGGGTTCCATCACAAATTGTCAAGAAGCTACAAACTGTCCCGATCTGGTTTTCACCACAATATCCCAACAAAGGACCGTCAGGAGAGTATCATCCTGGTAAGCAATGGCTGATCGATAACGATCGCCGTCCCGAATTAGTTCATTGCGTCGAATTCACTAACGTCTCGATCTTCCCCAAAGAAGTCAAACGAATGCCAATGGTCGCGTTGCACGAATTGGCACACGCTTATCATCACCTGCATCTCACTTACGATCATCCTGGAATTTTAGCCGCTTTCAAAGACGCTAAAGAGACCGGCAAGTATCAAAAAGTGAAGCGGAATGACGGCAAGGAAGTGACAGCTTACGCCATCACTAATGACAAAGAATACTTCGCTGAACTGAGCGAAGCATATTTTGGGATCAACGATTTCTACCCATTTCGGAAACAGGAACTGCAAGATTACGACCCATTGATGTATCGTGTTTTGACGCAAGTCTGGGAAATGGAAAAGGCCGAGCAATGAAAATCACATGCATTAGTGCATATCAAGTCGATTTACCACTTCAAGAAGGTCGTTACAGTTGGTCGGAAGGAAAGTCGGTCGATGTCTTCGATTCGACAGTTGTTACCATCGAAACTGATACCGGTCTTACCGGTGTGGGTGAAGTATGTCCGCTAGGCCCGGTTTATTTACCGGCGTATGCCGAAGGTGTCCGCACCGGACTCAAAGAACTCGCCCCACAATTGATCGGTGCCGACCCAACGGCCCTGAATGTTCTTAATCGTAAAATGGATCAATTACTCAAAGGGCATCCCTACGTTAAATCGGCTATCGACATTGCCTGTTGGGATATTCTCGGGCAAGCTTCGGGACTTCCCGTTTGCGAACTTCTCGGCGGTCGCTATGGCGACGACATCGTCTTGTATCGGGCGATCTCACAGCGTCCTCCCGCAGAGATGGCAGAGAACGTCAAAAGTTATCGAGACGAAGGCTACACCCGCTTTCAATTAAAAGTTGGCGGCAATCCTGATGAAGACATCGAGCGTATCCGCGCAGCACGCGAAGTTCTCGAACCGACCGACAAACTGATTGCCGATGCCAACACCGGTTGGACAATGCATGAAGCCGCCCGCGTTGTGAATGCCGTGCGTGACATTGATGTCTATATCGAACAGCCATGTCCAAGTTATGAGGAATGCCTCAATATTCGCCGGCGGACTCCGCTACCATTCGTGCTGGATGAAGTGATCGATTCTGTCGCGATGATCTTAAGAGGGGCAGGAGAAGGCGCCATGGATGCGGTCAATATTAAAATCTCCAAATTCGGGGGATTGACGAAGGCCAAACAGGCCCGTGACCTGTGTGTTTCTCTCGGGATTGCCATGACCATCGAAGACAGTTGGGGCGGAGACATTGTGACTGCCACGATTGCTCACCTCGCTCAAGGAACACCCCCAGAATTATTATTCACTTCGACCGACTTCAACAGTTATGTGACGACCTCCATTGCCGAGGGAGCCCCACAGCGAGAGAACGGTCGCATGTCGGCATCAACTCTGCCCGGACTTGGGGTAACCCCGAAGTGGGATGCTCTGGGAGATCCGGTGTCCCAGTTTGAGTAGTCACGCCCCTCGCCAGATCATTCGGATCAGAGTCCATCTCCTATGCAGACAAGAACACTTGGCAAGACAGGTCTTGAAGTGACGCAACTCGGTTACGGAACCATGGGACTTCGTGGTCCCAAGACCTGGGGAGTTCGCGTCGTGGATGAGAATGAAGCTGATCGCTTTCTGAATCAAGTTCTCGATTCTGGCATCAACTTTATCGACACTTCACCCGATTACGGCATCGCCGAAGAACGGATCGGGCGTTACATCAGCTCTCGCCGTAATGAATTCATTCTGGCGACCAAATGCGGTTGTTGTCCCGTCCAGCATGATGATCATCTGGAAGTGAAGCATGAATGGAATGCTGAACTTCTGGAACGTAACATCGAAACCAGTTTGAGACGCATGCGGACAGATTACATTGATCTTTTGCAATTTCACGGTGGAGATGCCGAAACGCTGCAATCTGAAGGATTAGTGGAGACGATGTTGAAGTTTCATGATCAGGGCAAGATTAGACGCATTGGTATGTCGAACTCACTCCCAAATTTACTAGACCTCATTGACCTCGAAGTCTTCGACACTTTCCAGATGCCCTATTCTTGTTTGTCACCTGAACACGAGGACTGTATGAATCGCGCGGCAGCGCAGGGGGCGGGGATTATTATTCGTGGTGGGATCGCAAAAGGCGGTCCCGATGCAGAAATTCAGCGTGAGAATCTGAAGACCGTCTGGGAAAGGTCCAAGCTTGACGAATTACTGGATGTCGGCATGAGTCGCGCGGAATTGATTTTGCGATATACGTTGTCTCACCCAAATTGTCACACAACAATTGTGGGCACTTGTAACGAAGAGCATTTCGCCGAGAATCTCGCTTCAGCCAATAAGGGGCCATTAGCACCGGATGTATTTGCAGAGATCACACGTCGCGTTAATCAACACATTGCTCACAACTAATCCGTGATCTTCAAACCCGCATTCATATCGGGCACAGCGAGTCTCACTTTGCCAGTGCATCCTTTATCTTTGCTGCACGAACCCGAAGCGGAGAGCAATTCTTCGGGAGCGATGCCAACGATTCCCAACGAGCAGTTGTATTCATACCGACCGATCATTTTGAAGTCAGCATTTGTCACGAGCAAGATACTGGGTTTTCCATAGCAGCCGAAATACCAACGGCCTTCATGGAATGCCGCCGATTGAATTCCCAGGAATGTATGACCGCTTGCAATAATATGCTTTTGGACGAACTGGAAATTCTGATCGTATTCGTAGACGTAATTTTCTTGAACACCGTCAGGCAATCCACCGACGACAAAGAAGTGTCCATCTCGCGCATCCATACCACCCGCTCCATAAAACACTTCTTGCGTTTCGTACTTCTTCAACAGGTTCAAAGATTGCGAGTCATACTGGTACACCCAGGAATCGGCATTTCCTTTGGGGTTATTAAAGTCTCCCAAATTGACGGCTACATACAATTTCCCGTCGACATGACACAGATCTCCGTGATGATTGACGACGGGAACCGACTTGATCAGTTTTCCATTTCGATCAGTCTTCACCAAGGCGGTCGTGAAGCTCCAGTAGATATGGTCGTCATCGACACAAACACCTTGCAAGTGATGTTTGTAGCTTCCCTCACATTCGATTTCGGCTGCCGCTATCTGTACGCTCGGTACGCAGAGAAGCCCGCACAGCATTAACAGTTTCATGGAAACGTCCTATTTTCGGCTTGTCGTCGAGAACACCCCAATCGATTATCCCCCAGAAGAGATAATCTCGGCAATATCAAAAGCGTGATCTCGAACACGAGAATACGCATTGAGTGCCGCCAAGTAGGCAACGCTCACCAGAGGGGGGATTTCGCCACTTGAAATCGCTTCGAGATGTCCTCTTCGGAGTTCCTTAATGTCTGCCCGAATTCGTTTTGAGGCTTCTTTAGACTTCATCATGATGGCACGATTTTCCAACCGCAGACCTTCATTGATGCTTGTCAGAAAATCCGAAATCTTATTGTTTAAATCGGCCAGTCCCTGCAACTGTTCTTTCGTAAATCGGTATCCATCCTTCCGAAGTTTGCGATCAAACTTCTCGAGATTGGCGAGATAGTCGGAGACCGATTCGTATTCATCGGCAATGCGAAGTTGTCGACGGGCCTCATCGGCCACAGCATGCGGTACGTTACCGGCAAGCAACCCTGTAATGAACTCCGAGACTTCATCCTGAATGGTATCGAGAACTCGTTCCCGGTGACGTAAACGGTCTCCCATCTCTTCATCAAGTTCCTCTTGTTGCAGCAACTCGCCCAACCAACCCATCATTTTCTGGCAACCATCGGCCATCCGTTCAATTTCTTTGGAAGACTGATCGATGGCAAGTGCAGGCGTTTCCAGGATACGAATATCGAGATCAGTCAGTTTCGGTTTTTCTTTGAAATCTTTCGCCGGAACTATTCGTTGAAGCAAGCCGACAAAGTACGGCAGAAACGGGAGGAAGATCAAGGTGTTCACCACGTTGAAAATACTGTGAGTCGCAGCAATGGCCGCCGTTGTGTTCGGATACGTCGTCACGCCGTCGATCATGACAGCTTCGGACACGTCCCCACCCATCAACAATTGAATCAGTATGATATACCATTGAAACAACAGGGTAATCCAGAAGACCCCCGCCAGATTAAAGATGACATGGAAATAGGCAGCCCTCCTCGCATTGGTGGTCGCACCAATTGATGCCAAATAAGCGGTAATCGTTGTCCCGATATTCTCGCCCAAAACAAGAGCTGCCGCAGTTTCATAGGAAATGATTCCCTGAAACGCGAGAGAGATGGTAATCCCCAGTGTCGCTGAGGACGATTGAACGACGGTTGTCAGCAGGCATCCGACCAACGCGCATTTCAGAACACCCAGATATGTGTCGGCCTGAAACCTCTGAAACCAGACCTCAAATTCGGGTAAATCCTTGATGAATGCGCACGCATCTTTCATCAACTCCAAACCAAAGAAGACCATCCCAACGCCCATGAAGAACATGGCCCAATAGCGCCGACGGTCACCTTTGGAAAACAGGTAAATCATTGCTCCGACGCCAAGAATCGGCAAGCCGAACTTTCCAACTTTCAAAACTAGAATCCAACCCGTGATGGTGGTCCCGATGTTGGCCCCCATGATCACGCCGATGGCTTGCGAGAGTTGCATGACTCCACTATTGACGAATCCCACCACCATCACGGTGGTGATGGAACTGGATTGGACCACGCAGGTAACAACCACACCGACCGTCGTTGCCATGAGACGGTGGGTCGTGACGA
The DNA here is from genome assembly GCA_029243145.1 of Planctomycetaceae bacterium. Lineage (GTDB taxonomy): Bacteria > Planctomycetota > Planctomycetia > Planctomycetales > Planctomycetaceae > JABURQ01. The sequence continues at coordinate 13,933 of JAQWSQ010000185.1, read as the reverse complement.
GGCTGATCATGCGACGCAGGCTACTACCGGCCACGGCCTGCATCCCCTCCGACATGTTTTTCATACCAAGCAGAAAGATCCCAAGACCGCCAATCAACTCGAACACGAGATTCATAAAAACAGAGAGTTGCACGCGACAGCTCCTTCATATTGTTAATCTTCCGACAATTCAGAAGTTTGATTATGTTATGGAAATTGAATGGTGGCATCAACTTGCTGGCAATATTTAGACACAGTCAGGACGACAGTATGTAAGTGCTCAAATGTCCTGTGGGGGATTGGGTCATCTACCGTAAACAGAAAAGAAGTTCTTCCCCCGGTCCCAGAGCCAAGTCTCTTCATGCCGCACAAAGCGGCGAAGATTATGCCTACATTGTCGAGAAATACTGGATCGTTCACGAGATTGGATCCGACGGAACCCTCACCCTGATCACCCGACAGGGAAAACAACACATCATTTCCCGCAACGACCCTCGCCTCCGCAAACCCAGATTGATTGAACGCTGGTTTGTCGCAAATCGATTTAGGGAAGTTGAAAAAACGAGGCAAACGGCTTCCGAAGAGACGTAAACGCCACTGCGATCTTTTATTTGACGAGCAATTCTCTCATCGCGTCCATCAATATTTTCTCAACCCCCGGCTTCACGCGACTGGCCCGGTCACTCGATTCATACCCTCCTTGTGAATACGCGATGTCAGTACAGACATAACCGGGAGCGTAGTCGCCGTAGGCCGCCATCGCGACAAAGTGATCGGGAGCCATTTTCTGAGCCGCCAGTTGGTACTCAACAAACATTTCTCCCGGCATATGCAACACACGAGCTTGCTTGATGCCGAGACAACTGATCTGGATCGGGTCTTTGGATTCACAGCGACGTAACCAGACGAGATGCTTGGCCGCATACCAGCGATCATCGGCTTTGGCGTCTTTGTTGTTCACCTTCGCAACAAGTTCTTCTTCGACCAAATGATCGGCCATTGGTAGAAACACATTCTTAGTCTTCCAAAGAAGATCGTCACTGTTGATGGAGTGTTTCTTGGTCGACTCCCAGGCTTCTTGCATACCTGCCTGTACTTTATCAGCGAGAACCTGACGATTTGATTGCGATCCATCGTTCCATTTACCAGCACCGATGTTGCCTCCCGCTCCATTGAAATGAATATGTGTGACTTGGAGGTCTTTCTCCTGAGCATTTCGTGCGATGCCGGGAAAATCAGGATTGGCAAGACCAGTGCGATAATAGCTCTGCGGATGAGTGGCGTAATAGGTCAGCACTGCCAGAGGCCGATCTTTGTTCCAAAAACTGATTGATTTCAACTTGGGGTCGATCGTTCCTGCGGGAAATTCGCGAATTTTCGGGTCACGAGTTGCTGTGTATCGCGTGTGAAGAACTTTCCCATCCGGTCCCATTATTCGACGATTGCTGGCCACGTCTTTGACCGTCCCCTCGCCAATACCCACATGAGTGACGACCGTCGCAGAATCCAGGGACTCTTTCAGAGCAGCAGCAGCATTCTGAACAACACTTCTTGCATGGCGAGCATCGAAACCTGCGTTTTCGAGTCCTTCTGCGACGAGTAGAGCGTCGGCATCAAAGTCACAACGCGGTGCATCATGCTGGTGAATCGTATGGATCGTGATACGATTCACGTCGGTGTTTGCTGCTTGAGCAAGTGCTTCTTTAAAGACGGTTTGACCGCCGCTAGCGATTCCGATCCAATCGACCGAGACAAGGATGATCGGCTTTTGGTCGCTGAGAATCACGATACCGCGGCAACTTAGGGGTGTTTGAATTCCTTTGGTGGGATCGTAGGCCAAGGGAGCACCGATGGGAGGAGAGGCGTCGACATTGAAGGTGGCGACCTTGATCGGAGTGGCTGATTCGACCGCACGTGCCCCAATCATCCCAAAGATGAGAAGTATCAGTACAAGACACCATGCAAATTTCGTACGCATTTCATTGACCTTCGTAATTGTTAAACACTCGTAGTGCTTGAAAATAGGTTAAGCTAAACGCTTGGAATAAACACAGGGAATCACTCCTGTCGTTTCGACCCCAGTACCAGAAAATCAAACAGCTCTCCATGCTTTTTGTCGTCCAATGTAATATCAAAGGTCGCCATCTGTACGCCGGGAGGAACTTTGGTGCGATCCACCGTCAAGGTGACTTCGTAATCTCGTTCGGATTCTGGTTTCACGAACCCTGTCAACCTCGATGGTTCTGCGCTGACTCCCGGTGGCAACTTCAACTCAATGTCGTGCTTCTCTGGAACACCACGAAAGTTACGGACTGTCACTGTCATCTTCTGATCCTTTTCATCCGACAGGTCGACTCGGTAGGGATAAGCGGAAACCCAATACGGATCGAATTTGTATTCATAATGATTGCCAGGGAGAATTTCTTTGTAGAGGCGAATCATCTCTTTCGACCAACTGTGGTATCGCTGCAGAAACGCAGCGGGATTGTCCATGACATAAGAATGACTCCCCATCACGATGTCGGGCTTCAAATCTTTCAGATAGGCACTTCCCAGCAGATAGCCTTCTTCAAGAATCGCGCTGTTTCTCGCAACGACTGCCTCATGACCATCCTGCTGGGGATCAGACGCAGTACCAAATAGATTGTCTCCTGTGAAAGCGATACGCTTGCCATCAATATCGAGCCACAAACAGCAACCAAACTCCGTTTGCCCCGGCATCCAATCGACCTGAATCTTGTAGCCTTCCCACATCACCGATTCACCGTTTTTGAAAGATTTTTCGATTTCCATGCCGTCAATCCCGCTTCCGTAGGAGTAAACAAGAGCTGAATAATCGTAGTTCCTGGGGTGTTCGCATTTGTCGGCAATGATATCGAGCGTCCACGCTTCGGCTCCATATTTCTCTTTGAGTGTGGGGCCGAGCAGAAAGTGATCTCCGTGCATATGAGAAATCCAGAAAGCGTCGATTTCTTTGAGGCCCATATGCTTTCTCAAGCCCACGATAATTTCTTCAAGCATCGCTTCAGAAAAGAGCCCCGCATCGAGAATCAGCCCTCGACCGTTATCAGAAATGATGATCGCAAAGTTTTTCCCTTTGGTCTCGTGACTCAATTTGTAGAGATGGGGCGTCACCTGATTGATCAGCGGAATTGTTGTCGGCTTGGAGTATGAATCTCGTTGTTCTTCTGTTGAATCGAATACTGGATAGCCACGAACATAACTGGCCCGAAATGTCTTCAATTTTTCCAGATAGGTCAGAAACTGTTTGTGAGCGTGATGGATGACAGGCCCAACTGACGGACACGCAATGTGAATGTGTTGCTCAATCAAGTTCTCAACCGAAGACATCAGCACATCAATTCCTTTTCCGAAACCGTAATCCCATTCGATATCGTACCAGGTGCTCATTTTTGACCCGTCGTGCATGACGCCACCAATGAATGCAATCGTCTTTTCATTCTTCTCGACAAGATAACTCAGGCCACCGGGAGAATGCCCCGGAGTCAGTCGGCATTCGAGTTTCAGACCTTGCCACTCGAATACCTCTTTATGTGCTAATATGCGATCTAATGAGATTGGTTGTCGCGGCGGACGAGAATAACTGGCTCCGTAGACCGTATATTTGTCGCTCAGTTTGGGGAACCATTGACGAAACTCACCGGGAGTCTCAAACAATTCTTCTTCATCCTCCGGGGCGGCGACTTTGGTAATCTCTCGATCAACGAACTCAATTCCCTGAGATTGCTCTCGATGATGATCGGTGAAGAGTATCCACTCCACCTGAGTGATCCCGAGTTTAGGCAACTCCTTGAGGACTGACCCATCTCCCAGGTCGATCAGCAGTGCTTTATCGTCCTTTTTAAAAACATAGACATTGCAGGTGTCCGTCCAGACATAAAGGTTGGGATAAAGATCGGGAGCAGGCTGTTGAAAGCCGGTAGGGATTTCTTCAGCCACGACAAATGCATTTGCCATAGCCAGAATGCCCATACTTAGAATGCAAACCGTCAGCAAACCGACAATTCGACGAAATAACATTTCTAGTACACCTTAAATCGGGAGACAAGCCAAAAGCTCTCTCAACAATAACGAGAAAACAAAGCAGTTCCCACGAGATTCTGCCAGTGACGAAGTTTCGGCACATTTATAATGTATGTCACCAGTGAGTCACAAACACCTTGCCAACGCCACACTTTAGATTGTGAGTGGTTGTCTGATCCGCTAAAAGGTCTCGATGACATTTCTCCGTTTTCTCTTCGGTGTGATCAATCAGTTGCCTCAGTATCCGTAATCGCAGCCGCAACGCGAAAGCCGCGATCCAGGAAACAACTTCCTGGAGGACTGAATCCTCGTTTCGCAGAACGGGCGTCTCTGGCGAAACTTAGAAAACCGCCCCCACGATTGATTCGGTAAGGGGTCGTATCAGGAACCGCAGAACCTATCGGATTATCTATGGGTGATCATACTGATGCTGGCAACAGGTGCGATCACCGGAGCATATCTCTACTGGCGAGGCTGGTTTGAATAAGCGATTATCTTTCTCGATGTGACTCCATATTCCCATGACCGGCTGAGTCTATCGGTGAATAGAGAGCTATAGGAGTGGCAGTGAAGAATTATCGAGTGCGTGTAATTTTCCGACACGGCAGACTTATAACCTCCTAGAATGCCCCCAATTGTTCGTCTACCGCATTGGTTCATATTGTCGGTAGGTTGCGGTTGACCGTAGAGATGATAGGAGCAACATCCTTTAGCGGTAAAAACTGATACAACTCCGGGTCGAAATCGAACACTTCACCCGTTTCAAATTTGTAGACCCAGCCGTGTAACTTTAGATCGCCACGTCCGACCGCGGCTGCGACGGAGGGATGGGTTTTGAGGCTTTCCAGTTGTACCAGGACATTTTCCTCAACCGTAAGTGTCAACCGCTTTGCTGGATCGGTGAGATGCTTGTAATTCTCTACGACAATTCGGCGTGTGGCTTCCGCATGTTGTAAATAGGCTTTGACTGCTGGCATTAATTCGACACTTTCCGGGTTCAACAACCCACTCATCGCGCCACAGTGGGAATGGCCACAAATCACGATATCTTTGACCTTTAAGGCCGACACCGCATATTCAATTGTTGCCGCTTCACCTCCCATCATGCTGCCGTAGGAGGGGATGATGTTCCCAGCCGTTCGCTGAATAAACAGTTCTCCCGGTTTGGTTTGAGTCAAGTAACTGGGGTCGATTCGCGAATCGGAACATGTGATAAACAGAGCGAGTGGTTTTTGCCCATGCACCAGAGTTTCAAACAGTTTTTGATCTTGGCTGAATGCGTCTTTTTGAAACTTGTGTATCCCGTCCATCAATTTCTGCATCTTGTTGTCCCTTCAGTTGCAAATAAACTGTCCGAGGCTTTGCTCACATAATTCTATTTGTACCTTATTGAACGCGATAGAGACTTGAAAAAAAAGAGATTCTCCGTAAACCATAGAAAAAGGCCAACTTACGATCTCTCGCAAATTGGCCCTAGTGGAGGCGGCGGGAATCGAACCCGGATTCAGTGAATCGCAATGGGAAAAGCTGCAACAACTTACGTCTGAGACTGATCCCGTCGCAGCATATTTGCAGTTGGTGGCTGACACTCTCAGTCACTCGCCGGCATCATTGCAACCGGATCTCAGTTACGTATTCGCTCGCTGGCCGCAACTGCCACAGCACATCCGGCAGACAATTATCACACTTGTGAAATCGGTCGAACGACAGCCTGATGATACCGCGAAGATACCTGAAACCTAAATAAAAGAGATTCTCGTGTCACTATTTACATGAGTGGGTCGCTTAGCTCTTCCAGCACCTCGATTTCACAGTCACAGTTCCGTTCTCCGGTCATCTCAACACGAGATACTCTGAGGGCGGGGCTTTTTTCGTTTCCACACTCTTTTGCAAGTTGAAGAATAGCGTTCGGGCATCCTACCACTTTACTCGACACAGCCACTACTCAACTGCTGAGAGAAGCGTATTCATTGACTCAGCTTCGACATGCTCTGGTTCGTCAGGCCATTGGAAGCTAACCGTGTAATCGGTCCCCGCGTAAAGTGCCGTGACGATACGTTCAGCGGATTCCCTGGCATCATCATGGTACTCGCGACCTTGGCTGACGTGGGCAACAACCTTCTGAGCTTCTTTCATCGCCATCTCGTGCAGGTGAGAGCTCTTGCCGAGCTTGTCATGAGTAAACCATCCATCGTGCCAGCAGATGCTCTCGGTGTCCCAGTGCCTGGTCTTCTCATGGTTGACGCGAGGAGACAGGACTTTCAACGCAGGCATTTCGAGGACAAGAGTGCGTCGATCTTGATTGGCTTGTTCAACTCGAACTTTTGTCAGATCAACTGAAATCAAAGCATCACCAGAGATCATCCATGATGCTTTCAGCGAGGTTGATTTGGCGGTGAGCATGTCCGACATATGGATTTTAAGGACGCACAGTTCACCAATCTCGGTGACTCGTTCGACCGTCGGTGTGCTATCCACGACGACCTTGGAATCGCTGCTGTACCAGTTAAGTGCAAAATACGTAGCAACTCCGCCAGCAGAGGCGAGCAGACCGGCAACGATGAGGGGGAGGGCAAACAGTTTCATTTCATGGTCCTTAATCTAAATATCGTGATTGTTAAATGTAGGGTATTGGGCGTGTTTGACGGTGATGATCATGTTTACTGTTCGCTCGGCACGCTGTTTGAGTAATTGTGGATCGCTGTTGTGAACACGGTCTGCTCAGGTTCCTCGGACTCCCGCTCTGCGGGGTCTGATACGACCATCGAAGTGCTTGACTCACTTCCGCAGCCGACAATCAGTGTCATGAGGAACAGAGCAGCTATTATGCGGCGAGCAACAACGGATGCAGATCGGGGCGAACTTGCTGTGAGATTGGACATTGTCGATTCCTTCTTGAAAGTGTTTGAGTAGTTGAGTTTTCCGCTTTGTTTTGCGTTACATCTATACCTATCGTTGGTGCGTAACACGGGAGCAAAAGAAACCGTCATGATCTGCGGTTCTGAATCGATTGACGTCGCTGTTGCAGCTTCCACATTGCCAGGGTTTTCGCAGCTGTAGTCGCTTTTTTAGCTGTCACCGTTGATTGCCGCTGAACAACGCTGTGGACGATCATCGAAAAGAGATTTTTGATTGGCAGAATATTGAATCGGTGCATGACAACTCCATTGGAAGTGGTTCGGGTATGTCTGTTTCAGAAAGCCTGAGCTTCTGTCGTACATCTCATAAATCTCGCAGGGGCGTAACACCACGGTTGTTTGCTAAGTCCTGAAAAGCACAAAGCCACGTGTTTTCATCGGGAAATGTGGGATCGCTTGAGCTAAATTCCAGACCGGATCGTGTCATTATTAATTGAGGGAGACGCTTAGCATTTCCAGATCCCAACGAGACTCCGTTTTCGGTCGCTCCAGCCCCTTCGCGTGACACGCTTCCAAAATCCGGATTTTAGCACAGGCTTTTGTCCCCCACCGTTCACCACCACCAGCCCCTTGACTCACACCGAGTTGCGAGGTTTTTCTCGTTTTCACAACCTTTCTCGAAAGGAGATCTTATGACCGTTGCTCTTGTAGCGGCCAACCTTCTAGACCGGCTTGATTATTAGCTGATTTCAACTTAATTCGTCTTCGCACGTTGCGTGGGCGGTTGTTTTTTAACGACCGCCCCGCACAGGGGCGGTCCCTTTTCCAGGAGATCGTCCCATGATTTGTCTCACTCAAGACTTTGTGATTGATGAAGAAGCTCGTGGGCAGTTTGGGAGCCTGCTGCCAGAGATTCAGCAGAACATTTTCTTTCGATTCCGGCATTTGAATCCTGAACTTCGAGAAGACCGGACTGCTGAAGCAGTGGCTCTCGCCTTCGAGATGTTTGTCCGGTTGGTGCGAAAAGGCAAAGCCGAACTCGCCTACCCAGGCCCTTTGGGGAATTATGCGGTCCGCCAGGTCATGGATGGGCGTCAGTGTGGATCGCCACTGAATGTTAACGACCTCAGTTCGTGGCATTGCCAGAAGCAGACAGGAGTTCAAGCTCGTTCCCTGCATCGACAGGATCGTGATTCGGATCGCTGGCAGGAAATGGTCGTCGAGGATCGTAGTGCAGGACCGGCTGATGTCGCGGTGACGCGAATCGACTTTCGAGATTGGCTCCAGACACTCGATAACAAAAAACGTCACGCCGCCGAGATTCTGGCGTCTGGTGAAACCACTCAGGCCGTGGCGAATCGGCTCCAGCTCTCTGCCGCAAGAATTTCTCAGCTGCGTCGGGAGCTGATGGATGCCTGGAATGAGTTTCAGGGGTTGTTACCTGAGGCGTCTTGAGATTTGCTTTACTGGCTCTATTAATCTCTGAGGTCTCTCTGCCAGTCCCGACTGCGGTCGGGGCGGTAGGGAGGTCTTCTTTTTAGCTATCAGCCATAGTCGATAAGTGCTGGATTCCTTTCAGAACGATCCCTGATTTCCAGACGCTAACACCTCCCACCGCCTTCCAAACTTGATTTACGCATCATTTTAGTCTGAGTTTACATCAATGAAGCTCATAATATCCCCGACGACCGTTCGATTGAATTTCGAATATTCGTCGATATTTCTCAATGACTTATTGATCTCTAGAAGCGAATCGAATACCTGAGCAAGCACTTTCGCCCGCCAGACACGGGAAAGATCTCTATCAATACCTTTGAAATCGGTTGCGTCCACAAATATCGAAACCGTCCGTATTGCATGCTCACGAGTTTCGGAATCACGACGCACAATAGCCAAGGCTGAATTCACCAACATAAGGTCCTTTTCGGCGATTCCAGCCACCCCTGATCTCAATGCGTTTTCCGCGTTTTTGCAAGTCGGATTTTTCTCAAATTCAACCCATGCCGAGAAACTCGGAATGGATGCATTGTGGTTGAATCTATTTTGGTTTTCCTCTGACACTTTCGTCCGAATATCAGTCAGTCCAGATGCAATATCAGTCAATTCAGTATCACGCCAAATTGAAGTCTGCCTATCTAGGATCGACTGTGTATTGAAATCACCACCAGCATTTTGATCGCCGATTTTTTTAAGTACGGCGTCTAATTGTTTCTCACTAGCTAAGTGATATGGAGTCCACACAGGCATGCGACTTGTTTCAATTCTCTCGCGGGACGCGAGATTTAGACCTCGATACTCGCGACACTTTTCTGTAATTGAAAGTAGGTTTTTATCTCCGCTCCACCACGCAACATCTGAAAGTCCCCAAATCGTTTCGACAGGCTCTCTGCGTATCTCCTCATATTGCAGTTGTTCGCCAAGTAACCGTAGCAACCCGAGCACCAAACCCTTCTCGTATTGGATTGCTCTACTTGAATTCGTGCTACTCTCGGAATACCGAGATACGAGTTTGTTTTTCTGTTCAGAGGTCAATGGCAGTCCAGAAACAACGGCAACTGAGAGTGCGAGGGAACGTAACTCAGATGGACAATCATCTGAAACTCCGTAGTTCAGTATTTCCGCAGCAGCTTTTTTCGATAGAGCCGTAGCCTGTTTTGCCGCGTAAGCTCGGAATCCGTATGTGTTGATCTCGGTGCGAGTATATTCTCCGTCGACGGTTTGGAAAGCCCCAAGGCTCGTTCTGACTTTTGTTTCACCAAGAAAGGTTTTAAGGAGTACGGGCACGGCGGCTTCTTTGTCATGGGACACCAAAGCATCAACGTAAAACTTCCATTCAGAATCCGCAACAGATCGGATTCTGGTATTCGGGTCTGACGCTATGTTCCTCCACGGATCGATCACCTTATTGGCTATCGCTTGGCCGTTCGCGGATGCGATTTGTCCATTTTGTATCATTTTCGATAAAGCAAATACACTAACTGAATGATATGGTGAATTGTCGAGATCAACCAAACTTGGGATACGTCCGGAAGCGACTCGATCCAGGAACGCTATTGTCGAAATCCTCAAGCCTTCATTGGAACTCGGGAATTGCCCAATCTGGTCCGCCAGATTTCTTAATCGCGATTGCCTTTTGTTCGATTCAACGGCCAAGTAAAGTTCAGTGGCATCGTCCAAATACGACGCCTGTGCGACTCCGTACCAGCCCGTCAAGAAATCTGAAAATTGGTTTGATAGGATTCGGTAGCGGAAGATTGCGAATGCAATTTTTGTTAATACACGAACGTCGGCTGAGCTATGCTCTGCCATCAACGCCCCACCCAGCAGGTGAAGTCGTTTTAGGTCATCGGATGCCCACGAATATACTTCCTCGTTTGTGTACAACTCCAGGAGTCGTTCTTTTGCGATCTTGCTTCCAGAAACGCCAGCCGCCAACAAGAGTTTAAAGTCCGTTCTTGAGACGTCCCCAAGCTCAGGGATCTGCTCAGTGGCGACTTTGTCGAAGAACTTCGCATGATCAAGTCTTGGTTCGTGAAGGTACGCCCGTCCCAGCATGTCTTTAAGTTTGTCGTTCCAAGGTCCTGGGATTTGAAGTACGGCGGCTCTAGTTTCGGGCGTTGAAAGAACGGACTCTGTGACGACACTTGAGTCTGTAATCTCGGCAAGAATTGACAGCAATTCTTGTTGTGCATCTTGGTTATCAATCTTCCCCAAGAACGAAAGAAACCAAGCCACGCGGTCTCGGGGAAGATCCTTGATTGGGTTTTGACGACAAACTTCAATAACGTACTCCGCATGAAGCGGATTTGAAGCACTGAGCTTGCTTAGGCTGCCCTTTGGCAACGGTATTTTTACACGTTCGGACTGCTTTGCGATCTCGATTAATTGCTTACGCATCTCGTTTGTTAGCAGGGGTCGTGTCTTGTTTGCAAAGTCGAGCTCTATAGTTGCGGACACTTTCTTGGCAGATTCTCTTCGTGCGACGAGGATGGTATTTAATGCCTCGTCGATTTTATTTATCAGCGTTTGTCGTTGTGTGTTGATTAACTCTTTGTCGTTTTGCTCGGTTGAAATGCCTTGAAAAGAGGCTATGAGTTCGCTGAGTTGATTCTTACAGGTCCTTTGTATGTTCTCGAGGCGTTTTCGTTCTTCTTTGAGAAGACCTGAATGCTGCGATAAACTCACGTCTGAAAGTTCCTCTAGCAGTTTTTCTTTACGAATTCCGTCGATTATCAATTTTGATTTATATTCCCAATTTGATAGCTCGTGGCGGTATAGATCTTGGCTTGTCATTGACCAAGGATTCTTAAGCACTGGTGCCGTTGGTATGGACGAAAGATCAAGTGCCAATTTAGAATCGCGATCTGGGATAAAGGAGAAAGCTGTGAGTGAAGCTATAATAGCTGCAGTCCCAGCCAATGTGTACTTGGCCCGGTGTGGCAGACTACAGAAGCGTTGACTCAAGTCATCGATACGTCGTTGCCATTGAGATTTTCTGGCATCTCGCTCTTGCTTCATGTTGGTGAGCTCAGAAAGCATGTCGGTAAGACCGGGCAATTCGCGGAGTGATTCTGTTGTGAGGCCTGTTGCCACCACGGAGCTTCGTATTGACGTGATCCTCTTCTCGTTCTGCCGCTGCTCCTTGCGGACTTCTTTGAGTTCAGACTTCAGAGATGCTGCATCATGCAACCTGGATCGACCAAGCGTTTCAGCACCAGCTGATTTTCGGTCTGCCACTGCTGCTTCCGCCTGCTCTACTTTCTCGTTGGCAATCGTGACCTGCTGTCGCTGGTCTGCGATGGCCTGCAGCACTTCCTCCGTTTGATCACATTGAATCGGCGGCTTTTCTTTAGATGTCAGCAGTGCCTGACCAAGTGCTCGATCGGCGGAACCAATCTTGAGTTCCTCGACCTTGATCTGACCTGCAAGCTTCAATTGCTGAGCCTGGATCTTTGCCTTCTCCATCATGCCCGCATTTTCGCCCGCCACCAGCTCGGTCTTCTGCCGTTGAAGCGTTTCGATTCGCGACTGCAACGCTTTGCGGTCGGCGAATAACGGGTTGTCGGGCAGCTCACCGGCTCGGAGGCCTGCGAATGCAGCCTTGCCGAGTTCGCCTGCAAAATCCGCGAGTGTCTTCTTTTCGGCGGCGAGTTGTTTCTCCGCTGCGGCGAATTGTGCTTCAGTTTGTTCGAGTCCAGGCAGAACCTTTACCAGCTTCGCATCGAGTGCTTGCAACTCGGCTTGGCGTGACTGCAAACGGTCGTGATCAGCGATCAACTCGTTGAATTCGGTAGATCCCCGCACTGGCGAGTCCGGGCCGAGAAGAATATCGGCGATTTCGTCGCTGAGTTCGTTGTAGTGTTGTCGCGGATTCAGATCGCTTTGTTGGTTGCTGCTCATTGTTTTTCCCGCTCTGTAACTATCTCGACGTTTCATGCTATGGCTGCTAGGGAAGGAATTCAACACCTTCGTCGAAGCCATAAAGAGCACCGCTGGCAAAGACCCCAATTCCTCCGTGAGTCCATGAGATTTCTATCGTCTTCTGTTCGCCAAACCCAAGCGAATGACGCTCTGAATAAAGGACATTGCGTCTAGCACGATCTTCAGAGCTCCCGTTCCATAATTGCACCAGTTGATCCTCTGGGCGCTACGTTTTTATTCCGACGAACCACCCCCCGACAAGCGCTACGTTTTCTGGCCGATGTTTACAAGCTGCTGGAATCCCTTTCAGCACGAAAGATGGCGATGCTGACTTCCATGCGGCTGGGCGGCACACTTACATCACGGGACTGCTGAGGAACGGTACTTCACTAGTCGTCACTCGCGAGTTGGCTCGACATGCCGACGTGAAGATGACGATGCGGTACACGCACATCGGATTGGAGGATCAGGCGAAGGGTATTCAGAACCTGCCCACCGATCCGAAATGGCTGGAAACCCGCCGACCAACTGAGTCAGAGTCGCAGCATAGTTCCAGTTCGTCGCAGCATATTTGCAGCAAATAACGCGTCTGCGAGGGGCAGGCCGAGACGCCCGAGGGCAGTGAATGTCACTCTACTGGCGAAAACGAAGATCACGCAAGTACTGATGATGAGTCACCTTCTGGCAACGGGAGACAAAAAAAGGCACCGCCAGTCATTGGCGGTGCCATATTGGAGGCGGCGGGCTTCCAGAGACCCATTCACAAACCACTATTATGCAGTGGTTTATGACAACACGATTTTCTAATTGGACCCGCGAATGGACCTTATTGGCCACCTAATTGGACCTCTTGTTCCTTAGCTCGAAACCATGCTGACTGCGTCGTCAACTACTGCGTCGTCAACCACTACACCCCCATCCTGAGCGACCACGCCCGCAGCCTGCTGGCACAGTTCGGACTTCGCTCCGCTTAACTGGTTTCCGCCTCCGCCGCCCTTTACTTGACGGAACTGCGGAGCACACGAAAGCCGCTGGTGAGGTTCCGGTTGACCGGCGTGAACCTGATGCGGAACGCCGAACGGCAGATGCCGGAGAAGTTGCTCCAGCTACCGCCCCGGTACACCCGGCCCGAGCCCGATGAAGCACCAAGCGGATCCGTCACCGAACCGCTCGGAAGGTCACCATACCTGTCCTGACACCATTCCCAAACATTCCCGTGCATGTCATACAAGCCCCACGCATTCGGTTTCCTACCACCAACCGGATGTGTCGTATTGCCAGAGTTCTTGTTGTACCACGCGTAATCGCCCAGATCGGATTCACTGTCGCCAAAACTGTACACCGTCGTGGTCCCAGCCCGGCACGCATACTCCCACTCCGCCTCTGTCGGTAAGCGGTACACATAACCTGGGCTCGTCTCTGCTGGCAACGCGCTCAGCTTACGGCAGAACTCGACTGCGTCATCCCAGCTTACCTTCTCAACAGGATTCTGCGCACCTTTGAATCTGCTCGGATTCTCCCCCATCACCGCCTCGTACTGCTCCTGAGTCACCTCATAAACGCCAAGCTCAAACGCTTTCGTCAGGGTTACCTGATGGGGCGTCTCTTTGTCGGTTGGATGCTTCGATTCT
>JAQWSQ010000174.1 GCA_029243145.1 Planctomycetaceae bacterium | reverse complement strand
GCCCTTCCATTCGGAACCACCGGATCACTAAGTCCAACTTTCGTTTCTGCTCGACTTATAAGTCTCGCAGTCAAGCACCCTTCTACCTTTACGCTCTACGCCTGATGGCCGACCAGGCTGAGGGTACCTTATGAGCTCCTCCGTTACTCTTTGGGAGGAGACCGCCCCAGTCAAACTGCCCAACTAACACTGTTCCATGCTCGGTTTCACGAGATCATGGTTAGACTTCAAACAGGCCGAGGGTGGTATTTCAAGGATGGCTCCACGAGAACTGGCGCTCTCGTTTCAAAGCCTCCCACCTATCCTGCACAAGAACTATCTAAAGCCAATATTAGCCTGCAGTAAAGGTTCATGGGGTCTTTCCGTCTTGCTGCGGGTACGTGGCATCTTCACCACGGCTACAATTTCACCGGGTTGCTGGTTGAGACAGTGTTCCAGTCGTTACGCCATTCATGCAGGTCGGAACTTACCCGACAAGGAATTTCGCTACCTTAGGACCGTCATAGTTACGGCCGCCGTTTACCGGAGCTTCAGTTGCGAGCTTCATCCGAAGATTAACTCTCTTCTTTAACTTACCGGCACCGAGCAGGCGTCAGACTCTATACATCCTCTTGCGAGTTCGCAGAGTCCTGTGTTTTTAATAAACAGTCGCCAGAACCGATTTTCTGTGGCCCTCAACAGCTTGCACCGTCGAGGGCACCCCTTATCCCGAAGTTACGGGGTCATTTTGCAGAGTTCCTTAACCAGCATTCTCCCGAGCGCCTGAGGCTTCTCGCCCCACCTACCTGTGTCAGTTTTAGTACGGTTAGTGTGCTTCAACCCTTAGAAGCTTTTCTTGGTTGTTCGTCCGATCACTTCGCTCTAATAATGAGTGAGGCTGGCAGTTGTCTGATGTGGCGGATTTTCCTACCACGACAACCGCTTCACCAACGGGCATGTCTGACAGCCCGATGACCTTCAAAACAACGTCCCTCCATCAGTCCACACAACTAGTGCAGGAATATTAACCTGCTGTCCATCGTCTACGCCTTTCGGCCTTGACTAAGGGACCGACTAACCCTGGGCGGATTTACCTTCCCCAGGAAACCTTAGGTTTTCGGCGAACAGGATTCTCACCTGTTTTATCGTTACTCATTCCGGCATAATCACTTCCCAAGCCCGACACCACTCCTTACGGTATGGCTTGTATCTGCTTGGGAACGCTCTCCTACCACTCTTTCGAGTCCGCTGCTTCGGTGATGGACTTACTCCCGGTCATTATCGGTACAGAAATGCTCGACCAGTAAGCTATTACGCACTTTTTAAATGGTGGCTGCTTCTAAGCCAACATCCTGGCTGTCACTGCACTTAAGTATCCTTTGTGACTGAGTCCATCTTAGGGACCTTAGCAGGCGATCTGGGTTGTTTCCCTCTCGACCACGAAGCTTCTCCCTCGTGGACTGACTCCTGAGATAATTATAATGGTATTCGGAGTTTGGTCAGGGCGGGTAGGCGGGTAGCCCCCCGGTCCAAATCAGTCTCTCTACCCCCATTACATAGTGGCTCAAGGCTAGCCCTAAAGCTATTTCGGAGAGAACGAGCTATCTCTAAGTTTGATGAGACTTTTACTCCTCCCCACAAGTCATCCCCTGATTTTTCAGCACCAGTGGGTTCGGTCCTCCACGCGGTCTTACCCGCGCTTCAACCTGCTCATGGGTAGTTCACTTAGTTTCGCGTCTACCGCCATTGACAATGTCGCCCTATTCAGACTCGGTTTCCCTATGGCTCCGACCCGGAAGGTCTTAACCAAGCCACTGACGGTAACTCGCCGGATCATTATGCAAAAGGCACGCGGTCACTCCGTCAAAGACATGGAGCTCCCACAGCTTGTAGGCATACGGTTTCAGGTTCTTTTAACTCCCCTAGCGGGGGTTCTTTTCATCTTTCGCTCGCGCTACTTAATTCACTATCGGTCGTCAGTACGTATTTAGCCTTGCGGGATGGTCCCCGCAGATTCAGACCGGGTTTCACGTGACCGGCCCTACTCGGGTACTGATCGGGAGTCTGCACTATTTTCGATTACGGGACTGTCACCCTCTATGGTTTCGCTTTCCAACGAATTCTTCTAACAGGCAGATTTGTAACTCCACAATGATCAGCCCCACGACCCCGCCAAGCCGAAGCTTGACGGTTTAGGCTGTTACCATTTCGCTCGCCGCTACTGAGGCAATCGAGTTTTCTTTCTTTTCCTACAGTTACTTAGATGTTTCAGTTCACTGCGTCTGCTCGGGTATTCTGGGATCAACGTTCGTTTGACAACTTCCCCAGACTTATCGCAGCCTTCCACGCCCTTAAGCCGACTGACGCCAAGACATCCCCCGTACGCCCTTTCATGCTTGACCACAGTGATTCTACACTCGCAAACGGCTTGCACCACTCACGAAATTCAAATCATTATGACAAGGATGAGCAACAAATTTTTTTGCTCTTTGAGAATGTTTCATTAATGAAATATTCAAAGAAATCGTTGCCTGAAATTCTGTCCGAAGACAAAACTTCAGACGCCGAGATCCAGATGCCACTCTAAACTATTTTCAAATTGTCAAAGATCAAACGTAAGACTCTTGCGAGCCTCACACTCAGCCATGAGCTGAGGTCGAATCAGACTTCTCTGAATCGGCCTCAAATCATGGCCAGCAAACAACTTGCAAAAAAACTTCAAGTTGTTGCGAGCGGGCAATCATAGGGAGCTGTCTCAAGCTCGTCAAGCGACTGGAGAAAAGTTTTCTCATTTTTTTTCAGTCTCAAAACTTCTTCACTTCACATTCTGCTTCTACCCCGAAAAGAGAGCCCCTTCATTGCCCAGCTTTTCTTTTCGGATCGTCGATTGTATCGCAGTGATACGAACACGACAAGCAACCTACACTAACTTTTTTTTGAATTTCCAGTTTCCCGAAACTTCACAATTTCAAGCCACTCAAATGAACCACTTGAAAATGGAGACGAAGGGACTCGAACCCTCAACCCCTGCCTTGCAAAGGCAGTGCTCTCCCAATTGAGCTACGTCCCCGACTTTGAGCCGCCCGTTTTGACAGTTTGGTGTCAACAGGATTCGTTGACACAGACTGAAAAAACTCGACAACTCAGAGTGGGCGTACGTGGACTCGAACCACGGACCTCAGCTTTATCAGAGCTGCACTCTAACCAACTGAGCTATACGCCCTTAACACTTTCTCCGGCCAAACCGAGGAAATTGTATTTTGCCGGATAATTCCGCGTCTGTCCAGTCTCATGCAATCTTTTTTGACGGGTCAATTCTCATTTTACCTGAGACCCGTCACGGAAACACTTTATCGACCACGTCATCTAATATCTTGAGCCACTTACCCCCTAGGCTTCTCTTCAGACACATCACCCGCATCGGGGTTCGGTGTCGAATCACTCTTTGAATCAGCGTTAGAAGCTTCGTCGGGATTTCCAATCGGCCTCTCTTCAACATCTTCCTTGATCGCTGAGATTCCCCCCAGTGCCATTTCTTGATTGCCTCCGTCACTGATAGCAACGAATGAGGCTTCATTCATCGGGATGCGATCAGAAGCATTCCGTAGCACCAAATAGATCAACAAAAACAGTACCCAAAACAAACTAGCTCTGTAACCGATTATCAATGCCGTCCAAAGAGAATCCCAGAATCCAACAATAGAGATCACCAAACTCTCCGCTCCGTCGAGAGGTTCAGCCCCGAAGCCCCATGACACCCCAGTTTCAGCCACTTGACTCACCCATAGCCCCATAACTTCAACAAACAGGACTGTCGCCGAAGCGTAGATCATGGCCAGAACGAAACACCATAAATAATGCCAGGGGACATCGAAAATATAGCTGTGTGCGCGGCTGAAACCGTCAAAGCCATCGCTCTCTTCGGTACTAATCGCGGCCACCATTAATGGCCATCCGGCCCCGACGCCAATCAACATAATGACAATGGCGACCGAAAAGATCAGAGCGAATCCCATCAGGACAGACATGATGACAGGACCAACTCCAGGCACTCTGCCGGCAGCACCAATCCCCGCGCAAAAACACAACAACACAAAAATCCCACTGAGTGGCAACAACGGAGCCGAGAGAAACTGGACTAACTTTGAGCAGGAAAACTTGACTCCCGCAACCATGCTGAGTTTTTCATCTTTCACAAATTGCTGGACGGCCATTCGCGTGATGGCACCTCCAAATATGCTCCAGACAAACGCAAACCACAGTAATCTCAACAAAGCATCGACAGAGGCCGAAAAGCCATGGTCATAGCTGTTTGTAAGCACAAACACGGGATGTAACACCCCGTTTAAGAGAGGATCTCTTAAGACATTCCAGCGACCAAAAACTTCACGTAAGCCTTCGGGCTCTGTCAAAATCGAAAGCGGTTCAATGCCGCCAACACCATCGCTTGCTTGACTTTTATCCCATGGATAAAGGTGTTGCGGAACGGACTCAGCTTCTCTGATCAACTCTGATTTCAGGCCAATTTGATCAATTGCGTGGTTTCCTCCGGTGACAAAACACAGCCCGAAAACCGCAAGAATCAACTTGCGAGGATCGATGGCAATGCGAAACGCACCAAAGAGACAGAGCCACGGAAAAAGTTGTCGCCATTCGACACGGCGGAGATTCGTCGATTCCATCAGCCTTGCATCCTGCAAAATGTAAAGGGAAGGCAACTTTTAGGCATGATAGCGGATCAATTGTGTGAAGTCTGCCCCAACGCGTGATGAGGTCATGTTCTCACTATTGACTCATCCGCAGCCCCAGCACTCGGACTGTCTCTTATTGTTTCCCGACATTCATGACAGAGTCAATGGGCCGTAATCTGAACTGAAAGTTGAAGTTGGAGGCCCAAATTCTGTTGCCCTTACGAAAGAGCCAATCATGGTTTTTTGTTTTTTTCTGTACGAATTGCAGCCCTTCCGTTTAAACTCTCAAACTTAAAATATCATTCACCATGAGTTTCGTTTCATCCAATCAATTTGCTGGATGACAAGACTCAAATCCCCACCAGAAAGGTCTTCGATGAAGAATGGCATTCGCGTTGTGTTAATTGCTCTGGGAATCGGCTATGGAGTGTACTCCTCAGGTGAGAGCTATCATGAATTCGACTCGGGAGTATTTGATGTTGAAGCGAGTGGTTACTCGGGATACGAAATTGAGAGTGAATTCAGCTCTCCCATTCATATCGAGCTGTCCGAGTCGAGCGGGGCGAAGTTCGACGCTTATCTGATGAATCAAACGGAATACCAAAAACTCGAAGCGTGGATGCAATCTGATTCGTTGGAACAACCACAAATCAACTACATGAGTTCTTGGGAAAACGTCAGCAAGATCGACCAAAGCGATATCATGATCGACAAAGGAATGTTCTATCTATTCATTGATAACACCCTACTTGGAACTCCAGAAGTTGAAGGGCAAACGTTGTCTGTAAATTTCACCCTTTCAGAAAAGTATTAATTCTCACTTGAGGCACCCACTCTCCTGACTCGTGTTTTCGAAACTCGTGATCACCTTACATTTGTGTCTGAAGCATAGTTAGGAGAGTAGATGCTCAAGTTTCTGTTTGCGGCCTTGGCAGTCCTCATTCCTTCACTTTTAACTGCTGGAAATTGGCCCCATTGGCGCGGACCAAATCATGATGGCACCGCGCCGGATGCAAATCCTCCGTTAAAATGGTCGTCTCAAGAGAATCTCAAATGGAAGGTTGAGATACCGGGAGAGGGGAGTGCGACCCCGATCATTTGGAACGGTCGTGTGTTTATGCTGTCGTCCATCGAATCAGACCTGATGGCAAAAAATCCGGTTCAACCGCACCCGGAAGACAAAACGGTACCGCCCTCGAATCTCTACGAATTCACCGTTTTCTGCTTCGATGCTGACACGGGAAAGCAAATTTGGAAACAAATTGCCTGCACCAAAGTACCAGTTTCCGGTCGGCATCAGACAAACTCCTACGCAGCGGGATCTCCCACGACTGACGGCGAACGCTTATATGCTTCCTTTGGTTCACACGGAGTTTATTGCTTCGACATGGATGGAAAACGGCTTTGGAGTCGTGATCTGGGGACGATGCGGACTCGTCGTGGATGGGGCGAAGCATCGACTCTACTTCTTCACGGCGATTCGTTAATTGTGCCTTGGGACCAGGAAGATCAATCGCGAGTGATCGTACTTGATGCAATCACGGGAGAAACTCGCTGGGAGAAAGCACGCGATGAACCCACCGGTTGGTCCACACCTGTCACAGCAGATTACGGCGGAAAAACACAGCTCATCTTGAATGGGACGAACCGCATCCGCAGCTATGAGCTGAAGAGCGGAAAAGACATCTGGCAAGCTGGCGGAATGACGGTGAATGCGATCCCAACTCCTCTGATTCACGAAGATATCGCTTATCTTATGAGTGGTTATCGCGGTTCTCTTGCAGTCGCAATCCCCCTCTCAGCCAAGGGAGATATCACTGATAGTGAAACGATCCTTTGGAAGCACTCTCGATCAACACCTTATGTGCCTTCGCCGATAATTCTTGGCGACCAAATCTATTTCACAGCCAGCAATTCTTCGGTATTGACGAGTCTCGACCTGAAAACCGGGCGACCAATATTTGGGCCTGAAAGAATCGGCGAACTCGGCAATGTTTATGCCTCACCAGTGGCCACGAAAGATCGCATTTACCTGACAGGCCGTGACGGCACGACAGTCGTGATCAAGCCAGGAAAAGAACTGGAAATCCTCGCCGTCAACCAGCTCGGCGAACCGGTCGATGCCTCACCAGCCATTATTCAGAACCGCATCTACCTACGCAGTGCAAAGTCTCTCTTCTGCCTTGAATCCGACAGTTTCCATATCTCTGACTGATATTTCCTACACCAAACAGGGCATATTCTAAACTCTTGCCCGATATTGAAGCTATCTCGCATAGGGTTCTCCCTTAGTTCTTGACCCTGACCGCTCATCTGCCGACAATATATATACGCTCCAATTTTTTTCCCTCCTTACTCCATCACCACTGTGATCCTCCATTTTCGAGTCTCATTGTGAATTTCATCGGAACTTTGAAATTCTATAGCATGCATCCCCTCGAAATTTTGCTGGATAGCTCTCCTCTATAAGATAGTGTTTTGATGAATTCCGAATCCCCGTAGAAAAGTCAGGACAACATCGTTCAGCCTCAGGAGGATCGCGCCGCCGAGCAAACGAGCCCGGAAGGTCACGCCGATTCAGAAAGTCCTCGGGCAAGGAGCAATGGGAGCTGTCTACCTCGCGAAAGATACACAACTCGACCGCGACGTGGCCCTCAAAATCCCCAAGTTCGGTGACGACTCGGGAGTTGATACCGACGAAATGCTCGAACGCTTCTACCGCGAAGCGCGTGCGTCAGCCACAATCAGGAGCCCAAATATTTGTCCGGTTTTCGATGTGGGAGAAATCGACGGCCAACATTATATCACCATGGCGTTCATCGAAGGACGCCCGCTCCGCGATTTCACCAAATCGAAAAAAATCGCACTCAGAAAAGCAGGTCATCACCACAATCCGCAAGCTGGCTCTCGGACTGGCGGAAGCTCACGAAATCGGTGTGATTCACCGTGACCTCAAGCCGGCCAACATCATGGTCGACAAGAAAGCCGAACCGGTTGTCATGGACTTCGGGCTCGCCCGTCGCAGCAGCAGTGATGATGTCCAGGTGACACATAGCGGAGCCATTCTCGGCACACCCGCTTATATGTCTCCCGAGCAAGTTTCCGGCGATCAAACGAAGATCGGCCCACAGACCGACATCTACGCGCTCGGCATCATTATGTACGAGTTGATGACGGGGGAAATGCCGTTTCAGGGGAACCTGATGGCGATCCTCCAGCAGATCGCGTTGAACAATCCCACGAAGCCCAGTGAGCTTCGTGAAGGACTCGACCCACGGCTCGAAAAGATCTGCTTGAAGATGATCGCTGGCGACATGAAGAAGCGCTATGAGACGATGAATGAAGTCGCCAAAGATTTGCAAACTTGCCTGCGTAAACCGGCCGTCAAAAAGAAGCAAGTCTCCGATGTCGAGCAATCGAAGCCCTCCATGCTTCCTTCTGCCACCGAAGAATCGAATCCGGCACTCATTTCCGTCAAACAATCCGATTCGCTCGCCTCCAAACTGAGAAATCGTGGCAATACTCTGCCACCCCG
>JAQWSQ010000169.1 GCA_029243145.1 Planctomycetaceae bacterium | reverse complement strand
AGCATTACAAAGCCGTCGAACATCAGATAAAACTGGAATCGGAAGAACGCAATCAACTGGAAGAATCGCCTGAAAATAAGCCGGAAACTTCTGGGAATTAAATGCTTGCTTCGCAGCTCTGAGTGTTGAAAATGGGAGTTTCACACATTTTCGTTCTGCGCGGAGTTTGTTATGCGTTCCGTTGTTACTTGGTTGGTGGGTTGCTCTCTGTTTTTGGGTGCTGTTGCACTCTCGGCGGCGGACCGACCGAATGTTTTGTTTATCACAGTCGATGACATGAATCGCGATTCGATTGGTGTTTATGGCTGTCCAATACCCGACATCACACCGAATATCGACAAGCTGGCTACCGAGGGACTCCGGTTCGAGCATGCTCACGTCACCATCGCAATTTGTATGCCGACGCGAGCAGTCTGGATGACGGGTCGCTATCCCCATCGTTCAGGGGCTCTTGGTTTTGACCGGATCAATAAGGATGTCGCTACGCTTCTTGAGACTCTGCATGATGCCGGCTATCACACCGGGATTATGGCGAAAGTGCCACACGTCGTTCCCTCGCGTGGTAAAGCTTGGGATGTTGTCGTTGAAGCGAACGATCTGGGAGTCGGTCGTGATCCGGCCAAATACTATCAACAGTCGAAGAAATTCTTTTCAGAAGTCGCTAAGTCTGACAAACCATTCTTTTTGATGGTCAATTCGCAAGATCCGCATCGGCCATTTGCCAACAGTCAACAAGAGCAAGGACGACTCAAAGGCAAACGGAAAGACCCGAAATTCTACACCGAAGTGAGCCGCACATTTGATCCGCAAGAAGTTCCCGTTCCGGGATTCCTGCCCGACCTTCCCGAGATACGACAGGAACTGTCTGAATATTATGCGTCCGTCCATCGAGCTGACGAGATTGTTGGCTCTCTACTGAAGGCGCTCGATGAATCGGGCCTCGCTCGCAATACATTGGTTGTTTTCACTTCGGATCACGGCATGCCGCTACCTTTTGCGAAAACGAATTGCTGGCGACACTCGACGATTACTCCCTGGATTGTACGTTGGCCGGGAGTCGTTAAGCCGGATAGCATTGACCGCGAGCATATGATTTCAGGAATTGATTACACGCCCACCATTCTCGATGCGGTTGGGCTCTCCCCCTTACCGGGAGTAGACGGTCGTTCTTACTTGCCGATCCTGAAGGGGAAGTCTCAAAGGAATCGAAATTACGTTATCACCTCAATCAACCGGACATCGGGGAAAAACGAGTACCCGATGCGATGTGTAATGACCAGAAATGCGAGCTACATTTTTAACGGCTGGTCCAACGGTCAAAAAGTCTTCAAAAATGAGTCGCAAGCGGGTCTGACGATGAAGGCCATGAAAGAAGCCGCGAAAACGGATACAGAAATTGCCGCACGGGTGAAGCATTTCTTGTATCGAACTCCTGAAGAATTATATGACAATGACTCGGATCCCGATGCGTTGCATAATTGGGCCAAGCTAAGTGAATGCCAAGGAGTATTAAATGGTTGGAGGAATCTTCTGCTGAAGCAAATGATAGAAACGGACGATCCGGTGCTACCGGCTTACAAAACGTATTTGGAATCTGTACACAAGTAATACAAACTCGCCTAATATTCGCAACACGAACTTCACTTTCTAGCACACGAGACAACTTTATGGGCAACTCTCCAGACGATGATGAAAACGAAGGAGCCGAACTCCTCGACCGTTGGAAATCCGGTGACGAATCCGCTGCACAAGAAATTTTTGATCAATACCTGATGCGATTGACGGCACTCGCACGCACTCGGCTGTCACCCAAAATGGCTCGGCGCGTTGATCCCGAGGATATTGTTCAATCGGCCTATCGCAGTTTTTTTCGAGGTGCTGCTGACGACCGGTATACATTGGAAAAGAGCGGAGATTTATGGCGATTGCTGGCAGCAATTGTGATGAACAAGCTGCACGGTCAGGTCGAATTCCATTCCGCTCAGAAACGCTCGATCAAAGTCGAAGAGAGCATGATGAGTGGCGGGAAAGACGATAACTCTCGCCCCATGATCAATCCTGAAGTATTTGTGAAAGCACCCTCCGTCACGGAGTTGCTTGGCATGACTGAAGAACTGGAACAAGTCATGACCCAGCTCCCCGAAGTTCATCGCCGCATTCTGGAACTCACGCTTCAGGGGCATGATACTTCTGAAATTGCCGTCGAAATTGATCGCTCTGAGCGAACTGTACGTCGAGGGTTGGAGTCAGCTCGCGAATTGTTGGCGGAGCGTTTTCAAAAATCCATCGAACACGAATAATCATGTACCTCACTGAAAGCGTTTAACATGTTACGTCGTCTTGTCTGTTTCATACTCTTGTTTGCTGGTTGTTCTGTCGCATCGGCCAAACAGCCAAACATACTGTTTGCCATTGCTGACGATTGGGGTTGGCCACACGCAGGAGCCTATGGCGATCCGGTCGTCAAAACACCCACCTTTGATCGTCTGTCCAAAGAAGGAGTTCTGTTCGAGCACGCTTTCATTTCGTCTCCATCTTGTACTCCGTCTCGCGGTGCGATTCTTACCGGGCAATGGCATTGGAGACTGGAAGGGGCTGGCAACTTGTGGAGCATTTTTCCTGACAAGTTCACGACTTACGAAGACATCATCCGCAAATCAGGTTATGCCACCGGGCATTCAGGAAAAGCCTGGGGGCCGGGGAAGCCTGAAACGGCTACGCGCGAGCTTGCCGGTAAACGATGCAAAAATTTTCAGGAGTTTGTGAAGACTCGGGAAGAAGGGCAGCCGTTTTGTTATTGGCTCGGTAGTAGCGATCCTCACCGGCCGTACAAACTTGGTTCGGGAAAGGAAGCCGGCATGGATGTCAGCAAGGTTCCTCTCCCCGCTTGCTATCCCGATTCTGATGAGATTCGCAGTGATATTGCTGATTACTATTTTGAAGTTCAACGATTTGATTCGTTGGTCGGTGATGCTCTTAAAACACTCGAAGAGATGGGAGAACTCGACAACACTCTCATTCTGATGACGGGCGACCATGGGATGCCGTTCCCGCGTTGTAAGAGTAATCTGTATGACATTGGTTCTCGTGTACCCCTCGCTGCTCGCTGGGGGGACAAAATCAAGCCAGGTCGTGTAGTGACCGATTTTGTTTCGACGACAGATTTTGGTCCGACCTTCCTAGATGCCGTTGGGTTGCCTATCCCAGAAGAGATGACGGGCCGCAGCTTGATGACATTATTCCAGTCCGATCAATCAGGACGTGTTCAGAAGGATTGGAACTCGATTCTCGTGGGGAAAGAGCGGCATGTGCCGTCTCAGGAGTCTCCCGAAATGGGAGGATATCCATCACGCGGGTTGCGAACCGATGACTACTTCCTAATCGTTAACTTCAAACCGCAGCGTTGGCCGAATGGAACTCCTCTCTATGAACAAGCCGCTGTGCCGGGCACCTGGTATGGCGATACCGATAACGGACCAACCAAAAGTTACATTGTGGCTAATAAAGATAAAGATTCAGAACATCGCCGTGCTTACGAGCTTTGCTTTGGCAAGCGACCTGAAATCGAGCTATACGATTTATCGAACGATCCCCAACAGGTACAAAACGTGGCCAATCAGCCGAAATACCAAGGGATAAGGAAGCGATTGATCGCCGATCTGATGCAACGTCTCAAATCGACCGGTGATCCTCGGGTGATTGATAGTGACATCGACTTCGATAGCTATCCGTATTTAGGTGGCGGCCCCAAGCATCCTTCGCTCGGCGGCAATAAGAATAAATCTCAGAAGAAAAAATAACTCTCGTGCTCAAACTTCAACTTTTCACTGCGCTGGTGATCGCTCTCTCTTCGGCTGTTTGTGGAGTTGCGCAGGATGAGGATCAGTTTCGTTCCACCGTCCGGCCCACCGACCCTCTGACACCTGAAGAGCAGCGACAGACTTTCCGTCTGCCACCGGGGTTTCAAATTCAATTGGTCGCTGCTGAGCCCGATATTCTCAAACCGATGAATCTCGCCTTCGACATTCATGGTCGCCTGTGGGCTTCGATGTCGCAGGAGTATCCGTATGCGGCGCCGGCAGATCGTCAGCCGCAAGATTGCATCAAGATCTTTGAAGACACTACGGGTGATGGGAAATTTGACAAAATTGTGACTTTCGCCGACGGATTGAATATCCCCATCGGCTTGCACCCGTATAAACGCGGGGTGATTGTCTGGAGCATTCCCAATATCTGGTATCTGGAAGATACCAATGGAGACGACAAAGCCGATAAGCGGACGATTCTCTATGGACCAATGGGATTCGAACGTGACACGCACGGCATGAATAATGGTTTTACACGCGGCTTCGATGGTTGGATGTATGCCTGTCACGGATTCAATAACGAAACCTCGGTCGCCGGTGCGGACGGACATCAGATTCAGATGCAATCCGGGAATACTTATCGGATTCGTACCGATGGGCGACGTATCGAACACTTTACTCATGGTCAGGTGAATCCTTTTGGGATGGTTCAGGACTCGCGCGGGAATCTCTTTACAGCCGACTGTCATTCCAAACCGATCTATCAACTCATCGAGGGAGGCTATTACCCCAGCTTCGGAAAGCCTCATGATGGCCTGGGGCATGTGCCTCCCATGATGGAGCACCTTCACGGTTCAACCGCGATCTCGGGCGTGGCCATTTATGAAGATGATCTTTTCCCTCAAGAATTCCGTGGGAATATGTTTTCCGGCAATGTGATGACCAGCCGCATCAATCGCAATCGACTTAAGTATCACGGAGCAACAGTGAAAGCGGTTGAGGAACCGGACTTTCTTTCCACCAGCGATCCATGGTTCCGTCCCGTTGATGTACAACTTGGACCAGATGGTGCGCTCTATGTGGCCGACTTCTACAATCGCATTATCGGACATTACGAAGTTCCCCTCGATCATCCGGGACGCGACCGTACCAGTGGGCGTATCTGGCGAATCACCTACAGCGCTTCCGATCATGCCGGACGTTTGCATTCGCAAAAAAGGGTCTCGAAATATGCTCTTCCTGAACTGATTCAGGAGTTGGGCCATCCGAATCAGACACGCCGTATGCTGATCGCTGACTATTTGTCGGACACAGTCGGTGAAGCCGCCATTTCGGCGTTGTACACAGCGGTGGAGAACAATTCCAAGCCTTCGATTGTGGCACATGCGATGTGGGTACTGTATCGACTGAAGGTAACGGAACAGCTTGATTATCAAAAGTTGATGAAACATCCGTCACCACTCGTACGATTACATACACTCAAAGTAATTCATGAGATGCTCTCTCCTCCACCGGTAGCGATATCGTCATGTGAATATCTGCTCAACGATGAAGATTCGTTTGTTCAACTCGCAGCGACCGAAGTGTTGGGTAGACATGGGATTTCGTCAATCGCCCTCGAAGAGTTGTTGTTGAGGAAGCTTGAAGCGATTCCACTAGATGATGCAATCCTGTTTCACGCAACTCGCATGTCGCTTCGCGACCTCTTTAGCCGGGACAATGACTTTGCGGCACACCAAACTCCTTCATCGGCGACAGCTCAGCGATCGCGGCTCGTGGCCGGGATCATGTTGGGGATGAAAACAGAATCAGCGGGGATTTATCTCCTCGATTATCTCCGTGTATTTCCTGATGAAGCGAATCGTTCTCCAGAGTTTCTGGAGCATATCGTAAACACTTTGCCAGAGAATCGTATCCCGGATGTTGTTCAACTCATACGTCAGCAATTAGACGGGCAGTGGGGACAACAGCTTCCACTGTTGTTTTCCATTCGAGAAACTCTTGGGAAGGCACGCTCTCAGAAAAGTTCTGAACTGATGGGCTGGGCCGATGATCTCTTTATTGATCTTACCAAGGTCAATACACACATAGAGACGGGTTGGAGTTCCGTTTATGCCGAACGAGATCCCTGGGATTTGCAGTCGCGTCCTTGCGCGGATGGGAAGACAGTCGGTCTGATCAGCAGCCATCCCCATGGAGAACAACTGACTGGGACGTTCCGGTCCCCAGTGTTCAACGCTCCGTCTGAACTCCGTTTCTATCTTTGTGGTCATGGGGGATTTCCCACAAAAGAGGCCCATCATCTAAACCGAGTGACACTCCATGATGCCGAAAACGACAAAATATTGAAAATCGTATTTCCTCCGCGTAATGACACCGCGCAACAAACCGTCTGGAATCTTGAACCGCTCAATGGACAAAAAGTGTATTTGCGGGCAACGGATGGAGACTCCGGTGGTGCTTATGCGTGGCTCGCCTTCGGAAGGATTGAACCGGATGTCATCTCGATTCCAAACTTTCCCCCAAAATACGAAGCGGCCCTTCTCGTCAATGTTGCTCGACTTCAACAGGGTTTCCAACTCGACAATAAACAGTCAGAACTCAAATCATTTCTAAGACAAGCTAAAGACCACCCGGAAGCTCAACACTTGCTCGCTTCCGCCTACCTACAACAACAGCAGGCTCCGCTATTGGCGAGTCTGGCAAACGGTCTGCAATCTCCCAACCTTCCAGCAGCAGTGCGTACGCAAATTGTAGAGGCGATTCTCAATGATCGAGACCTCACCACAAAAGAACTGTCAACATTTGTCAAACAGCTTCCCTCTGATGTACAGCAAATGTTAATCGTGGGGCTGACGAATAGTGTCGCGGGACGGGAGTGTATGTTCGATATGCTAACAGTCGGGCATCTCTCTTCGCGTTTATTGCAACGCCAAGAAATTGCAGCCAAGCTCGATGCGGTCGCCTCACCCGAACAGAAGAAAACCATCGCCGAATTGACCAAAAACCTACCCGATGTCTCCGCAGAACTGAAATTATTGATCGCGGCACGATTAAAGGAGTACCCAGCGAAAACAGTTACGGCCGCAGCAGGACGTCTGATTTTTGAAAAGAACTGCCAAAACTGTCATCAGATTACCGGAAAAGGGGCACTTATCGGTCCACAACTGAATGGGATCGGGAATCGTGGTGCTTCCCGGTTGTTTGAAGACACACTCGATCCGAATCAAAACGTCGATGTGGCCTTTCATTCGATGACAATCGTCACGACTGAAGGTAAAGTGATCACCGGGCTATTTCGCCGCAAAGAAGGCGACAAATGGATTCTCGCCGATAACAAAGGAAAAGAAATATTTCTCTCTGCTGAGGAGATTGAGGAATCGAACAAATCTCCGTTATCTTTGATGCCGGAAAGTATTGCTCGCGACCTTCCTCCCGATGATTTCTACTCTCTGATGAAATTTCTGCTCGACCAAACCGGCCCACCTCCCAAAAAACAATAAATACATTTGCGCATGCGTGTTCTCAGTTACAATATTCACAAGGGGATCGGCGGTCGTGATCGGCTTTACAAGCTGCAGCGAATCATTGATGTGATTGAACATGAAAAACCCGACATCATTTGCTTGCAGGAAGTTGACCGAAACGTCAGCCGATCCAATCACGACGACCAACCTCTGCTGATCTCTGATTATTTTAATTTCGCACATCGTATGTATCGCATGAATGTGCATCTGCAAGAGGGTGGATACGGCAATCTGATGTTATCTCGCTGGCCGTTTCTCACTCGGCATGAAGTCTCTCTGCAGAAAGGGGAACGCAAAGCTCGCTCGGCACAAATTGCGGTGATTGATTCACCCGAAGGGGCCGTAAGATTGGTGAACTATCACCTCGGACTGGCCGAAACGGAACGACAATGGCAGGTCGAGCATTTGTTGAACCACCGATTGTATCGGGAAGCGAAGGACACTCCGACTCTGATCATTGGCGACACAAACGACTGGCGGGGAACCCTCAAGACCAAACCTTTTGAAACGTCTCATTTTCAGGAAGTAACAGAACCATCAACGAATTATCGTTCTTTTCCCGCTTATTTACCGATTGGATCTCTCGATAAAGCGTTTTGTTGTCACTGCATTGAGATTCACGAAGCGCGAATCGTTAAAAATAGGATTTCCAAAGATGCGTCCGACCATCTGCCGCTGGTCATCGATTTTCATCTGAAGACCGGTGGTCACTAATCCTGAAAAAATATTCCGGGTTCACTCGCCTGTCTGTGCGTGTAAATCGTCAGGAATCATCTGTACTTGGCCGTTAACATCGACACAGGCCAATGTGCTGTTTGCTTCAGCGATTAAGTCTTCGTCACGCATTAACCGGTAACTATGAACCAGTTTGACGGCACCGGTTTGATCGAGAGTCGTGAAGAGGGTTAATTCATCATCGTAACGGGCCGGCAAGCGGAACTTGATATTGAGCTGGACGACAACAAAGAAGAGCCCGAGTTCTTCCATTCGCCGGTAGTTACCACCTTGAGCGCGGAACAATTCTGTCCGTCCGATTTCAAAATAGACCGCGTGATTCGAATGATGCAAGTAACCCATTGCATCTGTTTCGCTATAACGGACCCGGACCGCGAGTTTGTGGCTTGGTTTCTCCATGAATCACCCAAAGAGGCAATAGATCAGGTTCGCGTACCACTGACTTCGACAGTACGGTCGTACGTTCGATCCGAATCACTTTTACCCCAACTGGCAGGATCTGACAAATTCACAAGAGCTTGCTGAAAGAGTGCCTTGCCGGCGGGTGTGGGGTAATCGTGATTGATACATGCCTGGCACAAAGACTCTGCGGGTAAATCGATGCTTCGAGCGACCGATTCCATCGGTAAGTAACGCAGCGAGTCGGCACCCAATGCCTGAGCCATATGAGCTTCGATTTCGGGTGTCAGAATGAGTGACCCATCGGTCATGAATTTGGGAGCAAACAGTTCTTGAATCGTCGACATGTCAATGCCGTAAAAACAGGGGG
>JAQWSQ010000159.1 GCA_029243145.1 Planctomycetaceae bacterium | reverse complement strand
TCACCTGGCAGAGAATGCGGCGGCAGGGCACAGGCGGAATCGCCGGAATGGACGCCGGCTTCTTCGATGTGTTCCATGATCCCACCCACCAAAGTCAGCACACCATCCGAGATGGCATCAACATCGACTTCAATCGCGTCTTCCAGAAACTTGTCGATCAGCACGGGACGATCTGGGGAGACATCCACGGCTTCATCCATATATCGCACGAGAGACAATTCGTCGTAACAAATCTCCATCGCACGACCACCCAACACATAACTGGGCCGCACGAGGACCGGGTATTCAATGCGATTGGCGGCACTCCGAGCGCCTTCGATATCGTAGGCGATCCCGTTGGGAGGTTGTTTGAGGTCTAACTTATAGAGAATTTCCTGAAAGCGTTTACGGTCTTCCGCGGCATCGATCATATCGGGGGAAGTTCCGATAATCGGAATCCCTGCCGCTTCGAGACCTTTGGCAAGATTCAGCGGAGTTTGGCCACCGAACTGCACGATCACACCATCTGGCTGCATTCGGTCGCAGATATTGAGGACGTCTTCAATCGTCAACGGCTCGAAAAACAGATAATCGGAGGTGTCATAGTCGGTCGAAACCGTTTCCGGGTTCGAATTGACCATGATGCTTTCAATCCCCAGTTCTTCCAGCGCGAACGCCGCTTGGCAACAACAATAATCAAACTCGATCCCCTGCCCGATTCTGTTCGGCCCACCACCCAGAATCATGATGCGTTTCTTGCCCGCTTCTTTCGCGGGAGTTTCGTCTTCCTGCTCGTAGGTTGAATAATAATACGGCGTGTATGCCTCGAACTCCGCCGCACAAGTATCGACCTGCTTGAAGGTCGCTTCGATACCGAGCCCTTTTCGATGCTTGCGAACTTCTGTGTCGGAACTATTCAGCCAACCTGCCAATTGCATATCAGAGAAACCATACTCTTTGGCTTTGCGAAGAAGTTCAGGCGAGAGATCCTGAACGCGCTGATGCTCCCGAATTTCTTCTTCGAGGGAGATAATCTGCTGCAAGCTCTCCAGAAACCAAGGATCGATATCTGTCAGTTCATGTAACTCTTCAATGGTCATTCCTGCTTTGAAAGCGTATCGCAGGTAGAAAATTCGCTCTTCGTTGGGAGTCGAAAGTTTTTGGGTCATTTCATCAAGCGCAGGTTGTTTGCTGGTTCCCCACAAGTCTTTTTTCCCACCACCCAATCCGAAATGTCCAATCTCCAGTCCTCTCAGCGCTTTCTGCAAAGACTCTTTGAAGGTTCGTCCGATGGCCATCGTTTCACCCACCGACTTCATTTGAACGGTGAGTGTCGCATCGGCATCGGGAAATTTCTCAAACGTCCAGCGAGGAATTTTGGTGACCACATAATCAATCGTCGGCTCAAAACAGGCCAATGTTTCCCGAGTGATATCGTTCGGAATTTCATCGAGCGTATAACCGACGGCCAATTTCGCAGCAATCTTGGCAATTGGAAAACCAGTCGCTTTAGACGCCAATGCCGATGACCGACTCACCCGAGGGTTCATTTCGATCACAACCATACGACCATCATCCGGGTTGATGGCAAATTGTACGTTTGAGCCACCCGTTTCGACTCCGATTTCTCGCATCACGGCAATCGTCGCATCACGCATTCGTTGATACTCTTTGTCGCTCAATGTTTGAGCGGGAGCAACCGTAATCGAATCACCGGTATGGATTCCCATCGGATCGAAGTTTTCGATGGCGCAGATAATCACCACGTTATCGGCGTGATCGCGCATCACTTCCATCTCGTACTCTTTCCAGCCGAGAATCGATTCGTCGATCAACACTTCATTGATCGGTGACAGCGCAAGCCCGTTCCGAATCTGTTCTTCAAACTCGTCACGGTTGTAAGCAATGGCACCACCAACACCACCGAGAGTATAGCTGGCACGAATAATCAAAGGCAGCCCGAGTTCTTCCAGTGCCGCACGCGCATCCTCCATGCTATGGACGATCAAACTGCGGGGAACTTCCAAGCCGATGTTGGCCATGGCCTGTTTAAATTTGTCGCGTTCTTCGGCTTTCTGGATCACTTCTTCGCGCGCACCGATCAGTTCGACGTTGTATTTTTCCAAGACACCGTTATGCGCGAGATCCATGGCGGTGTTTAAACCCGTTTGGCCACCCAACGTGGGAAGCAGAGCATCGGGCCGTTCTTTTTCGATGATCTTCTCGACATACTGCCAAGTAATCGGCTCGATATACGTCCGGTCGGCTGTTTCTGGATCGGTCATGATGGTGGCGGGATTGGAATTCACGAGGACCACCTCGTAGCCTTCCTCCCGAAGAGATTTACACGCCTGAGTCCCCGAGTAATCGAACTCGCACGCCTGCCCAATCACAATCGGGCCCGAACCAATAATCAGAATTTTTTGGATATCTTCGCGTTTAGGCACCTGGTCCGGTCTCCCTAACCTTAAGTCTGTCCTGGATTTCCATTCACGCTTCTACCGATAATTCTCCCGTGATTCGGGAGAATCGCTCGTCCGCAAAGCGCAAATTTTCTCAAGGGTACCGGGATGACGGGGAGATTCAAGCGAGGGGGCCATTTCACAGGAAAACTCCGCGCGAAATCGTTTTTTTCCGATCTCAGTAGAAGATGATCTCATGCTGGTCGTCGAGACGTATCAAACTGCCTTTTTAGGGGAGATTGTTCAACTCCGTATTTCACCTTCGAAACCTGCTCTTTATTTCACCCGCCCCAACCACGCCTTGACGTATCGACTGTCGAGCGCCTTTTGGCTCTTGTTATCGAAATGAACGCCATCAAAGACGGTCAAGTCATCGGCACTGGCAACCGCCGTCCCCGAGAGTTTTTTGGCAGCTTCTGCCCGTTGACCGGTTTGTCGCCATAGACCTCACCCGCGACGAACAGTCATTCAGGCTGTTTGAGATCACGTCGCAGATGCTTCACCAGACCCACGAGCTTGCTGAGATACTCGGGGTCTTTACATGATGCCAACCGCAACAATCATGGATTGCTGAACATTTCCGGTTTGACGCGCCGACGCGCTCCGCTGGCACACAGTCTTTCAATGACTGAGATATCAGCAAATGCATCAATAGAACTGACGGCTTCAAAACTTGCGATCTAAGCAACCGCAAGGATATCGAAATGGCGAAATTCTGACATATTCTTCGGGTTGAGTTCCGGTCCAGGCTCAATCGGCTCGTTGATAATCCGTCGAGCAGAATAGCCGAGATCACCCAGAAAATGAATCAACTCTTGGCGGTATTCCGCGCTGGTGCGTTTGAAAACCTCGCACTTGAGAGCCGGCTTGTAGGTTCGAATGATTGATTCCAGCGATTTCAGAATGTGGAGATCGTTTCCTTCGGCATCGACCTTGATAAATTTTAATTTCGGTAACCAATCCGAATAACACTCTTCCAATTCTTTGGCCAGATCGATCGCAAACACTTCGAGCTTATACATATGACCGTGCTTGAGTTTCGAAATGCCTCGGTGTTCTCCACCATTGATGAATGCGGGATCAGAATAATTGAAGGTCAAAAAACCTTCCTGATCGGAGGCAGCCGCCATGATGCTCTGAATATTACAGAGATGGCGATTCGAACGAGCATTTCGTTCGAGTGCATGATAAACGTACCTGTTGGGCTCGATCGCCAAGGCGCAGCCGGTTGTTCCCGCAGCAATCGCCATAGGCAGAGTTGAGTCACCTCGTGAAGCACCGATATCGATACAAAAATCGCCCTCGGATATATATTCTCGGAAGGAATCAATCACTTCATCGGAAATCGTGAAATTGCAATTCTTATTAACGAGCCTTTTCGCAAAATAGACCGTTTTGCCACCTGATAGCGGGAATGTTCGCGTCGTGTACTCTGAATTACGTGCTTTTTTGCGAAAACCAATCATCTCCGCAAGATTTTTTAACTTCATATTGATTCCATTCACTATCAGACAGGGAACCGCTCCCAAACAGATTGCGGAGCTATACATTTATCTGTGAATCTAGTCAATGCATTACTAGGGCCTCGTATCCGTCAAAAACACCTACTTTTCGCGGAGTCCCAACCACGCCTTGGCGTATCGACTGCCGAGCGTTTTTTGGCTCTTGTTATCGAAATGAACGCCATCAAAGACGGTCAACTCATCGGCACTGGCAACCGCCGTCCCGGAGAGTTTTTCCGGTAGCTTCTTCATTCGCCCGTTGACAGGTATGTCGCCATACACCTCACCCGCGACGAACAGTAATTCAGGCTGTTTGAGATCACGCCGAAGATTGTTGACCAGCTTCACGAGCTTGGTAAGATACTCGGCGTCGGTCGCGTTCCCTTCTCCCTGATGCCAGATGACACCCGCGAATTTCGGTTTTTTGTCGAGCTTGTTGATGCGTTGGATCGTGTGATCGTAGAGCGGTTTGCCGGGCACCCATTCGTCAATCTTCGTCCCACCACGGGCATTCACAATCAGACCGATCGATTTCTCGGGCAATGCCTCGTGTAATGTTGTGGCGAATCCATCACCGGGGCCAAGACGCTGCATTTCAATTTTTTTGCGGTCTGTCGCATAACGATTGAGAGGATTGGTGGCCGCTTCCCACTCACCCTTCCCATTGAGCAACATGACACCCACCATCGCTGATTGATCGTCTTTGCCGAGCGGAGCACGCCCCGCCATGTTTGATTGGCCAATCAAGAGAAAGACGAGATCAGGCTCGGCCGCAGAAATCTCTCCCACGAGCATGATTAGACAACCGACAACCGCGAGACATCGAAGCATGATCACGACTCCTTCAGGGAACAAATGATGGAGATCCAATCCTAACCTAACCTGATTCCCGACGCGAAACAAATTTCCATGCTTTAGTTTCACCGTGATGACACCTCACGCCCGACGTGAGTTCGGAATGGGGATCAGCTTGGGGATCTGAATCTGCAGTCCCATCACGCCTTTGTACTTCCGGTGTAATGTCCCGAAACGTGAACGCAGGAAACTATAGAGCTCTTTGGAGGGCTTCTGTTTGAGCCATTGTCGAGCGAAGACCGCCATCTCGCGGTCGTATTCATCCTGCGAATGAGAATGCACATGATAACGGCCTTCCAGCCGACGAATATCGCCATCAAACATTGGACTGATGTGATACAGCTCGTGAAAGACCGTCGTCAGCTTCTCTTCGAATGGTGTTTCCAGAAAGCGAGGCAGGTAGAAGGTGAGAATGTAAAGCATCTCATGGTCGCCACGATACAGTCGCTGGACAGTCCATTCGCGTCCGACTCGATGAGTCGTGAGTGCCCCTTGTTCAAATCGCATGGGAGTCAGCTTGGCTTGCAAACCCCAAGAGACATTGCGACGTGCCTGGGCGAACGAGACCGCCACTTCTGGCATACGGATGTGTGAGAACTCTTCCATCCGCTGAGTGATGTCGTGGCAGAGCAGCCACATCGCACGAGAAAAGTCGAACGGCCCCGGACAATGTGACGGATGTGGTAAGGACAAATTCATCCTCAAAACCTGCCTGTAAGCATAATAAGGATTTCACAACGCGCAGAAAAAATGCCCTCCGCGAACGGAGAGCATGATAGTTTCTCAAGCAAAATGTTGGAAGTCCTTTCGGAGAAAGAGCTTCGAGAGGATTACTCCTCTTTCTTCTCTTCTTCGGTAGCATCCTCTTCAGTGGACGCTTCAGGAGATTCGGCGGCGGCTGTATCTTCTTCCACGGCCTCATCTTCGGTTGCTGTCTCTGCAACTGCGGGGGTCGATTCTTCTTCGACAACCACCGGTGCTTGACGAGTCGTTCGGACCCGGTCATTCTCACCCACAAATTCGATTAAAGCTTTTTGTCCCGCATCACCCAGACGCACTTCAGCCAAACGGACGATACGCAGGTAACCGCCTGGTCGATCCGCAAAACGCTCACGAATTTCGTCAAACAGAACGTCAACGGCTTCATTGTCTCGCAGGAGGGCAAACGCTCGACGACGTAAAGCGACTGCCGGGGCGATGGCTTGATTCCATTGTTGCCACTGGTCCGATTCACGCCAGCTTTTCCATTCCGATGAGTTTTTCTCAGCAGAAGTGGCATACTGTTCGGCGTTTTGCTCGTGAGCCAATGACTTACGGGAAACAGTGATCAGTTTTTCCAGAATCGGACGAAGCTCTTTGGCCTTGGCCACGGTCGTGATAATTCGACCGGGAGTCCGCGGCACATTAGGCGCGTCTTCATCGACTCGCAACGATTTGATCAGACTGCAAGCCATATTTTGGAACATGGCTTTACGGTGAGATCCGTTACGACCGAGTTTTCTACCTTTAAGACGATGTCGCATTGTTCTTGTCCAACATGAGATGCCGAGGCATCCGAATGGTCAAAGTAAGTGATGGATGTGGATTACTGCTGACTCGAAACTTTCATTCCCAGTCGCAGGCCAATAGAGCCGAGCCGTTCTTGAACTTCTGTGAGAGTTGTTTCACCGAAGTTTCGGACTTGCAACAATTGATCTTCGCTGCGTCCGACTAAATCGCGAACGGTGTTGATGCCTTCAGATTCCAGACAGTTGGTTGCCCGGACCGAAAGATTCAACTCGGCCAATGATTGATTGAGCTTCTCTTCCAACTCGACATCGAGAGGAGAGTAGCCAGTTTCGTCGGCAAGTCGTTTAAGACTTGCTTCAGGTGACATTTCTGGACCAGGTTCACGGTAAGTGATGAACGGGTTGAGGTGCTTCCGTAGAATCTTGGCAGCTTCCACCAATGCCATTTCTGGCTTGATGGTTCCGTTCGTCCAAATGTCGAGGCTGAGTTTGTCGTAGTTAGTGCGTTGACCAACACGCGTTTCCTCAACGGCATAACGTACGCGGGTCACCGGGCTGAAGGCTGCATCCAGAGGGATAATGCCCACTTCGGTTTCGCCTTCAGTGTGGTCGGCGGCTTTGATAAATCCGCGACCGTTTTCGACAGTCATCTCAACAATGAAAGGCACATCATCGGTCAATGTCGCAATGACAAGATCGGTGTTGATCACTTCGATTTGTTCGTCGGTGATGATGTCCGCACCGGTCACAACACCTCGCTCGTGCTTCTCGATACGAATCGTTTTCGAAGAGGATGAGTGATTTTTGACGACGATGGATTTCAGGTTCAAGCAGATGTCAGTCACATCTTCAACGACTCCGGGAATCGTCGAAAACTCGTGCTGGACTCCCTGGATTTTTGCCCGGGTCACAGCAGAGCCTTCAAGACTCGATAGCAGAATGCGACGTAGACTGTTTCCAACAGTCGCACCAAACCCACGTTCAAAGGGTTCTGCCGTGAAACGACCGAAGTAATTGTCGTTCTGGCCCTGGTCGGGAATAATCCGACTCGGTAGCTCCAAACCTCTCCAACGAATACGCATAGTTTCTTCTCCGAAAAATGATCGGGTCGCTCGCAACTAAGGCTTTCTGGACCCATCATCAGCCGACGGTCGAAATACACTTTCAACCGCCAAAATCATATCGACATCAGCCGACATGCATTGAATGTTGATCAAACGCGACGACGTTTTTTGGGACGGCATCCGTTATGAGGTAGCGGTGTCACATCTTCGATAGAACGAACGGAAATACCGGAAGACTGTAAGCCGGTGATCGCAGATTCGCGACCTGAACCAGGACCGTTCACTTTCACTTCGACTTCCTTCATGCCCATTTTGGCAGACCGTTCGGCCACTGTTTCAGCAGCACGTTGTGCCGCGAAAGGTGTGCTTTTACGACTTCCCTTGAAGCCCACGGCTCCGGCAGTCGACCAAGCGAGAACTTCGCCATTCATATCGGACATCGTGACAATCGTGTTATTGAAGGTCGCTTTGATGTGAGCGATTCCACGTGTCACGTTACGCCGCACTCTTTTTTTCTTGGTTTTAGCCACGACGGCAACCTCAATCTGTCTAAATTTATGTTTGTCAAAAAACTGTTACTTGGCGAACACCGGCTCCTGATGACAGAAAACTCCTGTCGGATCAGTGTCGCATATCTTTCACACCCTTCTTACCAGCAACGGTTTTCTTCGAACCTTTACGGGTACGGGCATTCGTTTTTGTACGTTGGCCACGAACTGGCATACCACGACGGTGTCGCACTCCACGATACGATTGGATTTCTCGCAATCGCGCAATGTCCTGCTGAACCATCCGGCGCAACTGCCCCTCGACCTCGTACTCTTTGTCGAGGGTATTGTTGAGCATACTGACTTCATCGTCCGTCAGATCGAAAGCTCGCTTCCGAGGATCAATGGACAACTTGCGGCAAATCTCAATCGATCTCGCCAACCCAACTCCGTAGAGATAAGTCAGCGAAATATAAACCGGTTTGTCGTTCGGAACATCAACACCGAGAAGACGCGGCATGGATCAACTCTTTCACTTGAAAATGTATTTGTGAGTTCGTATGAAGTTTGTGAGGGAATTATCCCTGACGCTGTTTGTGACGAGGGTTTGTACAAATGACGTACACTTTTCCCTGTCGCCGAACTACCTTGCAGTTCTCACAGATTCGTTTAACGCTAGATCGGACTTTCATAATTCTCTTTCGTACCGGTTTTGACCGGAACTCCTCGCAGTGGGCTCATTGGAAAATCAGCCTCAGCGTAAAAAACAGGAACTTGGCAGTATAACCGCCTCTTGGGCTAACTCTCAAGCGAACAGAGGGTTTTCCATGAAAAATCCCTGCACACATCGCGATTGGAGACAGCTCTCGCAACCGGTTTTATCGGCAGGCTTTAGACTCGTTGGTCTCCCAAAGAGTCATCATGATCAATTCAGATCGCCTTGCCAGAGAGTTTGTAATTCCTCGACTACCTGTCGAGATTAGTCGTCCGCATCCAGCAGACCAGGATAATTCCTCATCACCAGGTGACTATCAATCTTTTGCACCAGATCCAAGCAGACAGACACCACAATCAGGAGTCCTGTACCACCATAAAAACTGGCCACCATCGGAGGGATATTCATATAAGTTGCAACCACGGTCGGAATCACAGCCACCAAAGCCAGGAATGCTGCCCCGACATAAGTGATCCGTGTCATGACAGATTCCAGATAAGCGGCAGTTCTCGCTCCCGGACGGTATCCAGGAATAAAGCTACCGTAATCTTTCAGGTTCTCGGCAATATCTTTGGGGTTGAATGTAATCGTCGTCCAGAAGTAACAGAAGAAGTAAATCAGGAAGATGTAGGACATATTGTAAACATACTGATGGTCGGAAAATGCCCGAGCCAGAAGCTGCACAACATAAATGTCGCTAAAGAACTCGAGTCTCGCGATCTGCGAGAACAGGAAGTACGGAAACAGCAACAGGCTTGATGCAAAGATGATCGGCATCACACCCGCTTGATTGACTCGCAGTGGCAATGACTGGCGCTGACCACCGGCCACTCGACGACCGCGAAGATGCTTGGCGGATTGAATCGGAATTCGACGTTGTCCCTGAGTGATGGCAATCACCCAGATTACGATTCCGACAAACAAACCAAGCAACAGCAGCAATCGATCAATTCCTGTGTCTGACCCAATAGCCACTCCGTCCGTTAATGCGGGAGCTAGCATATCGAGTAATGCCGCAGGCATTCGAGCGAGAATCCCCGCCATGATGAGTAGCGAAATACCGTTGCCGATCCCGTAAGCATCGATTTGCTCACCAATCCACATCAGCAGAACCGTCCCCGCCGTCATGGTGATCGTACCTATTATATAATAGTAGGTACTGTCGAACTGATCGAGTATGAGATTTTCACCCATTAACGTTCCACCCGAGAGACCTTGTATCCAGAAAAACGACTGCCCCAGACAGATTATCACTGTGGCATATCGGGTATATTCATTGATTTTTCGTCGCCCCGATTCACCCTCCTTCTGCAACTTTTCAAGCGGAGGATAGACGGTCCCCAAAAGCTGGAAAATAATGGAGGCAGAAATATACGGCATAATTCCCAAGCCGAATATTGTGCTATTGCCCAAGCTGGATGCCGAGAACAACGCCACAATTTGCATCACCTGACCAAAACCTTCATCCGCGCCTTCGATATCTTCGACTGCGCTTTTGAGAGTATCCTGGTCGATGAAAGGGAGAGGAATTGCAAAACCCATGCGATAAACAGCGAGCAGCGCAAGGGTCAAAAAGATTTTTCTTCGCAGTTCCGGGATCCGAAAGATCATAATCAGCTTGCCGAACATCGGATAGACTTCCTTTGTCGATGTGTTGCCGCCGTAATAAGCGACTTAAACTCCTGAGAACTGCTAATTTATACAAAACGACCGATTCTCCGTCCAGACGAGGAAATCGGTCGACAGCAAATATCCTGTGAAACTAAACCACTCTGGAAACGCTACCACCCGCAGCCACAATCTTCTCTTCCGCCGATTTTGAGAACCGATGGGCCGAGATCGAGAACTTCTTCTTGGTTTCACCATCACCCAAAATCTTCACTCGATCAAATTTGCCTTTCAGCAAACCGCGAGTTTTGAGGGTTTCCAGCGTAATTTCTGCCCCATCATCGAAAGCAGCATCCAATTGTGACAAATTGAAAATGACGACTTTGGGGGCAAACTGTTTATTATTGAAGCCACGCTTGGCAACTCGCATGAAGAGAGGAGTTTGTCCCCCTTCAAAACCTTGTCGGCGTTTGTTACCAGATCGACTACCGGCACCTTTATGGCCACGAGTCGATGTTTTTCCGTGACCGGAGCCTGGACCACGCCCGACGCGCTTGCGAGCCTTGTGCTTGATAATTCCGCGATTGACATCATCGATAATCATAATTCAGATCTCCACTCCTCGCAGACGTTGAATTTCTTCTTTCGTCCGGAGTTTCGAGAGGGCGTTGAATGTTGCTTTGACGAGATTGGTAGGATTGTTAGAGCCAAAGCTCTTGGTGAGAATGTCAGTCACGCCAGCCGATTCGACCACCGCACGCACACAACCACCGGCAATAATACCAGTACCAGGCCGGGCAGGAATCAAAATCACTCTGGAGGCACCGTAATGCCCAATGACTTCGTGAGGGACAGTCGATGTAAGAGCTGGGTACTTCATCATCCGCCGATTGGCGGCTTTGACCGCCTTATCAACAGCATTGGGTACTTCATTTCCCTTACCATAACCCCATCCGGCAGAACCATCGTTGTCACCAACGACGACTAACGCAGTGAAGCTGAAACGTCGACCACCCTTGACCACGCAGGAGCAGCGGCGAATCTGAACAACTTCTTCGGGATTTTTTGTGTGACTATCGTTTGACACGATCATCTCTCCAAACCGAGACAGCCACTAGGACCGTCGAACAGTATATTTTATGGGACTTTCAAAGTTCCTAAAACTCAAGACCACCTTCACGAGCCGCATCGGCCAAAGCCTGTACGCGGCCATGATACTTGTATTCACCGCGATCAAAGATGACTTCTTTGACACCTTTTTCAATCGCTCGCTCGGCGATGGCTGTACCGATTCGTGAGGCTGCATCGCAGTTTCCATGATAGGAACCTGTTCCTCCCAAATCTTTTTCGGCGGTACTGGCGGAAGCCAATGTCACACCTTGCACATCGTCGATAATTTGCGCGTAGATATGCTTATTGCTACGGAAAATCGAAAGTCGAGGACGACCATTCGCGGATCTCCGAACAGAATTTCGCACGCGAAATCGGCGGCGAGTTTGACGCTTAGCGAGTTTTTTACTTGCTTTCATCGCAGACACAAACCTGTCAAAAACATTGAAAGGGTTTCCGGTTGCCAACGAACCGGACTACCTCTCAGTGGCTTTTTATTTGGCACCGAAGGCTTTACCGGCCTTACGGCGAACATATTCACCTTCATACTTGATTCCCTTGAGCTTATAAGGCTCGGGAGGACGAACTCGGCGAATTTCCGCCGCGAACTGTCCCACCACTTGCTTATCAGCTCCTTTGACGATCACAACAATCGGTTGAGGAACTTCGCAAGTGATCCCAGGGGGAACCGTCAATTCAATCGTGTTGGCAAAGCCAACCTGCAAACGCAGCTTATTACCATTCAACTGAGCGTTGTAACCGACTCCGTTGATTTCGAGCTTCTTCATAAATGGTTCTTTGACACCAGTCACCATGTTATTGATGAGACTGCGTGTTAAACCATGAAGAGCTTTGTTTTGGCGTTCCTCATTAGGACGCGCTACTGTAACTTCCTTGGCGTCGCTATCAAACTCGACCTTCATATTCACATGATATTCGAAGGAGAGCTCGCCTGCGGGGCCTTTGGTTTTGATGGTTCCATTCGACAGTGTGATTTCCACACCATCAGGGACGGATACCGGCTTTTTACCAATCTTGGACATATCTCTGAACCAGTTTTCTTCTCGATACTTCGATTACCAGACCACACAAACAACTTCGCCGCCAACACCCTCTTTTTTCGCTTCGCGGTTACTCAATACACCACGAGGAGTTGTCAGAATGCTAATGCCCATCCCATTCAGGATTTCGGGCATATCACCGACACCTGTATAAACTCGTCGCCCAGGCTTGGATGCACGCTGTATCTTCTGGATGACACGCTCACCATTAGGGCCATATTTTAAA
The DNA here is from genome assembly GCA_029243145.1 of Planctomycetaceae bacterium. Lineage (GTDB taxonomy): Bacteria > Planctomycetota > Planctomycetia > Planctomycetales > Planctomycetaceae > JABURQ01. Next base: position 21,597 of record JAQWSQ010000159.1, on the reverse strand, counting down.
TTCAAACGCAGGGTGTTTTGAGGGGCTTGTTCAATAACCTCAAAATCCCAGATGTAACCTTCACGCTGAAGAGCTTCGGCGATGCCGATCTTCAGTTTTGACTGCGGAACATCCACGAAAGCTCGCTCTACCTGAACGGCATTGCGAATTCGAGTCAGCATGTCTGCGACGGGGTCACTCATCATGATTTGAAAATCCTTGTGTTGTGCCTGTTACGGTCCATATTACCAACTCGCCTTGCGAGCACCGGGGATCACGCCTTCGTGGCACATTTTGCGGAAGCAGATACGACACAGCTTGAATTTGCGATAGACCGCACGGGGGCGACCACACAACTGGCAGCGTCGTTCACTTCGCGAACTAAATTTTGGCTTTTTATTAGCTTTGGCAATTTTTGATTTACTGGCCATTGCTCTCTTGTTTCCGGAATAAGGAGACTAAGGTCACTTGGAATTTATTTGGCTTTGAACGGGATACCGATTTCTCGGAGTAACGCTCGTCCTTCATCGTTCGTCTTGGCAGATGTCACAATGGTGATATTCATACCTTGGGTCAAAGTCGCTTTGTCTGCGGGAATTTCTGGAAACACAAATTGTTCGTTCAAACCGAGGCTATAGTTCCCGTTTCCATCAAAAGATTTCGGGGGAAGACCTCGGAAGTCACGCACACGTGGCAAAGCCAACGTGATGAGACGATCCAAAAATTCATACATGCGAGCACCTCGTAACGTCACCCGACAACCGATCGGCATTCCTTCACGGAGGCGGTAGACTGCAATGGCTTTTTTCGCACGGGTAATCTGCGGTTTTTGTCCACTCAACAGGGAGAGATGCTCGACAGCTTCGTCAAGTACCTTCCGGTCAGCAACAGCTTGACCAACACCCATATTGATTATGACCTTTTGAACCTTCGGAAGAGCATGGACATTCTTCTGGTCCAATTCCTTCTTCAGGTTTGGGATCACCTGTTCGTTGTATTTTTTGAGCAACCTCGTCATCGCTCAGCTTCCTTAAGCCCCAAAGGGGTCTTGAATATGTGACTGAATTTACCGAACTTATTGTTCTACGACTTAGCGTAGGCTTTTTTCGCAGGGGCGATCTCTGAAATCCGAGCGTCGCACTTCTTGCAAAATCGTTCTTTACTACCATCTTCGTTGTATTTAATCCCAATACGAGCCCCCTGATTGCACGACTGGCAATAGAGACGAACATTGGAAATGTCCAAGGGAAGATCAATTTCCAATCGCCCACCTTGTGGACTTTTAGGATGACCCCGTTTGACGTGTCGCATGGCACTGTTGATGCCTTCCACGACAACATTACGGCCATCCGCAGAAACTGACACGACCTTGTGCGGTACTGTTGTTTTATGATTCCCGGCGGTCACGACCACCATATCACCACGTTGAATTTTCATAATTACACCACCTCACTGGCGAGGCTGACAATTTTCATAAAACGGCGTTCTCGCAGTTCACGAGCAACCTCACCGAAAATTCGCGTCCCCCGTGGAGTCCCATCGTCATCGACGAGAACCACAGCGTTGCGATCAAATCGAACATAACTTCCATCTTCTCGGCGTGTTGCTTTTCTACAGCGAACAATCACACCTTTCACAACTGTTCCCTGTTTGATCACCGATCCAGGTATCGCCTTGATCACCGACAACACGACAATTTCACCAAGCCCTGCGGTCCGTTTACCGGTACCACCAAGAACCTTGATGCAACGCACGACTTTTGCGCCCGAATTGTCTGCAACATCCAGGACTGTCTGCATTTGAATCATGACTGATTCATCCTTAAATACTTCGAGCTAAAAGCCCAAAACTGTGATCTCTTAAAACTGAATGAACTTATTCGGCTTCGGTGTGATGATGCGTGGCAATGTCGAGAGCTGTTTCGACAATTTCCACCAACTCCCACCGTTTCTGCTTAGAACGAGGACGACACTCGATGATTTGAATACGATCACCGACATGGGACGCATTCTCTTCATCGTGGACATGGCACACGGTTTTGCGTGTCACAATTTTTCCGTACATCGGATGAGCAAATTTACGCTCAATATCCACACGGCGTGTTTTGTCACATTTGTCGCTGACCACAATACCGATCAATGTTCTCTTCATAACTTCTGCCTCTCAGGTTGCCTTAATGGCGATCACCGGGAAGTAAATACGTCGCGTTATGCTTCGGCTGGAGCGTCAGTTTCCTGACGTTCGTTTTCGACGGTCAGAATACGGGCGATTTTCTTTCTCAATTTCCGCAATTCACTCGGGGCATCCAATCGCTCGGTAGCCGCCTGGAAACGAAGATCAAATAATTGGCGACGAGTCTCGGCCAATTCGGCCACCAACTGATCGTCGCTCATTTCCCGTATTTCTGACACTTTCATCGTTGACTCTCGCAACCTCTAAATTGTTCTGAATGGATGCTTATTACCCAACAGTCGGACGGCGACCGATCAAACGGACGCGAACAGGCAACTTGTGAGCGACACGTGCGAAACAGAGCTGTGCTGCTTCGTGTGACACTCCGGTTAATTCAAATAAAACCGTTCCCGGCTTAACGACGGCTACCCAGTGAGCTGGATCGCCCTTCCCTTTACCCATTCGAGTTTCGAGTGGGCGAGAGGTGACTGATTTGTTCGGGAAAATCCGAATGTAGACACGGCCTTCGCCACGCACATACTGATTTGCCGCGATACGACAAGCTTCAATCGTTTGGGCGGTCACATGACCTGGCTCTAACGATTGCAACCCCCATTCACCGAAGGAAACTTTATTACCACGAGTGGCGTTACCTTTAATCCGGCGTCTTTGACTTTTGCGGTGTTTAACCCGTCTAGGCATCAGAGCCATTGGCGGACTCCTCGTCTTCATAGTTTCCTAAATCGATCCAAACCTTCACACCAATAATGCCTTGTGCGGTTTTTGACTCCGCCAAGCCATAATCGATGTGACGCCGAAGAGTCGACAGAGGAATTGATCCCCTTGCAGCCTTTTCGGTGCGACACATTTCTGCCCCACCCAATCGACCCGACAACTGCACTTTCACTCCAAAAGCACCAGCCTCCATCACTTCATCAAGCGTTCGCTTGATGGTACGACGGAAACTACCACGCTTGGAAAGCTGCTGTGCAATCTTCTCAGCGACCAGAACCGCATTGCGGCCTGGATTGTTGATTTCAATAATCTTCAGTTCCATCCGGCGACCGGTCAGGTCTTCCAACTCAGCTTTCAGCCGATCAACTTCCTGACCTTTACGCCCAATGATAATACCCGGTCGAGCCGTCTGCAGATGCACAACGACTTGATCGCGTGTTCGCTCGATTTCCACTCGTGGAATTTCCGCGAATTTATATTTTGTTTTGATAAAGTTGCGAATCTTGAAGTCTTCGCCCAACAGATCGCCGAACTCTTTTTTTGGAGCATACCACCGGCTACGCCAGCCTTCATGCACACCAATTCGGAATCCCGTGGGATTGATTTTCTGACCCATGTCTCTGTGACCTTATCGATACTTCGATGCAAAATAATTGCGTGATTTATACTTTATAGCTCAGGTGCTTCCACACCGACATGAATGTGTGCCATCCTCTTAATGATGGGAGCCGCCATCCCTCGGGCACGTGGACGAAACCTCTTAATAGAGGGACCACCATCTACCCGAGCCAACGCCACTTTTAAATTCATGACATTGCGAGCTCCTCGATCCTCTGCATTGGCAATTGCCGACGCAAGAACCTTCTCAATCATACGAGCTCCACGATTTGGCATGTACTTCAGGGCGTCAATCGCCTGTTCCGTTGTCTTGCCACGAATTAGATCCGCAAACGGTCGCACCTTAGTCGGTGAGATTCGTGCGAATTTGTGGATTGCCTTTACAACTGCCATGATGATTAACTCCTGCCAACTCTAACCGATCAGCAACAGGTGCCGCCTGACCGAATAACTTGTCTCGATTAACGACCGCCCTTGGCACCATGCCCTTTGAACGTCCGCGTTGGAGCGAACTCACCCAGCTTATGCCCCACCATCTCTTCTGTAATATACACACTCATGTGCTGACGCCCATTGTGCACCATGAAGGTCAGACCAATAAACTCGGGACTGATCGTACATGATCGCGCCCATGTCTTGATCGGCTTCTTATCACCACTTGAATTTGCTTTTTCGACTTTCTTCAGGAGCTTAGGGTCGACAAACGGCCCTTTTTTCAATGAACGCCCCATGATATTTCCTCGTCTCGACTGTGCTGATAAAAAAGTTTTTTTCTTTGAACGCCTCACAAAAGGCGACCGCTCCGCTAACCCCCTTACGGGAGATCATGTCTTCAATAAGCCATATCGACGTGAACGACGACGACGAATGATCGCCTTGGAAGAAGCTTTACGCAACTTACGTGTACGTCCACCTTTGGCCAATTTTCCGGTCGGACTACAAGGATGTCGACCACCGGCTGTGCGTCCTTCACCACCACCCATCGGATGAGCAACAGGATTCATAACCGTTCCGCGAACATGAGGACGACGCCCCAACCAACGATTACGACCAGCTTTCCCAATCCGAATTGAGCTATGCTCTGAATTTCCAATTGCCCCGACAGTCGCCCTGCAGGTTGCCGGAACACGTCGCACTTCACCGGAAGGCAAAGTCACCTGAGCCCAACCTTTTTCACGTGCGTTTAATACAGCTCCACAACCTGCACTTCGGCAGAGCTGGCCTCCACGACCGGGATAAAGCTCAATGTTATGAATTGTCGTACTGAGCGGAATCGACGCCAAGGGCATTGTGTTGCCAATATTGGCCTCCACTTTTTCGCCACTCTCGACCTTATCCCCAGCCTTGAGCCCTTGCGGGGCCAAAATATATCGTTTTACACCATCAGCATAATGCAACAATGCAATACGGGCTGATCGATTTGGATCATACTCAATCGACTTCACGGTCGCAGGAACACCATCTTTTGTTCGACGAAAGTCGATCATCCGATACATTCGCTTGTGACCACCACCTCGGTGTCGAACTGTGATCTTACCCTGAAAGTTACGACCACCGCTGCGCCGAAGACGCTTCAGAAGCGTTTTTTCAGGCTTCTTTTTACGGTCCGTAATCTCAGCGAAGTCGCTGACCGACGAATTTCGTCGTCCTGCACTTGTCGGCTTGTAATAACGAATACCCATAATTCTACCTGTTATGTATTGGCGTGCTGAGAAGCACCTAATCTATTCACGATCTCGAAATGCCACACAAAAGACCTAGAAGAATGAAATTCGATCATCATCATGCAGAGTCACAATCGCCTTCTTCCAATCCTTCGTATAACCGAACGCCATCTTATGACGACGCGGCTTACCTTTACGTGTTTGCGTTCGCACCTTCACGACTCGCACATCCCAAAGCTCCTGCACCGCTCTACGAATATCTTCCTTGGAAGCGAGCGGGTGAACCCGGAACGTATATGAATTATATTTTTCTGACAGATGAGTTCCCTTTTCAGTCACCAGCGGTCGCAAAACGACCTGGTAAGCCTCAAGTTGAACTCCGTGTTGACGATTGACGGCCATCAGCCGACTCCTCAAATGCCAGGTATATCTCTAATCACTTAAAAGCAGGCCGCCACACGACGACTCGCAAAATCACTCAAACCAATTACCAATTAAGCCCCAGCTCCAACAGCCTGCCCCTGCGAAACAAACGACTCAAGAGCCGACTTCACAACCAGCAGATTTCGCTGACGCAGCAAATCATAAGCATTCAGCTCAGCCACCGGCATAACTCGAACATTCACAATGTTGCGAGCTGAACGATACACGACAGCATCATACTCAGGAACCGCCAACAAGACCGAAGTCCCATTCAACCCGAGAGCCTTAATCAAATCCACAATCGGTTTTGTCTTAATCTCAGCCAAAGACAGCTCATCAAGAATTTTGATTTGCCCATCTTCAACTTTACTCCGGAACGACATTCGTGTTGCTAGACGCACAGCCTTTCGGGGCATCGAGTAACTGAAATCGATATTCTTCTTGGCAAAGGCATGGCCACCGCCGCGACGAATATTTGTCCGCTTACCACCAGCACGAGCGTTCCCCGTACCTTTCTGGCGATACATCTTCTTATTTGTACCGGAAACCATCCCACGAGACTTCGTCCCGACAGTCCCCTGCCGCTTATTCCGCTGATACATCACAACGGCATCATGCAGCAACTGCTTTTTTACTTCAGGGGAAATATCCGCTGGATCCAGCTCGTAGCTGCCAACTTCTTTCCCTTGCTGATTATAAACCGGAATGGAGGCCATGATCCAGTTTCTCCAATTTCCTGATGAGCGAAGGCCAAATCCGACCTTCCGCTTGAATTATTTCTTGTTTGTATGACGAATGATCACATCTGCACCATTCGGGCCGGGAATTCCGCCCTTCACTAGCAGCAGACCATTCTCTTCATCGACCTTCACTAACTTCAAGTGCCGAACCGTAGCCTGTGCACTTCCATAGCGACCCGACATTCGAGTCCCCTTGAAAACACGAGCCGGATCCGCCGACATACCGATCGAGCCACCATGACGGTGAACTTTATTAACACCGTGAGTCGCACGCTGACCGGAGAAATTATGGCGCTTCATCACACCAGCCGTTCCCCGACCCTTACTCACCCCGATCACATCAACAAAAGCAGCATCAGCAAAAACAGAGACACCAATCTCCTGGCCAACTTCGAGGCCATGATCTTCACCGTCAGTACGAAACTCCTTCACCGACTTAGGCGGCTCACAATCAGCCTTCGCAACTGATTCAACACCCGCTTGCTGACGAGCCTTCTGACGCTTACTACTCAGGGCAGTAACATGACCACGCTCACTCCGAGCAGCCAATCGCCTCGGCTTTTCTCCAAAACCAAGCTGCACAGCCTCGTAGCCGTCACTTTCGACAGTCTTGACTTGCAACACACGACACGAATTCACCTTCACGACCGTAACGGGAATTGCATTCCCATCTTCGCCGAAAACGCGAGTCATACCGACTTTTGTACCAACTAATCCTACAGGCATGCCTGTAACTCCAGTAACAGAGTTCTCTCGATATTTCGATAGCCCGATCGCACACTGACGACTGGCACTCTCGCTCCAACAGTTTTTCTGGAAACGCTTATTCCGAGGAAACCCCGATCGGCAGCCGACTTCCTAAGAGAGTCAAAACCACCGAAGCGTAAACCCAGACCACAACCGCTGCTCACTAGCCTGCGGTTGCCTTAATCTTGATATCAACACCAGCCGGAAGGGACAACTTATTCAACGCGTCAATTGTCTTACCAGTAGGCTGCACAATATCGACGAGCCGCTTATGAGTGCGGATCTCGAACTGTTCTCGCGACTTCTTATTCACGTGCGGACTTCTCAGCACGGTATAACGCTCAATGCGGGTCGGTAAAGGAACGGGACCGTGAACCACGGAACCAGTGCGTTTGGCCGTATCCACAATCTTTGAAGCGGATTGATCCAGCACAACATGATCGTAAGCTTCCATACGGATGCGAATACATTCCTGAACAGCAGTGGCCACTCCGATATTCCTTCCAGCAATGAGTCTTAAAACTTAGGTAATCCCAAAAGATCAGCACTCTGACCCCTTGGGGAACGAAATAGATTACGAGGCCACGACCAGTTTGTCAACAAAGGGGGAACCTCTTTTCCTTGGAGTTTTTTTCAGTTTTCGACTTTTTCCACACAGACCCCCTTTCGAGCCTGTTTCACCAGGAAAACTCTTAATTTCCCAGCATCTGATCGATCACAGACTGAGGAGCAGGCTCATATTTCATCGGTTCCATCGAATATCCAGCCCGCCCCTGGGACAAACTACGAATATCTGTGGAATATCCAAACATCCGAGCCAGAGGAACTTCGGCAGAAATTCGATACAACTCCCCTTCCGCTTCTGCAGAGTGGATCTGAGCGTGACGAGTATTTAAATCTCCCTGAACACCACCCACAAACTCTTGTGGCGTAACCACTTCGAGCTTCATAATCGGCTCCAGAAGCATCATTCCACCTGCAGAAAAGGCCTCTCGAACGGCCTGATTCGCGGCAGCCTGAGCCGCAACCTCGGTCGTCTCCCCATCCCGGTAATCGATATCCAATAGTGTCAACTGCACCTTCATTAAGGGATAGCCCAACTCACCCCCTGCCTTCGCTTCCTCTTCGATTGATTGCAGAACAAGCTGAACGATATCTTTAGGAACCGTACCCGGCTTGAGCTTATTCACAACATGAATCCGCTCTTCACCACCGTAAGGCTCCGCCTTGACCTTCACTTTGGCAAACTGTGTTTCTCCCCCAGCTTGACGGTCAAAGACCCCTTCCGCCGTTGCAGCAGATCGAATTGTCTCACGATAACTGACTCTCGGCTTGTGAACTTTCACCTTTAAACCGAAATCTCGCTCCATTTTGTGTCGAATGACTTCGAGATGGAGTTCCCCCATACCACTAATGATGGTCTGCCCGGTATCCTCACTCACTCGTGCGTCAAAAGTGGGATCTTGACGAGCCAAACGCACCAAGACATCTTCGAGTTTTTTTCGTTCTGCTGAAGAATCCGGCTCCACCGCCATGGCAATCACCGTCTCAGGAAAGGTGATTGTTTCCAACAATGTCTGCTGTTTCTGATCACAAAGAGTATCACCCGTCACAGAATCTTTAGGGCCGATTAACCCAATAATGTCGCCCGCTTCAACAAAGTCAGTCTCCAGTTTTTCGCGAGAGCCCGCCTGAATTCGCCACAACTGACTGACCAACTCTTTCTTGCCTATTCGGGGATTGATCATTCGGGAACCTGACTTCAACGTTCCCGAATAAACTCTTAGAAAGTAAAAGTCGGCATGCTGCTCAGCGACGATTTTGAAAATCAATCCACAGAAAGGTTCTTTCGGATCAGGATGCCTCTCAAGTGTCGCTCCTTCCCCTTTTTTCGGAGAAGGATTGATCCCTTGAATCGCGGGACGGTCGAGAGGACTCGGCAACAGATCGGTCACCGCATCGAGTAGCGGTTGGATGCCGGTAAAATCGAGAGAGGAACCACAAAAAGTCGGCCGGATTTTGCTGGCCAGTGTTCCTTGCCGCAAAAGATCAATGATCATTTCGGTCGGCAAATCTTCGGTCTCGACGTAAGTTTCATAAACCTTTTCGTCAATGCCTTCCATCAACGCTAACTCGTCTAACAAATTTCCTCGCCAAAGCTGAGCATCCTCGAGCATCTCTTCAGGAATTTCACGCACATCATAATTCTCGCCCTTGGATTCCGGATCAAAGTAGAGAGCTTTCATTGAAATCAAGTCGATGATGCCCTCGAACGGCTTTACGCCGGTCGAACCTTGACCAATAGGAATTTGTACCGGCAAAGGTTTTGTGGACAGCCGTTTTTCCATCTGTTCGAGCACACGAAAAAAGTCAGCTCCAACACGATCCATTTTGTTAATGAAACAAATTCGCGGAACCTGATAATGGTTGGCTTGTCGCCAGACAGTTTCGCTCTGCGCTTCCACACCTTCGACCGCAGAAAAGACAACGACCGCACCGTCCAGCACACGCAATGATCTCTCGACCTCTGCCGTGAAGTCGACGTGACCGGGTGTGTCGATCAGGTTGATCGTCTTACCCTTCCACTGACAGGTGATCGCTGCGGAATAAATCGTAATGCCGCGTTGCGATTCTTCCTGGTCGAAATCCGTGACAGTGTTGCCGTCATCGACATTCCCCATTCGATGTGAGGCACCGCTGTAGAATAATATTCGCTCGGTCGTCGTTGTCTTGCCCGCATCGATGTGAGCAATAATCCCAATATTTCGAATATCTTCGATCGCGTGACTCATTTCACTTCTGCCTTAAATACCAGAACTAAAAAACTACACTCTAAAAAAAAAGACGCCGAAACACCGATGTCGGCATTTCCGCGTCTAATATAATTTGAATCAAACTTACCAAGCGAAGTGAGCAAATGCTTTGTTGGCATCGGCCATTCGGTGAATCTGTTCGCGTTTGCTCATTGAAGCACCTTCACGCTTGTAAGCAGCCAGCAACTCTTCGGCCAACCGCTCATGCATCGGGCGACCTTTTTTTCCTCGGCACGATTCCAGAATCCAACGAATCGAAAGGGATTGTTGACGCCTGGAAGGAACCGGCATTGGAACCTGATAAGTCGCACCACCGACTCGCTTAGAGCGAACTTCAATGGATGGCTTCACGTTTTCGATCGCTTGCTCGAAAACTTGGATCGACTCCACATCGGGAACCTTCTCGTCAAGAATTTCGAGAGCACTGTAGAACACTCGTTCGGCAACTGACTTCTTGCCATCGAACATAAGACAGTTGATAAATTTCGAAGCCAACTTCGAACCAAAACGTGGGTCCGGGATCAGTTGTGATTGACTGGCAGTAAAACGTTTAGCCATTCCGGCAAATCCTCTATCGGGGAAGAACCCCATTTGTCTGTGTTGAAATATTCGCTTCGCCCAAACTCGGACGAACTCGTAAATGTATGATTAAAACTACTTAACTCTTTTTTGACCGTAACGACTACGTGCCTGCTTACGACCATCGACACCAAGCGTATCGAGCTTGCCGCGGATCACTTTGTACCGAACCCCTGGCAAGTCGCGAACACGACCGCCACGAATCAACACAATACTGTGTTCCTGCAAGTTATGACCTTCACCGGGAATGTAAGCCGTCAGCTCTTTCCCATTCGAAAGACGAACACGAGCCACTTTACGCAAAGCCGAGTTCGGCTTTTTCGGAGTGACTGTTTTCACCTGCATGCAGACGCCGCGTTTTTGCGGACAACCTTCAAGGAGAGGTGTTTTTGTCTTTGTTTTTTGTACTTTTCGCGGTTTGCGAACTAATTGATTAATCGTTGGCATGGAATCTATGACTTTATTGGAACGATATCTGTCCGTCGATTTTCCGCTTCCAAACAAGGAAAATGCGGAATTTAGCAATGTATCCGTTGTGTTTCGAGAGGTCAAGCGACCGGAACGAGCCAATTTTGACCGATTTCGTGCTTAACTACTCTCAATCACACGGTGAAATGACAAATCAGTGACCCTTATCAGGGTCAAGTTGTTCAAGCGAACCACCTTGCGGCGCTGTCGGATCCACACCTTCATTCAGCATGTCCAGACGAGCAGCAAGAATTCGCTTCTTCTCTTCTTCCAGTTCTGACAACGCCTCTGGGCGAATCTTGAACTGAGCTTCCTGGTGAGCCCGGAATCCCGTACCAGCCGGAATCAGGTGACCCAAAATCACATTCTCTTTCAATCCAACCAGATAGTCGCTTTTCCCTGCAATGGCGGCTTCCGTAAGAACCTTGGTGGTTTCCTGGAAACTCGCAGCCGAGATAAAGCTTTCTGATTGCACAGAGGCTTTGGTAATGCCGAGCAATTGAGTCGTTGCTGTGGCTGGTTTTGGCTTCGTCGTAATCGCCGGAGTTTGACCAGCCGCTTCAAGCTGCTCGTTCACTTCTTGAATCGTCTCTGCAGGAACGACATCGCCTTCCTGGAACTCGGTATCACCCGGTTCAGTCACGCATTCGCAACTCAACAGAGAGTCGTTCACACGACGGAACTCGAATCGATCCATCAGCACGCCGGGCAACAAGTCGGTGTCACCAACATCCTCGATCTGTACCTTACGCAACATTTGGGATACGACAATTTCAATATGCTTGTCATCGATCTCCACTCGCTGAGAACGGTACACATTTTGAATTTCGTGTAGCAAGTATTGCTGGACGGCTTCAGTCCCGCTCACTCGCAAAATATCGTGCGGAACCAACGGACCACGAACAAGTGCATCACCGGCTCGAACGATATCACCAGTATGACAAAGCAAGTGCTTATTGTGTGGCACAAGATGCTCAACTTCGGTGCCATCTTCACCACGCACAGTAATGACTCGCTTGCCGCGTTTTTTCTCTTCCTGAAGCTCGATCACACCATCGATTTCGGCGATGATGGAAGGGTCTTTCGGCTTACGTGCTTCAAACAGTTCCGTCACACGGGGAAGACCACCGGTAATATCCTGAGTACCACTGGCTTCACGCGGATTTTTCGCCAAGACCTGTCCGGCGGTAATCTGAGAACCCTCATCCACATCGACAGTCGACCGTTCTGGCAGGTAGTAGAAGTCGAGAATTTTCCCCGAGCTATCTTCGATGATAATTTGCGGATGCAAGTCACCTTTGTGCTCGATGATTGTTCGACGAACATTACCACTGACTTCTTTATCGGATCGAATCGACTTACCTTCGATACAATCTTCAAGGCGAACACGACCACCAACTTCTGCCAGAATCGGCACCGAGTGAGGGTCCCACTGACAGACGACTTGGCCAGATTTGACCTCGTCATTTTCGGCCACCATCAAGGTTGCACCGTTCGGAATCACGTAGCGCTCCAGTTCGCGTTCTTTCGGGTCGAGAATGACCACTTCACCATTCCTGGCGAGCACCACATTTCGACCTTCCGCATTCACCACAGAGCGAATACGTGCAAATTTCACGCGACCATCTTTACGAGCTTTAATATCGCTGTCTTCGACTTCACGAGAAGCAGTACCGCCGATGTGGAAGGTCCGCATCGTCAACTGAGTTCCCGGCTCACCAATCGATTGAGCCGCGATAATCCCGATCGCCATTCCTTCTTCAACCTGAGAACCGGTCGAAAGGTCCATGCCATAACAGCATTTGCAAACCCCCAACGAACTTTCGCAGGTCAACGGGCTACGCACCTGGATGCGTTCCAAGCCCATGTCTTCAATCTTCTCTGCGATTTCGACAGTCACCATTTCATTTTCACGAACAATGACTTCATCGGTCACAGGATTGACAATGTTAGTACGGCTGACACGTCCGCGGATCGCATCGGCAAGCGACACTTCCACTTTTTCGCCGCGATAAACCACTCCCTTCGTGGTCCCTTTCGTGGTGCCACAATCATCGAGGGTGATCACCATGTTCTGACAGATATCAGCCAGCTTACGAGTCAGATAACCAGAGTCGGCTGTCTTGAGTGCCGTATCGGCCAATCCTTTACGAGCACCGTGAGTCGAGCTGAAATATTCCAGCACTGTCAAGCCTTCGCGGAAGTTGGCTTTGATAGGTGTCTCGATGATCTCACCACTCGGCTTGGCCATCAAACCACGCATACCAGACAACTGACGAATCTGTTCGACACCACCACGGGCACCAGAACTCGACATCAGGAAGATCGGGTTGACGTAAGCACCTTCGTCGCGAACATCGTTTTGCAATTCCAGCATCATCGACTTGGTAATCAATTCGCGAGCGTGGGTCCAAGTATCAAGGACTTGGTTGTAACGTTCCTGGTTTGTGATAATCCCGCGGTCATAAAGTTTCTGGACTTGCAGAACTTTGACTTCAGAATCAGCAATCACTTCATCCTTGTTGGGTGCAGTGACCATGTCATTCGCACCGAACGACAAACCGCTTCGGGTCGCTTCGCGGAACCCTGTCCGCTTCATGCTGTCAAGTAATAAGATCGTTTCGCGACGGCCGAGTTCGAGATAGCAATCGGAAATCACTCGTGCGAGATCTTTACTGCCCATCGGCATGTTGTAGAATGACATGTGCGGGTTGAGGATATCGTTAAAGATCACACGCCCAGGAGAGGTCTCAATCAACCCTCCGAGTTTGTACTCTTCAGCCCCTTCACCTTTGACTCGCTTGTCTTTTGGCAGACGAACCTTCACCGCAGCATGACGCCCGACGACGCCCTGATCGAACGCCATCAAAACTTCATTCAAAGAAGCAAAAGTCATCCCTTCGCTTAATTGATCGGGACGCTTCAAAGTCAGATAGTAACATCCCATCACGATATCTTGAGACGCCGAGATGATCGGAGCACCATTCGCCGGACTAAAAATATTGTTCGTCGACATCATCAGCGTGGTGGCTTCGACCTGAGCTTCAATTGACAATGGCAAGTGAACGGCCATCTGGTCGCCATCGAAGTCAGCGTTGAACCCTTTACAGACCAACGGATGGACTCGAATGGCGTTTCCTTCCACGAGGGTCGGTTCGAAGGCCTGGATACCCATACGGTGCAAAGTCGGGGCACGATTCAACAGAACCGGGTGATTCCGAATCACTTCATCGAGAATGTCCCAGACTTCTTCGTCACGACGTTCCAGCATTCGCTTGGCCGACTTGATCGTGTCGGCGTAACCGAGTTCTTTCAGTCTGCGAATCACAAAAGGTTGAAACAATTCCAATGCGATTTTCTTCGGCAATCCACACTGATGCAGTTTGAGTTCGGGACCGACGATAATCACGGAACGAGCGTAGTAATCAACACGTTTACCGAGCAGATTCTCACGGAAACGACCTTGCTTTCCTTTAATCATGTCAGTCAACGACTTGAGTGGCCGATTGGACGAACCAAGCACAGGACGCTTACAGCGATTGTTATCGAACAACGCATCGACAGATTGCTGCAACATTCTCTTTTCGTTGCGGACGATCACTTCAGGAGCGTTCAGATCGACTAACTTTTTGAGTCGGTTATTGCGGTTAATAATACGTCGATAAAGATCGTTCAAATCGCTTGTTGCGAAGTTACCGGAATCCAGCAACACCAACGGACGCAAATCGGGAGGAATGACCGGAATGACGTCGAGCACCATCCACTCTGGCTTGTTGTCCGAGTCGCGAAGTGCTTCGACAATTTTCAGTCGTTTGATCAAGTCTTTCTTGCGCTGCTGACTACCAGTCTCTTTCAATTCATCGCGAAGCAGATAGGACACTTCGACAAGATTAATTTGTCCGAGTAACGACTTGACGGCATCAGCGCCCATTTCGACAGCGAAGGTCCCTTCGCCATACTTGGCCCGCGCATCTCTAACCTCTTCCTCGGTCATCACCTGAGCAAGACGCAAAGGAGTGTCACCCGGATCGACAACTGCGTAATCCTGGAAATAGACGACCTTTTCGAGTGCAGTGGTCTTAATATTTAACAAGGCACCCAAACGACTCGGCATCGATTTGAAGAACCAGATATGCACCACTGGCGCAGCGAGTTCAATGTGACCCATACGCTTACGGCGAACGCGACTGTGTGTCACTTTCACACCGCAACGATCACAGACCATGCCCTTATATTTCATGCCGCGATATTTTCCGCAGGCACATTCCCAGTCCTTTTCAGGACCAAAAATCCGCTCGCAGAACAATCCATCACGCTCGGGACGGTAAGTTCGGTAGTTGATCGTTTCCGGCTTCTTCACTTCGCCGTATGACCAACCACGAATATCGGACGGACTGGCCAGACCGATCTTTACCGCACCGTAATCGTTGATGCGTTCAAATGTATTATTTTCCGCTACGCTCACTTCGCACGCTCCTTTGTGAATGATGGCGGGATATCAGCGAAATGCTAACCTCCCTAACACCGAAGCACAGGGGTCATCAGGTCGCAGATTTTTCGAGCTGCATGTTCAGGCACAGTCCACGAATTTCATTCATGAGTACATCAAAGCTGGCAGGCGTTCCGGCTTCCAGTGTGTTCTCACCCTTAACCATCGATTCGTAAATCTTGGTTCGTCCTTCCACATCGTCACTCTTCACTGTCAGTAACTCTTGCAGAATGTAAGCAGCTCCATACGCTTCCAGAGCCCACACTTCCATCTCTCCAAATCGCTGTCCACCAAAGCGGGCTTTACCACCCAGCGGTTGTTGAGTAATCAGAGAGTAAGGACCAGTTGCACGAGCATGAACCTTATCATCGACAAGGTGATGCAGTTTCAGCATATAAATCATGCCGACTGTCACACGCTGTTCGAATGGGTCGCCCGAACGTCCGTCATACAGAACACTCTTACCTTCAGGGGGCAATCCTGCTTCTTCCAAAGCATCATGAATCGATTGTTCAGAGGCCCCATCGAAGACCGGACAAATCGCTGCAAAGCCCAACTTCGAAGCAGCCCATCCAAGGTGAGTTTCCAGAATCTGACCGACATTCATACGACTCGGAACACCAAGAGGATTCAGAATGATGTCAACAGGAGTCCCGTCTTCAAGAAACGGCATGTCTTCTTCCGGCAGAATCTTGGAGATCACACCTTTGTTTCCGTGACGACCGGCCATCTTGTCACCGACCGAAATCTGACGTTTCGAGGCTACATAGATTTTCACCATTTGCAGCACGCCACTCGGTAACTCATCGCCACGCTTCATGCTGTTAATTTCTTGATCACGAGAGGCGATCACAATATCAACCGTCTCCCACGATTCTTTCATAAGCTTCCGCAAGTCGGCCTGCTTCTGCGGCGAACGCAATTCCATATCTTCAACAGTAGAAGGGAATCGCTCCGCGTACTCGTACAAGAATTTATGGTCGTCGATCTCGCGAATATTACGCCCATCGTCGTCTTGCATTTTGCGTCCGAGAATCTTCTCAAACTCAACCAGAAACTCAACAAACTTCTCAGCAACTAATTGATTGCCTTCCTGCTCGGCCTCTTTCAGTTGCTTATCGAACGTTTTACGTTCCAATTCTGAAAGACTCATGCGACGGGCGAACTTCTCAGTATGAATCACAATCCCTTCAACACCAGATGGCACTTCGAGAGATTCATTCTTCACATCTTCACCGGCACGACCGAAAATTGCATGCAGCAATTTTTCTTCAGGTGTGAGTTCTGTTTTTGCTTTGGGAGAAACCTTACCGACGAGAATATCGCCCGGCTCAACACTGGTCCCAATTTGTACAATGCCTTCTTCGTCAAGATGGCGTAAGGCCTTCTCGCTCACGTTAGGAATATCGCGTGTAAACTCTTCACGCCCCAACTTTGTTTCACGAATTTCCACATCGAACTCGTCGATGTGAATCGAGGTGTAAACATCGTCTTTCACAAGACGCTCTGAAAGAATAATTGCGTCTTCGTAGTTATAACCTTCCCACGACATAAACGAGACAAGCACGTTTCGACCGAGTGCCAAGTGTCCGTTATGAGTGGCTGCTGAATCGCACATGACTTGACCACGCTTGACGCGATCACCGATCGAAACCAAAGGTTTTTGATTCAAGCATGTCCGTTCATTCAAACCGACATATTTACGCAGCGGATAGTTTTTGCCATCCACCTCGATGCGGTTCGCATCAACGAAAGTCACTTTGCCCGCTCGCTCCGCACGTACCACCATCCCTGAGTTTTCAGCGACAGCCTTCTCCATGCCGGTACCCACCAATGGGCGTTCAGCATTCAGCAAAGGCACAGCCTGACGCTGCATGTTCGAACCCATCAAGGCACGGTTTGCGTCGTCGTGTTCGAGGAACGGAATCAAGCTGGCAGAAATCCCCACCATCTGGTTGGGAATCAAGTCGATATATTCGATGGTATCGGTAGTCACCCAAGACACATCGTTGCGATAACGACAAAGAACACGATCTTCGACCACTTTGCCTTTAACAACCTGCGTATCGGCTGGAGCCACATGTACGTTAGCTTCTTCGTCGGCACGCAACCATTCGACTTCTTCAGTCAACTTACCCTTGGCCACCTTACGATAAGGAGTGATCAAGAAGCCGTAATCATCGACGCGAGACAGAATACTCAACGACGAGATGAGTCCGATATTTGTACCTTCCGGTGTTTCAATCGGACAAATACGACCATAGTGAGAAATATGAACGTCGCGAACCTCAAAACCGGCACGCTTACGATTCAAACCACCGGGACCGAGAGCACTCAAGCGACGCTCGTGAGTTAACATAGACAGAGGATTCGTCTGGTCGACGACTTGCGATAATTCAGAACGACCAAAGAAAAAGTCAATCGATGCGGAAACACTTTTCGGATTCACCAATGTCCGAGGAGTCATTTCCTCGACATCCTTCATCGCCATGCGTTCTTGCACGGTTCGACGAAGCTTGAGGAATCCCTTACGAATTTCGTCGCAACCGAGCTCATCAATCGTTCGCAAGCGACGATTACCCAAGTTATCGATGTCATCAACATAGGCCTCGTCACTACCTTTGCGAAGTAGCACGAGATAACGAATGGAGTTAATGAAATCTTCCGGACGAAGAATCATTTCGTTGTCTGGAACATCCTGATCGAACTTCCGGTTGATACGGAAACGACCCACGCGGCCAAGACGGTATCGATTCACATCAAAGAACTTTTCAATGAAAAGATCTTTGGCCTTTTCGAGTTGTGGAGGATTCCCCGGACGCAAACGCTGATAGATTCGCAACAACGCTTCTTCGTGACTGTTTGTACCATCTTCCAACAATGTGTTGAGAATCAACACATCCTCTTCAGCCGGAATACTCTCAAACATCTTCACCTTGGCGTCGTTCATCTCCTCGACAGCCAACTCTGTAACAGCCTGACCCGCCTCGAGAATAAACTCACCCACACGTTCATGCCCGGTGGGGAAGATCACATGATCGGCGGTATACTTACCAATAATCTTTGCCGCATCGGCCGGCTTTGGAACCTTTGTTTTCTTAACGTCATAGAACAATTTGAGAAGCTCGGCATCGGAAGAGAACTTCTCATCCATCGCACGCAGCAAAGTAATCGCAGGAAACTTACCGCTCTGATCGATACGAACAGAAAGCGTTTCCTTCTTCCCCATAGCCAATTCAATCCAGCTTCCACGTTCTGGAATGATACGACAGGAGTAAGATCGACGTTCACCGATCTCGTCAACTCGCATAAAGTCGACACCAGGCGATCTGTGCAACTGGCTGACCACAACACGCTCGGAACCATTGATGATAAACTCACCACCACCGAGCATGATCGGCATATCGCCAAGGTAGACTTCTTCCTCAATCGGTTGCTCTTTATTCAATCGCATCCAGACCCGGAAAGGCCGACCGTAAGTCAGCCGAAGCTGCCGACACTCCATGGGAGTGTAACGGGGCTTGCCCAATTCATACTTGACATACTCGAGCTTATACTGACCGTCATAGCTCTCAATTGGGAATATTTCGCGCAAAATGGATTCAATTCCCTGATTCTTGCGACCCTTGGTTTCAATACCAAGTTGCAAAAAATGAGAGTATGAGTCCGTTTGTATTGAGCAAAGATCCGGGAGTTCGGCCGTATTCTCAAGCACTCCAAAATTTCTGTCTTCAGTCGTTTCAATGACGCGGGTCGATGAAATCGGCATGCGTTCCTTCCCGATGTGGAATTCGTCAGATCGGATGGCGAGGGTGGTTGGTGCAAACAGCGGACTGCGCGCAGAGGTCTCGTACTCAATAAAGTATCGCTCTTTGCGCAGAATTTCAAACCAGTTCTGCAAAAACTGGTAACCAGTGTACACATGGCAATAGGCCCAACGACGGTCCAATGAGAACAAAAACCTCAAAAAGACCATCGAAAAACGGATCACCGCCAAGCATCAACCACGGCATCGCACATTTGTGTATGCCTTGAATGCTTGCAACTTGCAAGAACTCAAGACCAAAGAATCGGCTACGAACAATCGCAACCGATTCTCAACGAAATTTTCAGCGTGCCGAACTATTTCACTTCTGCCGTACCGCCAGCTTCTTCGATGTCGGCTTTGATTTTCTCGGCTTCGTCTTTCTCGCAGCCCTCTTTCAGAGGTTTGGGAGCACTTTCGACGAGTTCCTTGGCTTCTTTGAGGCCTAGACCGGTAATCGTACGAACGACCTTAATCACATTGATCTTGGCTCCGCCGAAACCGGTCAGAACAACATCGAATGAGTCCTTCTCAGCAGCCGCTTCTTCACCACCGCCACCACCAGGACCAGCCATGACGACACCGCCACCAGCAGGTTCAATGCCGTGAACGTCTTTCAGATAGTCAGCCAATGCTTTGGCTTCAAGTAGTGACAGGCTGACAATTTTGTCGCCCAGATCTTTAGTTGTCGCATCAAACTCTTGGACTTCTGCAGTCGCCATTGTCTCTCAACCTTTCTTCACCCAGGAGGCCGCTTTAACACGACCGAAAATTGATTCTAATACGGACACTCAAACGCCATCGGTCACCAGCTTACGTTCTGACTGACCGGCTTGATTCCAAAATGATTATTCTTCTTTTTCCGAAGCCGCTTTGACAGCACCGGAAACTCTTCCACCTGGCCCCAACAAAGCACCAGCAATCTGGCGAGCGGGAGCCAACATTAAACCGGCAATCTCGGACAACAATTCTGCCCGACCCGGAGACTTACTTAATTGCATCACAGCATCATGATCGAGGACATTTCCTTCAATCGTGGCACCTTTGATTTCGAGAGTTTTCAACTCTTTTGCCCATTGAGCAATCGACTTGGACAACTCGACAACATCCTCCCCACCCCAGACCAATGTGGTCGGACCTGAGAGCACCGCATCCAACCCCTCAATACCACGATCAGCAAGAACGCGACGCGCCAAGGTATTCTTAACCGTCAGTGCAGTCATATTGCTGCCACGGAGAGCAATTCGCCATGTATTTGCATCGTTTGCTTCAAGCTTCGACACATCAACAAGCAAAAGATTCTTGGATTCCCCCAAGTGCTCCCCGATCTCGGCCATCAGCATTTGTTTTACTTTTTTACTCATATCTCTTTTCCACTGATTGGCTTTGACGCCCTAAAACACGATACAAAACCAGATTTTCGCTGACTCTCACTCAACTCAGCCTCGACAGCTAACACTAAACTGCCACTGAAACACCGGGAGTCATGGTCGCTGAAATTGTCACCGCTCGCATAAAGACTCCCTTAGAGGAAGTCGGTTTCATCGAGATCACCAAATTCAACAATGCCTGAATATTTTCAACAAGCTGCTCGGGACTGAAAGACAATCGCCCAACCACGGAATGCACATTCCCGCCCGCATCAACTCGGAACTCAACTTTACCCGCCTTATAGTCGGCAACAGCCGTTGCAACATCTTGCGTCACTGTTCCGGCACGAGGAGAAGGCATTAACCCTCGAGGGCCAAGAACTTTCCCCAACGGTCCAACCACGCCCATCATGTCAGGAGTGGCAATCGCAACATCAAAATCGAGCCATCCACCAGCGACCTTATCGGCAAGCTCTTTGCCTCCCACAACATCAGCCCCAGCACCTTCAGCAATCTGAACGTTTTCGCCTTGAGCAAACACAATAACGCGTTGGCTTTTCCCGATACCGTGAGGCAAAACAATCGATCCACGCACCAATTGGTCAGCCTGCTTTGGATCAACTCCTAAACGCAAACCAATTTCGACCGACTGATCGAACTTCACCGGCTTGATTCCCTTTGGCAAATTCTCATTGAAGGACTTCAACACCTTGACAGCCTCCTCAAGAGAAACGGTCCCGGTCTCAATCGCCTTTTTCGTAAGATGCTCAATTCGCTTTGATTTTTTAGGCATGACACTATCTTCTTTAATGCGTCCACAATAATTGTATTTTGAAGCTCTCAACCGCCCGAAAGAAATTAACCCTCGACCGCAATCCCCATACTGCGAGCTGTGCCAGCGATTGTCTTCGCAGCTTGCTCAACAGTCGAGGCGTTCATATCTTCGTATTTTATCTGGGCGATCTCGACCAACTGAGCCTGAGTCACAGTACCCA
>JAQWSQ010000156.1 GCA_029243145.1 Planctomycetaceae bacterium | reverse complement strand
CCAGCAAAGAAAACGAGACCAGAATTGCTGCCGGTAACCATCTCCAGTTCACAAGCTGGGGAGCATGCTCGATCAGAGCTGATTCTGGAACTAAAAGTGGTGCGAGACTTCCCGCAACGATTAACCCCACTCCCATGACGATCAACGTTTCGTAGGCCGATGTCAGGACGGCAATCGCAAAGTGAAAACCGCGCTCTTTTAATATTGCCGACCGAATGAGTAAAACACCGGCTTTGCCGGGAATGTACTTTCCCAAATGACCTGCAAAATAGGCATTGCCTGATAACAGCCAATTCGGTTTCTGGCCGAGGCCGATCATCATGTTCCGCCAGAACCAGATCGACGGTAACCACCCTAATCCATAACAAAGTGCCGAGACTGCTAGCCAACCGGGACAAACTGAAATCCCCGACAAATCCTGGTCCCGGATCAATAGCCAACTGCGACGACCGACAAAGACCAGCACTAGCAACGTTAGCCCGATTTTCAGCGCAGGTTTCCACAATCCCTTGGTGGATTGCTCCTCGGTGTAATCCGACATTACTCGAGGCCTCCGGGCAGATCCTTATTGAGTTCCTGAATGATATGTCCCACTTGAGGAAGAATCAGTTGTTTCATTCCGAGACGAACGGCATTTGAAGAGCCGGGTAATGCAAACATCGCACATCTTCCGATGGTTCCGCCAATGGCACGAGACAGCATTGCGGCAGCGCCAATTTCTTCGTAAGACAAATTCCGAAACAGTTCCCCAAAACCTTTCAGTTCTTTATCCAGAAACTGCGAGACCACTTCCACTGCGGTGTCCCGATGGGAAATCCCCGTGCTGCCGTTTGTGATCACGACCTCGACTGCGGAGTTTTCGAGGGAATCCTTGATCGCCGCACTGATCCGTTCGGGATCGTCGGGGACGAGGTGGTAGGCGACTGTTTGGTGTCCGGCTTCATGAATCATTTGTTGGATGAGTTGGCCGCTTTTATCATTGGCGGGAGTACGCGTGTCGGAGAGCGTGATGACGGCAAACCCAATCCTCTGAACATCGGCCGACTGCTTCTCATGATCGCGATAGCTGCTTTCGTTGCCCTTGTTCATTCGCTTTTCTTTCTGAATTCCAGACAGCGAGATTCAATCGGGCTTGATGGGGCAGACAAAACCTTCGGGCTTTACCGCCAACAGAGAGCAAGGAATTTGCGTCAGCAAACGCTCGGCAGTATTCCCAATCAACATACCACTGATACCGGTACGTGCTCGAGTGCCCATCACGAGAACATCAATATTCTCTTCTTCGATGATTCTCAAGATGTGTTCGTCGGGAGCTCCAAACTCGATATAAGTTTTCACGCCGAGTTCCAGCGTGCGGTAATCGAGGTCTGTCAATCGCTGTTCCAGTTTTTGTTCGACCTCTTTCTTCTTCGACTCGCGAAGTTCGGCCTGCTTCTCATCACTGATTTGAGCACGGAACAAGCCTTTTTTGTCTTCTTCGATGACGTTCACGACGTGTGTTCGCGTACTGAAATATTGACCGCCATTAATCGCCATCCTCAAACATTGAAAACCAACATCACCCAAGTCATCAGCAACGAGAATATCGAACTCGCTTAGGTCCGAAAGACCTGGTTTCGTGACCCAGACAGGACAGGGAGCATAGCGGAGCAACTTGGTGCCGGTGGTTCCGAACAAGGTTCGTCCGAGAGCGGTATGTTGTTTGGTCCCGATAATCACCAAATCGTGATCGTCACGGATCACTTGGCGAATCATCTGCTCCCAGCCGTGACCGTGTGAGAACTTACTCTCTGCCTGAATACCCTGAGCGTCGGCTCGTTGTTTGATATGTTCGAGGACTTTAAGAGCTTCATCATCGACGGTTGCTCGTAAGTGCTCCGCATCGGCGGCGAGGAGTTCTTCGGTATGAGCGCAGACATCAATTCCTGCGAAAAATGTCAGTTTGGCTCCCAGTGATTTTCCGAGAACCAATGATTGGTCGATCGCTTCTTGTGTGGCAGCGCTTAATTCATCAGCGGCAAAACGATCGCCTGATGAAAGATCAACGCCAACCAAAATGTTCTGAAATTGTTGCATGGATAAATTCTTCATCAAAAGGACTCTATGATGGGTCTATCATACAGCACAGCCGCGTACCGCGTCCATGATCTGAGTACATTTGAGTATTAAAGACTGTTTAGATAGGCAAGCAAGTCTGCCAAATCTTCGGGAGAAATATCTTTGAGCAAGCCCGCTGGCATCAGGGAGTTTGGCATTTGTCGTTTCAGCTCAATTTCGGGAGCTTCAAATCGCCAGGTCTTACTTTCGGCATCGCGGAGAATCAGTCCATCGACCGATTGATAGACGATAATTCCCGCGTAAGATTTTCCCTCATCCGTGACGATCATCGTCGTTTGGTAACGACTCGACACATTCTGATCGGGATTGACCATGGCGATCACCAGATCGCGCTGAGAGAAACGTTTGGAAACACCAGATAAATCGGGGCCGAGTGCTTTTCGGCCTCCGTGACACCGAGCACAGGCCCGCTTCTCGAAGATAGATCGGCCTCTCGCAATATTTCCCGGTGATTCAATCGCAGACGCCATCTTCATGACGGCATCGAGTTGGTCGGCGACTTGTCCGAGTTGTTGACGGGCTGCCTCCGGGTATTTTTCATTCAAGGCAGCGGCCAATTTTGACATCGTTTCTGCTTGTGGTTGATGTCCCTCTTTTCCGGTGACAAAACCAAAGTCCTCGCCAAGGATGCCGGTCAAAATCTGCATGATGATTTCGCGCGCTTCAAATTCTCGACTGGCACGATTCAGTCTCTGTGCGGCAAACAAAAGAGTAAACAGCTCCTGTGGATCGTCGGTCGGTCCCAATTTCTGGAGTGCTTGCGCGGAAGACATGACTCCTTCCACGAGCGGTGCTCCCAGTCCCTCGACAAACCAGTCTCGATCAGCGGGATTCGGATCAGATCCGATCACCGACAGCACGGCACTGCGAACGGAATAATTCTCAAACTGTTGCCGGACCAACTCTCGGTGCTCCAGCTTTTCTGATTCTCCCAAAACAAAGATAACATCATTCGTCCAAAGGTAAGAGGAGTGTTTGGCGATTTGTTTGGCGAAGCCTTCGACGGCTTCCGGTAATGAGTCAGGGTCGGTGATTTTGCCAAGATACATAACATGCGGTGGAAGCCCGAAGTCTTCCTGATCGACAATGACATCGGCCAGAATCGGATCATGTTTCAGAAGTTCGGCAAAGAGCTCCTTCATCCGGTCGTCCCAGTTGGAGTCCTGATTCAAACCACGATCTGCGATCTTATGATCGATTCGGACGAGCGTTTTCGCAATTTTCTCGGTTTGTGTAAAACTTCGATCGACCGGGATCCGAGCGGCAGTAATCAGGCGATGAATGTCGTCGGTTGGATGAGACTCTTCCGTGATTCCTTCAAGAATACGGTCGAGTAATTCGATGTTATACGGCTGTAAGATCGCCAATACACGTAGCAATTCGTGGTCAAGATCAGCGTCACCGCTCGGGTAAAGCTTGGCCGCACGAACCCGATAAGGATCGAGTGAGCGTTCAATCGAACTGAGAGAATATTGCGGAGCATAGCCGTCAAGAACGGGAGGGCGGTCTTTGAACGGACCCACATCGCCGAGTGAAAGTTGTAGGAGTCTTACGGCTTGTTGTTTCAGCGATAGCTCGAATTCCCCTTCCAGAATTGCCAACCCAATCTCGATACCACCGCGCGAAGGCCGGTCTCGATGCCAGGCAATCCCCAACTCCCGACTGATCGCCGTTTGAGCACCCGAGTTCTGGGTGATCTCTCGCATACGGACGAGGTGGTCGGGCCACATGCGGGCAACAATTCTTGCTGCCGACTGTCGAACAAAGTGCTGCTTGGAATCGAGTTGTCTAGCGATCGCCGGTAATGCCAGGTCGAGATCGAGTTCGGGAGGGGCTGTCAAAATGGCTTCGAGAGACGAACGAACCACTAGCGGATCTCCGTCATCGACAAAGGCAATCACCTGATTGAGCTGTTCCTGAGTGATTAATGTCCGACCGAGGGACCAGACTGTTCGTGCGAGAACTTGTGTGTCGGGATCGTTGGCGAGCACTCCCATCGTGGGAAGTTGAATGCCTTGAAAAAGCTCTGTCAAAATTTCAATGGAACGCACACGTTCTGCCGTCGTTAATCGTCGGTCGATAGCCGCGCGACGGAAATAAGACTCCCCCAATTGTTGCGCGATGGGCATCCAACGCGCTCGCGACCAACTGCATAACGCCTGTGGCGCCTGCAAGCACCAAGTCATTTGGTCTTGGCGATATTGTTGCCCTTCCACTGTGTCGAATTCCGGAATCTTTGCAGCCGCCAAATCCGATAAATATTTTGTACCCGAGTCCCACCATTCTGTGGAGGTCTGACCTTTCCATGTGACGCGAAAAACGGCTCCCCGTGTTCCGCGACCACCAACGGTCAGGTACAAACTTCCGTCGTGCCCGATGGCCATGTCGGTCGGTGCAAAACCGAATTGACCTTTGGCCGTCATGAATTCAGTTGGTTTTGAGGTCCAGACTCCATCTTCGGATCTCATCGGCAACGCCAAAACACGTCCGAAGGTCCAATCCATCGCGAACAATGTATTCTGATACTCTTTGGGAAAGGCAGTATGTCGATAGGTGACGACACCTGTGGGAGAGCCGCGTCCGAAAGCCCCCAATGCGGGAGGCATATCGAGAAAAGAACTCGGCCGTTTCCAACTGCGACTGATCCAGCCTGTGTGCGAACCTGGTAACAAATGAAAGACACGCGTCGGTCGATACCAGGGCAACGAAATATCTCGTTCGCCATCGGAATCATAGGTGAAGAGATCACCCATATGATTGAAATCAAAATCGTAGGCGTTGCGCAGACCGTCTGCGTAAACTTCTCCCCCTGTGAGATCGGGTTTGAGTCGCATTAACGCACCCGCAGACGGTTGCTTCACCGGAGAAGTCGGCAGAGTGGCATAGGCGGACGTGATACCGGCTCCATTTCCGGCGATGATATACCACCAACCATCCGGTCCTCGACGAATCGCATGCGAGTCGTGTTCGCCGCCGGTTTTCATTTTCAGGAACACGTCCGGTTCGCCGTCAGCACGGTCGTCTCGGTCGGTGTCTTTGTATCTCAGCAATCCTGCGTCTCCCGTACAGATCAGATCGGGGCCGAGGAAATACATCCCCATGGCGCCATTTTGAGGGCCGTCCGCAAACTGGGTGTAAGTCTCGGCAACGCCATCTTCATTATTATCCTTGAGGATGCGAACATACCCGGCACCGGCAACCACCACTCGGCCTTGGCTATCAATGGTCATTGAATAAATGTCGTGAGCTAAATCGTCGTCGGCGTAGAGTGTGACCTCAAAACCCTCGGGTACATTCAATGCTTCGAAGATGGCACCAATCGGTTTCGGGATCGATGCCGGTGGTTTCTCTTCAGCCTCAATCGGTAAGGGAGGCGGTGGGGGGATTTCGGCGTCCGCCACCACACAATTCCCCAAGCACACGACGAGGAAGGCCAAAAGTGCTGTTCTCAAGGAGCTGCTTCTATGATGTGAGTATTGGTTGAGCGGGTAGCCGTGACGATAAGATGTTTTGTGGGAGGTAGTTGCGGTCATTCGTTGTCCGTAACACGGGCAGGAGGAAGGAGGCGGGAAGAATAGTGTCTCACTTGATTTTTGTATCATAGTTTATTTCCCTGTTCACCAGCAACGTGATTCATGGCCTCAGCCAAAATCATGAAAGAGATCGATCTTCCTACCGTAGAGAGACCTAAACGTGACAAATTCCGACGAATTGACTCATAAAATTGTCAACCTAGAGTCTCTGATTGCCCATGTTCAGTACGAGTTGGAACAGCTCAATGCCGTCGTGGTCGAGCAGAATCAGAAAATTGAGCGGCTCAGCTCGGCTCAGGAAAAATTTGAGCATCGGCTCGAATCGCTCTCCGAAGATCTCGAAGAACGAAGCCCCGAGGACGAGCGTCCGCCCCATTATTGATGGCTGGAGCCGAGAAGAACACGATTCGTCTCGATCTCCGCACTCGAGTCGGTTATTCTAAAACACGATCTCAATTCATACACGCACAACACTTCTGAAGTCGAGTTCTCACATGGATGTTACTGTTGCTCGCCCGATTAGCTGGCTCGTTCTCGCTTTATTATTCATGACGATGACAATGTCTGGTGTTGACGCCGATATTTTGGCAAAAGTGAATAACGAGTCGATCACAGATTCTGATCTCGAATTAGAAATTCGCAGTCGGGGACAAGACCCCGCGGCACTACCCGAGACTCTGAAAGCCAAAATTCTGGAGGATTTGGTCGAACGAGAATTGATCTACCGTCATTTGCAGTCTTTGAAAGTTCCGTCTGTTCCAATTCAGATTGATAAGCAGCTTCAATTGATCAAAGAGAAAATTGAGGTATCGGGAGAAGACCCGGAAATGATTCTCAAGGATCTTGGTTTTAATGACGCACTGCTTCGTAAACGATTACGATATGCCTCGATGTGGCAGAATTACTTCGACCAACTGATCACCGAAAAAGAGATCGAACAATATTTCGATAGCAACAAAGAAAAGTTTGATGGCACGGAAGTTCGCGCGAGTCAGATTTTTTTCAAACTTTCTGCCAACCCGACCGCCGAGCAAGTTGCCGACGCGAAGCAGAAACTCAGTCACTATAAAACCGAGATCGAAGCGGGAAAAGTAACCTTCGCCGATGCTGCTAAAAAGTGGTCAGAATCTCCTTCGGGAAAGAACGGCGGCGATTTGGGATTTGCTCAGTACCGCGGCACACGAACCGAACTCTATTCGAAGAAGCTGTTTCCGCTCAAAACGGGAGAGTTGACCGAACCGTTTCAGACGAAATTTGGCATGCATCTGATGACGGTGACCGACAAACGACCGGGAACTTTTATGTTCGTGGATGTACGGTCCATCGTGCTGGATCGTCTGAGGATCAAACTCTGGAATTCGTTAGTGGATGAAAAACGAAAGTCGGCCAAGATTCAATACACGAAACTCGCACCGGGCCGATAAAACTGATAGGTGTCCCTCATCACTTGGTCCTCTCTTTCAGAGTAAAGAGAACGGCATGCAGGTTCAGTTTTTGTAGGCCAGGAGCCTCCCTGCCGCTTTTTGATGACGGGTATTTTATCAGCCTCTTGTGGATTCGCTACCCCGTTTGATGAGCTGGGTGCCATGCTCTCACCGCAACGCGGGGTGAGCATGTGAAATCATTTCGCCCAACTCTCCACACGAAATGAACAAGATCAGGAACACTAATAACCGCTGATCTTCACTGATCAGACGCAAATCTTCTGATGAGTGATTATTAGCGAAGATGAGTGTTCTCCTGATGTAATGGGTCCAATACCCTCACTCACAATTCATCGGGGGCTTCTGTTTCACAGAGCGCCCGCCGCCACCCGTTAATAAATTCCATTCGACTGATTTGAGTCATTCGTGATGCGTTCATTCTTGTGTCAGGCCACTGTTTGCTTCTTGAAGCCTGCGACACACAGTTTGACGAGCAAACGGGGCCACCCAGATCCGCATGTGTTGTTTGTTTTACTCTGCGCCGCCGCGCCGCTGCGTGAGTCAACTTCGTTCATCTGGGGCTATGCATTCGTTCTGAAATGCAAAGATTGCATGGGAATTCAGAGTTGAGTTATCTTTTCAAACTTTTGAGAGCCCCAGCCACACAACAAAATCGCGTTGTCTTCCTCATATATCTCTGCGTTCTTCGCGGTTCATAAAACTTTCCAAGGCACGACTGGTTCGCGCCAGCGGCTCAAAGCCCCTTAACTCGCTCACGGCTCAAATAGCGATCTCAGAACGCAATGTTGATCGAAACCATCCCGACTGCTTGCGCAGATCGGGCTATGAAAAACGCGCACACCGAGAGACAAGCGATCGGTGCTACGCAGATTGTCGGGTTACGGCTCGCTTCGCTCGGACTAACCCGACCTACACTTTTTATTCCTCTGCGCTGCCGCGTGAGAAACCTGTCGGGTGGCTGGGGCGTTATCAGGGTTGCGTGCCAGAAAGAGTTGTTTTCTGTATTGTCTGCGATTCACTTGAATACGAACATGGCCCCAGATGAGAGAGGTTCCCGCTGAATTTTCTGGGGCTATGGATGATCAGACTTCATTGTTCGCCCGAGGCTCAACTAAGCGTCATTCTAAATTGACCGGCAGTTAACGCCCCAGCCACCCAAGCCGTAAATTTTTCTGCGGTTGAACTGCCTCATCCCTCGTGAAGAAGGAGATGCGATTTCTAGCGCGTTTGGCCTCGCTTCCTCGCTCTGCTGGCGGCCTTCACTTGCTCGCCTGAGGGCTATGGATCGCTTTGCGTTTCTCAGCGCCTCTTGGCGGATTTGCGTCAAAAAGTTCATCACTCAAACTCATCTTGCCAAACTCTCGCTACCAGAGTTATCGTTCGGAGTTCGCCTGACGGCGATTCGATCTTTGGCAATCTGAACCTTATTGAATCATCACACGCGGCCTGTTGATGGCTGCTGGTTTTGGCGCTTCTATTCAACTCAAGCTGTTGATCAATCTGAGGTAAATCACTTCTTTTGAGGACTCCACAACCAGTATGTCGCAAACTCAATCACATCAACGACTTGCTCAAGGTTATCGTCAAGAGTATGAGATGGGTATATGTCTCTCCCATACTCTTGAAGACTCTTCAAAGCCTCCGTGACTTAACGGGTTACAGCGATTTCAAGAGTATGACGGTTCAGACTCTTGGGGCGTTCAATGTTTGAGAGAATCGTTTCCCGCCGCGACACGATCCAACAGACTTTGCACATTTTGTTCGAGTTGCTGAGCCAAGTCGGCGGTGGCCGTTTTGCTTTTCGGAATTGCCGTCACGTCAATCGGTTCGCCGAAGGAAACGACCGCCCGTCGTCGACCACGGATCGTGGCGGTCTTGTTCGAGAGGATGTCTTCCTCGAATTTGTCGAGAGTCTCGGCCATTCGTTCGATACTGGGATTCTCGGCAACGTAGTCTCCCGGATAGCTAAACATCTGGGTGACAAGGTAGAGATCGTCTAAGTCTCGGTAACAAGCATCACGTGTGGGAGTCGGTTCGGTGAGAGTTTCCAGTTGTTCGATGGCTTTCTGTCGAACGGCTTTGACTCGTTCGGGGATACGGTCGCTGGGCTTATCAACGGCGTACTTCGATTCCAAGGGTTTGACGATGGCGTCTGAAAGATATTGCACGCGCTCGGGGATGCGGCCAGTTCGGGCAGCGCCCAGATATTCGAGTTCTTTCAACGAAAGGATGCCTTCGGCCAACCGATAAATCCGTTCGTGTAATGGGACATCGGGACGAGGTCGCCAATGCATCGATATTTCAAGCTGGCTCATCACCTCCAACAGGTCTTCCGTCGGGTCTTCGGTATAGAGATATCGTAATCCACACGGGATCGCGTAAATCAGTCGATCAGATCGTCTTGCCGCAGAGAGTGCGATGGCCGCCGCTCCTTCGCGAAACGGGGTCACTCGTTCGTTTATGTGATAGACTTCACCTTCGGGAAAGACGACCAAAGGATGTTGACCGGTCTGCAAGATCTCGACGGCTTGTTTGAAGGCACGCAAATCGGTTCCCTCACGATCAACGCTAAAGCAGCCGTGACTTCGCAGAAACCAACTTCGCAATTTGGTATAGAGCCCCAACACTTGCCAGGCGGTCATGAAGTAGAAGCAGGTTTTCGCTTCGTGCGCCGTGTGATACATGATCACGGCATCGGCGTGAGCCGAGTGATTGGGAGTGATCAGGACGCCAGCGTTTTCATTGAGTATTTTTTGCAGATGCTCGAGGCCACGAATTTCGACCTCTTCCATCTTCTGAGTTTTCACGCGGTAATTGGTATGTGCGAATCGGCAGCAACGGACGAGCCACGGTTTCAGCAACGGAGACCACCAACGATCCGGTTTACGAAACTGTGTTGGGTCCATAGAGTACGCTCGACGAAACGATTGACATTTAGAATGACAGGCGAAGACGATCCACAATTCTCACGCGGAATACGAAACTATTTGAGTGGAGTGCCGGGTAAAGGTTTGCCGTTGGTCGTCAGAATTTGAAAGTGATGGACGCGATGTGGTCCCGAGTAATCCCAGACCACTTTCTTGTCGCGAGTCACTTCAAACAGTTTGAACCCTTTTTTAGCCGCGTAACTGGCGATGACTGTGTTGCCGTTCGGCAGGCGTTGGGCACCGCACGGATCGGCGAACGGCTTGCCATCAAAATCGTCGTTCGAGACTTTCCAGATCACTTTTCCGTTGGCGTCCATTTCGACCGTTTTGTTGCCGTGCGTTAAATTGACGAGCGTGTTTCCATTCGCGAGACGAATTGCCGTGAAGGGCCAGTTTTCGGCAGGACGACCACCGAGTTCCGGTAAATCGGTCGGGAACTGTTTCAGCACTCGACCATCGGGAGCGTACTCTTTGACTTTGAATGCCAAGAGATGTGGTACGAGATAATTGCCACTTTTCAACTTGCGCGCCATGCGGGTTTGCATATGGGCGTTGTTCGTTTCCGGTTGGAGTGGGCATTCGACGGCGATTTTACCTTCCGTTGTGACTTCCAGTAATCGTGGTTTGCCACCGAGCTCTGCGATGAGTGTGTTGCCATTGGCGAGACGTTGAACTGTGCCAATCTCTTTATTGTCGGCCGATTTGACGTAATGGAAAACAACATCGTGATCGCGGGTGAATTCTTTCACTTCATTCCCCCAGGCGATAAGGACGTTGCCATTTTCGAGGACATAGCCGTCTCTCGCACCGCCACGTCCCGAGTTCCAGAACTCTTTTCCGGCTTCATCAATGATGCCGGTGAAGGAGGGACCGGCGACGAAAAAGGAATGTGCAATCGGTTCGTCGGCAGACGAGCTACTGGCGAGCAATATCGAACAGATGAGGGATAGAAACAGTGGACGAATCATGGGTGCGTGCTTTCTGGCAATAATAACGACTG
>JAQWSQ010000147.1 GCA_029243145.1 Planctomycetaceae bacterium | reverse complement strand
CGAATGTTCTGTTTATTGCAGTGGACGATCTGAATGACTGGATCGGCTGTCTCGGTGGACATCCACAATGTCAAACCCCCAATATTGATGCACTTGCCGCGCGAGGCGTTCTCTTCACGAAGGCCTATTGCGCTGCTCCAGCGTGCAATCCTTCCCGCGCGGCTCTACTGTCGGGCAAACGACCATCGACATCGGGCGTCTACGTCAACCCACAACCTTGGCGTGAATCGATGCAGGGCGTAATAACTCTCCCCCAACATTTCCAGTCGGAGTACAAAGTCCACGGCGGTGGGAAGATTTATCACGGTGCCTTTAAAGATCCCCAATCCTGGCATCACTATGAGAATCGTCCCGGTGACCCCGAGCCCTCGACGGATGTCCTCAAAGATCCGCACAGCAAAGCAGGCGGAATTGTGTTCGGACATTTGGATGTGGACGACTCCAAAATGGGTGACTACATTCTTGCGGACTGGGCGGGCGGATTTCTGCAAAAGAAACATGCGAAACCATTTTTCCTCGCTTGTGGGTTTTATCGTCCACACATGCCTTGGCAAGTACCGCGAAAATATTATGACATGTACCCGTTAGATGAGATTGTCTTACCGGAAGTCCCCGATAATGACCTCAATGACATTCCCGCAGCGGGCGTTAAAATGGCGAAACCGAAGGGCGATCACGCGACCATCAATAAGACCGACAATTGGCGTCATGCCGTCCAGGCTTACCTTGCCAGTATCACATTCGTTGATGGTCAAGTTGGTCGGCTGATCAAGTTTCTGGATGAGAGCCAATACACAGAGAACACCATCGTTGTGTTATGGGGAGATCACGGTTGGCATCTCGGTGAGAAAAAACACTGGCGAAAATTTTCTCTCTGGGAAGAAGCGACACGAGCTCCGTTAATCATGATTGCTCCCGGCGTCACAAAACCAAACTCCCGCTGCGACCGGACCGTCGACTTCATGAACATCTATCCAACACTGAGTAGCCTTTGCGATTTGCCGCGACCTGATCACGTTGAAGGCTTCGATATGACCGCACTGCTCAAAAATCCGAACGCAGATTGGTCTCATCCCGCGATTACCACTCATGGTCGAAAAAATCATGCTGTGAGGACCGAACAATATCGCTATATTCAATACGCAGACGGTTCGCAGGAACTGTATGATCATAATAATGATCCCAATGAATGGATGAACTTGGCTGCGAAACCCGCGATGCAACCAATCATCTCCCGCCTCCAAAGCCACCTCAAAACGCTCAAAAATGTCCCGGATGGCCCTTACGTTAAAAATCTGAAAAAATCGAAACCTAAAAAGACTCCCGGAACTTAATGCGTGTTTGAAAAGTGCTCAACTTACTCTGTCTCTGAAAATTGAGGAAGCCCACCATGCGCCGGAACCACTCCCGTGCAGATCATCCTATTTCCCACCTTTGTCTGCTGGCAAGCATCCTGATCGTGTATGCTATCACATTGCAAACTCCGTTGAGTGATGCCAAGGAACCAGACGCAACAGCCGACCTCTCCCAAGAACTCAAGCGACTTCCGGGAATTGAACCAGCCAATGCGGGAGCCACCTTGGCCGTTCAAAATGGTTTTCAACTCAAACAGGTCGCCGCCGAACCGCTGATGGCCGATCCTGTTGACGCCTGTTTCGACGCATCTGGGAACTTGTATGTGGCGGAAATGCATGGCTACCCGTTCTCGTCTGAACCACGGCAAAGGCAACCGCAAGGTGGTGGAAAAAAAGACGCGGGCATTATTCGACTGCTGGAAGACACCAATGATGACGGCGTGTTTGATCGCAGCCACATCTTTGCAGATCAAATCAGTTGGGTCACGTCTGTCTGCTGTTATGACGGAGGCGTGTTCGCGTTGGCTCCCGATAAAATGTATTACTTCAAAGACACTAACGGCGACCACAAAGCAGATATCCGCAAAACCATTTTTACCGGTTTTGGACGACAGAACGTCCAAGGCCTTGCCAACAACTTAAAGTGGGGAATCGACCATCGCATCTATGGATCAGTTGGCAGTAACGGAGCCAATCTGACTCAAGATGACAAACCGTTCCTGAATCTTGGCCGTCGCGATTTTGCCTACAGTCCCGACACCAACCAATTGGAGCCACTTTCTGGCGGCGTTCAGTTTGGAAATTCCATGGACGATTGGGGACATCGCTTTGTGTGTAGTAACAGCGATCATATTCGACACGTTGTTTTCCCACTTCGATATCTTGAACGTAACCCGTCGCTTTCAACATCCTCCAATGTTCGTAGCGTCGCGAAAGAAGGGGGCGCCGCACCAGTTTTCAGAACAAGTCCTGCTGAGCCGTGGAGAATTGTACGAACCCGTCGCCGGGCGGCTGACCCGAAATACAACAAGCGACTGCCAGCGACAGAGTTGGTTCCGATTGGGTTTTTCACATCTGCGGTCAGTGTCACGATCTATCGGGGTGATGCATTCCCGGAAGATTATCAGGGAAATGTCTTTATTGGCGACGTCGGTGGAAACCTCATTCATCGCAAAACTCTCGTGCCTAATAAATCGAGTTTCCAGGCTCAACGAGCCGATGAAGGAGTCGAGTTTATCACTTCGACCGATACCTGGTTTCGTCCCACGAATTTCATCAACGCACCAGACGGGTCGCTTTACATTCTCGATATGTACCGAGAAACCATCGAGCATCCCGTTTCTATACCGGAAGACATCAAAGCGTATCTTGATCTGGAAAGTGGCGATCAACACGGACGCATTTGGCGATTGGAACCTCCCGAATTCAAACATCGCTCGACGCCCAACTTGAGCGAACTTTCTTCAGCACAACTCGTCCCGTTCCTCAAACATCCGAACGCCTGGCATCGAGATACGGCACACCGCCTCATCTGGGAGCGACAAGACAAATCAATCGCCGTCTCCCTACAAACACTTCTCAAAGAGTCTGAAAGTCCTTTGGGACGACTGCACGCCCTGTGGTCTCTGGAAGGACTGGATCTACTTTCTCAGGACGATTTGATTGTGGGTTTCAAAGACACTCATGCCGAAGTCGCTGCCGCTGCGATTCGGATCGCCGAGCCGAAAGCCGTGGAAGACCAAGCTCTGCAACAACTGGTCATCGATTCCGTCAACACGGCCGATTATGCAGTCCTCGAACAACTTGCCTTAACATTGGGAGAATGGGACTCAGAAATCGCTGCGACAAAGCTGCTGGAAATTGCGACGGTGTGTCAGTCGGGCGATCTGAGAACCGCGTGGCTCTCCTCTGTTCCCTCCCACGCTCCTTCTGTCTTAAAACTGGCCATCCAACGACCCGATGCAGCGACGAATCCATTGATTGCTGAAACAGCCCGAACCTTGGGAGTCAGCGGCAACGAATACGATATTCAGAAAGTGATGGAAGATATTCTGCAACCGCCCACAACACTTGACCGGCAAATGGCGTTACTTACTCCACTCTCTGCGGGGTTACGTTTACAGAGCAAGTCCCTCACCTCGGTTTCAAAATCCGGTCAATCGACCGATATCGCCGGTCGTCTCGATAAGTTCTTCAAGGCTGTGGCAGATAGAGTGCAGAACGAAATATTCTCTGAGAAACAACGCAACACATCCATTTTGATGCTCGGTTCGGCTCCCGCAAGTCTAGCCGTTCCCGTTCTGGCAGAACTGCTAACCCCTTCGACGTCAATCGATGCTCAGCAATCCACAATATCCTCTCTCTCATCAATTGGTGGAGAGTCGGCATCCGCTCTCATGATCGAATCATTTTCGAGCCTTTCACCCGCTCTGAAGAAGCAGATCACAGAAGCATTATTGAGTCGTCAGGATTGGACTTCTTTATTGCTTACCGCCATCAGCGAGAAAACGATCCCGGCCATTGAAATGCCGCGCGAACAAAAAGAGATTCTTTTGAATCATCCAAACACGGCAATTCGTACGCAGGCTCGCAAAGTTCTTGCCGCGGAGATTGCCGGGGATCGATCCGCCGTGATTAAAAAATATCGACCCGCGATTTCAGAAACTGGGCAGATTGCCAACGGCCACAAACTCTACACCAAGCATTGCGCTTCCTGTCATCAGGTCGGCAAAGAAGGGAAAAAAGTCGGACCAGAACTCGTTTCCGTGAAAAACAAATCCCCCGAAGACTTGCTGATTGCCATTATGGATCCGAACCGTGAATCGCAAGCCAATTTTCTCAGCTATTCGATCGTGACAGACGAAGGTCGGGTGTTGACCGGAATCATCACCGGCGAAACCGCCACCGCTGTCACTCTCAGAAAAGCGAAGGGCGAAGAGGAAATCATTCTTCGCTCTCAAATCGACATCATGAAATCGAACGGAATCTCTTTGATGCCCGCCGGTTTGGAAAAAGAACTCAAGCCGGAAGACATTAACGACCTGATCGCCTTCATCAAATCACTCGAAGGTGCGTCCAAATAATCAGAGATTAAGTGGTTTCCGCTTCAACTTCCCAAGTATCTCCCATACGGAACAAGGCATTCAAATCGCCCTTTCCTTTCTGGGCCGTCACTTCATCCATCTGAGCGACCACACCACCATCGTAGGTGGGATGCTCCACCGAGCGCAAAACTCCAATGGGCTCGGGGAATCCGTCGTCCACTCGCATCCGACTCAGAAGATACGCGAGAGTCGGCTCGGTCGCTTTTTCATCGTGGAACAACAGATCGTCTTCCTGAACTCCTTTTCCCAATTCGACGACTTCCGGCTCCATGCCGTTCAAGCGAATCCCTTTATCTCGGTTCTTCCCGAAGATCATCGGCTTACCGTGCTCGAGTTCCAGTAAATGGTCGGCCTTAATATTCCGGTCAGTCGCGTAAGACCAAGCACCATCGTTAAAGACATTACAGTTTTGATAAACTTCGACAAACGAAGTCCCCTGATGCTCGGCTGCCCTTTCTAACGTTGCTCCCAAGTGCTTGATGTAGGTATCGATGGATCGAGCCACAAATGTGGCTTCGCACCCCACCGCAAGAGACAACGGATTGAGCGGATTATCAATCGAACCGTACGGCGTTGATTTCGTCCGCTTTCCGGGTGGCGAAGTGGGCGAGTATTGCCCCTTGGTCAATCCATAAATTCGATTATTGAACAGCACAATGTTCAGATTCACATTGCGACGGATCACATGCATCAGGTGGTTACCACCAATGGAAAGCGCGTCTCCATCACCGGTAATGACCCAGACTTGCAAGTCGGGCCGAGCCAGCTTGAGTCCCGTCGCGAAAGCCGGCGCTCGTCCATGAATGCTGTGCATTCCGTAAGTATTCATGTAATACGGAAAACGACTGCTGCACCCAATGCCAGAGATGAAAACAATTTTTTCTCTCGGCACTCCCAAATTAGGCAGCATCTTTTTCATCTGGGCGAGAATTGAATAATCACCACAGCCGGGACACCAGCGAATATCTTGATCGCTACCGAAATCGGCAGCCGTTAGCACAGGCAGGTCGGTACTCATCAGTCAACTCCGTGTGGAAGAATTGGCGTGTGTTATCTGGCAAGACGCTATTTTAATAATTCGATCTCATCCCGAATTCGTTTCAATATTTCTGACACTTTGAAAGGCTTGCCCTTCACTTTGTTGAGTTGAGCCACATCAATCAGAAACTTCGCACGAATCAACAAACTCAACTGCCCCATATTCAGTTCGGGTATGAGAACTTTCTTGTATTGTTTGAGGACTTCCTCCAAGTTTGCAGGAAACGGAGCCAACCAACGCAAGTGAGCATGAGCCACTGACATCCCGTCTTCGCGAGCACGCCGGCAGGCCGTGATGCAGGCTCCATAAGTGCCTCCCCAACTGAGGACTAACAAGTCTCCCGAAGCGGGACCACTCACTTCCACAGGATCAACGACGTGAGCAATCCGATCGACCTTTTCCTGTCGAATATTGGTCATGTACTGGTGGTTGTCAGGATCGTAACTGACATTCCCAGTCAGGTCTTCTTTTTCTAAGCCCCCCAGACGATGCATGAGAGTTTCCGTTCCCGGAAGAGCCCAGGGACGGGCAAGATCCTCATTGCGTGAGTAAGGTAGAAATGTCTCCCCCTCCTCGATGGGACCAGGATGCGAGATGGAGATTTTCTCTAACTCTGCCACATCGGGAATTTTCCACGGCTCGGCGCCGTTGGCGATATAGCCATCCGAAAGGATGATCACCGGAATCATAAATCGGCTGGAAATTCGCCAGGCTTCTTGTGCCACGTCGAAACAATCACTCGGGCTACGAGCCGCGATCACAGGTAAGGGGGATTCTCCATTTCTGCCAAACATCACTTGCAGCAAATCGGACTGCTCTGTCTTCGTTGGTAATCCTGTACTTGGTCCTCCCCGCTGAACATTCAGAATCAGCATCGGCAGTTCGAGAATCATGGCGAGTCCCATGGCTTCCCCTTTGAGAGCAATCCCCGGCCCGGAAGATCCCGTTAATGCCATCGAGCCACCAAAAGCGGCGCCAATCGCCGAGCAGATCGCGGCAATTTCGTCCTCTGCCTGAAAGGTCTTCACTCCATAATTCTTGAAATTACTCAACTCTTCCAAAACAGGACTGGCCGGCGTAATCGGGTAGGAACCGTAGAATAGTTCTTTGTTGCTCAAGTTTGCCGCGGTCACAAGGCCCCACGCCAATGCCTGATTGCCCATGACGTTGGTATATGTACCGGGAGTCAAATGAGCCGGCTGAACCTGGTAGTTTCTTTCAAATAGCTCCGCGGTCTCGCCGTAATTCCAACCCGCTTTGAGCGCGAGTGTATTGGCCTCGGCCACATCGGGACGTTTCTTGCCGAACTTATCGTTCAAAAAGCGGATCGTCGGTTCCAGATTTCGACCGTAGAGCCAGCAGATAATTCCGAGTGCAAAAAAGTTCTTACAGCGATCAGCTTCCTTTGTCCCGAGAGTATTTCCGTCCGCGTTTTTGACTTCACTGACGGCGGTGCGTGTCAGACTGGTGATCGGAACCTTGATCAGGTTGTATTTTTTCAGATCGTCTGACTCGAGTGGATTTTGATCCAGATTCGCCAGTTTTAAGTCTTTGCCAGCGAAACTGTCTTCATTGGCAATTAACACACCGCGATCTCGCAGATCGCCGATGTTGGTCACTAACGCAGCCGGATTCATCACCACCAGCGCGTCCAGTTCATCGCCGGGAGTAAAAATATCTTCCGAGGAAAACTGTAACTGGAATCCGCTGACACCGGCACGAGTTCCGCGGGGAGCGCGAATTTCCGCCGGGAAATCCGGGAAGGTGGCCACATCGTTTCCCGCGAGTGCCGATGCATTCGTCAGTTGCGAGCCAACCAGTTGCATACCATCGCCGGAGTCACCCGCGAGTCGAACCGTTGCGCCTAAGAGAGATTCCGTATCTTTATCCGAGTGGAGCGTATCCTGTGGCGTCGTGGACATTGTGTGCGAGCGTTCTTTCGTATCTTCGGGGCAATGGTGTGTGGGATAGCCCTTGGAGACTTCAAGCCGGTATCGGCATCGGAATCAAGATTTTCATTTCTCAGTCAAATCGAATCGGCGTCTCTTTTCTCTCAAATCTGCGATGTATGGCATTCGGCAAGTTGTTTTGCAAGTTGTCTATCCCGTGCCGAATCAGGCGAGTCCCAACCCAGCGTCTCTCTAACTTCGACGATACTCCCAACGATTCCTAAAAAGCAAGATGAGTTCCGGGAATCCTGGTCCAGTTTTTGTAAGATAAACGGATTGAAAGCTTTATCCATAATTCAGGAATTAAACCGATGCGAGAGTGGATCCTTCAGGAAGTCAATTACGGGTTTGTCAAAGACAATCCCTATGAAGTCGCCGTTCTTCCCATGGGAGCCACTGAGCCCCACAATCTGCATCTTCCCTATGGAACCGACACGTTCGAAGCGACTGAAATCGCCTCACGATCATGCGAGGCGGCTTGGAAACAAGGGGCTAAAGTGGTCATGTTGCCTGCGATACCGTATGGCACAGAGACAAATCAACGAGAATTCCACCTCTCTATGAACGTCAATCCGACGACGCTGGGCCAGATTATTAAAGATCTCACCGCCTCTATGGAATATCAGGGAATCCGCAAACTGGTCATCCTCAACAGCCATGGCGGCAACGACTTCAAACCCCTCCTTCGCGAAATGAGCGGAACGACCGCAGTGAACATGTTTCTGTGTAACTGGTTCAAAGAGACGTCCGCCGATGTGAAATCCGAGATCTTCGATCATCCCGACGATCACGCGGGTGAAATGGAGACATCGTTGGGACTCGCCTGTTTCCCGGAGTTCATCGACCGAGACCCTGAAAGTGGAAAGCTCAACGCCGATGACGGAACCTGCCGACCAACCCGCTTCGAGGCCGTCAATAACGGCTGGGTCTCGATCACGCGCCCTTGGCATCTGCTCACGACGAATTCCGGTGCTGGCTATCCCCATGAAGCGACGGCTGAAAAGGGAGAGAAGCTCATGGACATTTTGGTCGAACGCATATCGAGTTTCCTCGTTGATCTCGCCAACGCAGAAATCGACGAGTCGTTTCCATTTTGAAATCTGTTTTTGAATGCATCGAAATTAATATGGAAATGTTTCATGAGCATCCCGTGTGCTCGCGCACACAGGCAATGTCACACATGATCTGTGATTCATAGCCCGAACTGCGCAAGCAGTCGGGATGGGAGCAAGCGACATTCGACGTGCATTTTTTGGGTCCATCCGAGGAATGCGCATTGAGCTTGATGGATCGCCAGTATTTTTTGCGTGAAGCACTCTTCATTGCGACAGCCGTACGCTCCTCATTCCCGAACACTCAACAGCCGTTTCAAGATGTCAAGATTCGGAAATTCGGGGACACACCTTGACCGAATGTTGACCAAATCTTGAACCAAATGTTCCCGAATCTTGATTCCGAATATTGTGTACTCTTGAGCAAGTTGCTGGCTCTCTTCGCTTTACGCGAATCTCCTCGTTTTGGTGAGACATCGTTTTTTATGTGGACGCATTTTCCACGTCACGCGAGATCGCTCCCTTTCTCACGTTGCAGCGGTCGTCATTGATCAACAGCCTAAGAACTCTGGGCTCATAAACCGGCAGTGATGACGTTCAAATTGCCAAAGATCGAATCGCTGTCAAGCGAACCACGAACGCTAACTCTGGTACTGCGCGTTTGGCAAGACGAGTCTGAGCGACCAATTTTTTTGACGCAAAGACGCCGAGACACGAAGCATCGCAAAGAAAAACAAATCGGATGTCACTGGCGGCTTTTCCGCCAGTGAATGAAGATATTTGACTCGCGCAGCGGCGCGGCGACGCAGGGGAAAAAGTTCGGGGAAACCGCAGAGTTCGCTGAGAACACAGAGTAGAAACAGGGCCAACGGCCCGGCAATATGTCAGCCCAGGGCGACGCCCTGGGTTTGGGTGACGATTTATTTTCAACAGCCCCAGAGGGGCGGCTGATGACTTTGGAGTGCGGTGACTTGTCACCGCTTTCTTTATTATTCCGGTCGCCAACACAAGTCACGCCGAGGGAGAGGGAAAGCTCCGACGAACCGGAGCACTCCAGAGATTCAATACAAATATACTCGCGCAGCGACACGCAATCGTAGAGAAAAATTAAAAGAACACTGATCTCCACTGATAAACGCTAATGAGTTGCAATGACCTGACCAGTGAAGATGAGCGATGATGAGTGTTCCAGATATTTTAATCAGGAAATCAGGAAGCCGACTACTTAACTCGGGTGGCCCGTCCTGAATAGGTCGTGCTGCGACAAGATGAATCATCGTCTGGGTGGATTTGGGTCAGGCACGTGACTCACTCACTTGATCAATCATGACGAGTCGCCTTGTGACATTCGTCACCCAGCGGAATGAGGTTGAACCGCAGAGTTCGCTGAGAACGCAGAGAACGCAGAGAAAGCAGTCACCTGTACTCATTTACGTTCAACAGATGGAATGATTCTGATCAGTGAAGATTAGCGATGATTAGTGTTCTTGTTTTATGACTCACAACAACAAGAGCACCATGGAACTCTGAACTCAGATGGCACAAAATACTCTCTTTGTGATTTCTTGTGATTCTTGTGGCCAGAAAAAGGAGAACCGCGGATCACGCCGATTTCGCGGATAAAGAAAGCAAGTGTTGGCGTAATCGTAGCGACAGTCCCCTAGCAGAAGGAGCGATGCAGAATTGTTCTACAAGATAATAGACCTAATAACGGGAACAACAAATCTTCAACTCATCCCACCAACGGATGCTGGCGATTTTCGAGTGGCAGGCTGACGACATCGTTTTGTCGATAGGACTCGTACACCGACAGAATCAACTCCATTGAGGCGCGTGCATCCTCCGCGTTCGATTGTGTCGGGCGATCTTTCTCGATGGCGTCCACCAGATCCAAAACAGCGGCTTTGTTGCCTCCCGTCATGCCGATGTCGGGTTTCACTTCGGGAAGTCCAATGCCGGCTGACGAAATCTTTTCCCAAGCTTTTTCAGTTCTTCCCGGAGACCAACTGGAATCTTTCAGGATGAACGCTGGCGTCAGATAATTGGGATAGTAATCAATGACTCCTTGGGAACCAAAAATCTGCAATCCAAAACGTGACGGACTGCCTCCCATATTTCGGACCGATGAGAAATAGCCACGCACCGGGGAATCGGCAAACGTATATTCCGCGTGCAATTCGTCTCCCAACAACGGGCCGAGCCCTTCGCCCCCTTCCACAACCTGACTCATTTCAGCCGGCTTTCCCGCATTCATGACAGTCGCCCGACAGGAATCCACATCGCCAAAATATCCTCGGAACAAATCGAGCACATGCGAACCGAGCACCCACAAGTCTTCTCCTCCGCCGCGACGGTCTTCTTTGCCACGTCCGCGAATTTCGAGCGGCGTGCCGATGGCTCCCTCTTTGATCAATCGTTTGGTCAATTTGAGAATGGGTGAGTAGCGCGATTGATGTGCGATGGCCAGTTTGAGATGTTTCATCTCAAGCGTACTCACAACTTCGTCGGCTTCAGCCATTGTTCGGCAGAACGGCTTTTCCATGAAGATGTGGCAATTATAATCGGCGGCCGCCATCGCCAATTCGTGATGCCGTGTGATCCAGCGGGGACAGACGGCAACAATATCGGGTCGCAACTCCTTCAGCATTTTTTCGTAATCGGTGAAGCCTTTTTCGGCTCCCGTCTTCTCGACGGCGTTTGCCAGACCTTGCTCATTCAGGTCGGTGACACCGGCGACTGTGAAACGTT
The DNA here is from genome assembly GCA_029243145.1 of Planctomycetaceae bacterium. Classification (GTDB taxonomy): domain Bacteria; phylum Planctomycetota; class Planctomycetia; order Planctomycetales; family Planctomycetaceae; genus JABURQ01. Next base: position 10,069 of record JAQWSQ010000147.1, on the reverse strand, counting down.
CAGGCAGTGACTTCCAGACGGTATCGAGACCATGACCGAAGTTTCCCTGTCCGGTATGACCGATGATGGCGACGCGATATTTCTTCATGAAGAGTGCTTTCTGAGGTGATTCCAGACAAACTATCAATGTTTTCAGAGTGGTCTGTTCGAGATCCTGATCGTCTCGACTCAGAAGAGCAATTAAAATCCCTGAAAGTTGCCCCAACGAGGTGTTCTTTCCCGGCGTAAAACACTGAAGAAAAAGGGGTTGCGGCATTGTGCCAGAATTGCCACAATCGATCCAGCAATCCCATTTGGTTCCGGGCGCACACCCGACACTATGATCGACATCGAAGTCAAGGAGTTCTCATGTCAACGCTGCCTCAATGGACACGCATCATTCTCGCATTGCTTTGCGGCCTCTTCTTCATCGGATGCGGTGGCGACGATGAACCAACCGGTTCCTCAGGAGGATCAGATGGAACTTCTGCGAATGAGAACGCCGGCCAAGAATCGCGCCAGTTCAACGAGACGTTCGAAGACGTTCCCACTTACGAGTTGATGGAAGAGTTAGCCGGGATTCCGATTCCACGCGTCGATCAAAAAGGCGAAACCCTGGTCATTGGTGAGCCCATTCCCGCTGATGTCGGGAATCCCGATGCTAAAAACTCATCTTCGCAACCCGTGGCAGGTGGCCGCATTGTCATGCGAATTGAATCCGAACCGAAGACCATGAATCCGATCACCGAGTCATCGGCGGTGCAATCGATTATGTCGGATCCTTATCTGGTTCAGGCGATGGCAGCCCAGAATCCAGAAACATTTGAGTTTGAACCGTTAATGGCCAAAAGCTGGATTGAGGAGGACTCCATTAAGCTTTCCCCAGATTATGTGGGGAAAGAACGATTTGTCAGCCTCGAAGGGGAAAAACCGGTCACTGAAACGGAACTGGACTACCCGAAGTTTAAGAAAGACGATACCCCGCCAACAATGACCCTGATGACTTATGGACCAGACAAGAAGTCTTTGGGTGACATTTGGGTTGGTTTGTTCCCGATGGGAGACATCGTGGGTGCTCCTCAAAATGGTTATCACCTGTGGAGTGATGATGACGGAAAAATCGTCGTCACGGGAATTACTCCCGGAAAGTATGCAGTCAAAACCGGGTATGAAATTATTGGTTCTGCGGAAGAGAGCCCTGATGGCAGCTTAAAAGTAATGGCGCTTTCTCCTAAATCGTCACTCAAAGAATTTTTGGGTGACAAGGAATATCTCGAACTCTCCAAAGATGATTATGTCGATCTCCAACGAGGCACTGTCTACACCTACAACATTGACGAGAGAGTTCGCTGGTCTAATGGAACCCCTTATACCTCTGCCGATCTCGTTTTCGCCTATCATGTGATCAATAATAATTTCGTCGATGGTGACTCTATTCGAGTCTATTACGACAATGTCATTCGCTGCGACGCGTTGGACTCGCTCACTGTCCGTATGCAGTATCGCGAACAGTATTTCAAAGCTTTTGAGGTGACGGCAGGATTACCCGTTTACGGCCCACCGCTCCATCTCTTCCAACAGTTCTTCAAAGAGGATGGACTGACTCTCGTCATGGAGGAATTGACCGAAGAGGAAGAGAATGCACAGAAAAAGTTAAGTGTTCACGGGCTGAAGTTTGCAGAATTCTTTAACACCGACACGCGATATAACCGCGCCCCCATGGGAACGGGACCGTATGTCGTCGATCAATGGATCGATAATGATCGGCTCATCCTCAAACGAAATCCCAATTATTGGACTGACAAATACAAAGGTTATCTCGACGAAATTGTGTTCAAATTTATCAACCAAGACACGACCGCTCTCTTGGCCTTGAAATCGGGTGATATCGATTTTCTTTACCGCATGACTGCCGAGCAGGCATTCGAGGATCTCGTCCCGGAACCGAGTTGGTTCAAAAACAAGTATGTCATGGCTCACTGGTATGTCCCTTCGTTTTCCTATATTGGATGGAACTTGAAGGAGCCCATGTTCCAACAACGTGAAGTCAGGCTGGCACTGGCTTTACTACTGGACCTAGAAGACTTTCTCGAGAAAAAACTGTACGGGCAGGGGGTTCTGGTTTCTGGCTCGGCTTACTATTTCTCTCCCGCTTACGACCTGGCCGTGAAGCCCATCGGTTACGATCCAGAGGCGGCACGAGATCTCTTGGAAGAAGCGGGTTGGGCCGACACCGATGGCGACGGCATTCTCGACAAAGACGGGAAAAAGTTCGAGTTTACGTTACTGACGGCGACGGGCCGAAAATCAACGGAAATCCTGGCGGGACTACTTCAGGAAAACTGCAAATCCGTCGGCATTCAAGTCGATGTCAAACAACTGGAATGGGCCTCGTTCCTCGAAAATGTCATGAATCGAAAATTCGATGCCGTCACTCTCGGCTGGAGGAGTCCTCTGGAAAGTGACCCCTATCAAATCTGGCACTCTTCGCAGGCGAATGAAGAACGCAGCAGCAACCATGTCGCTTTTGCTTCGACAGAAGCCGATGAATTGATTGAACAGGTTCGGGTCACCGTCGATAAAGACAAACGATCGGCCATTTTTAATTCGTTGCACCGCATTCTGGATCGCGAGCAACCTTACACATTCTTGTACACGGGCAAAGATCACGGCGCTTATAACAAACGGTTTAGAGGTGTGAAATGGTACCGGATTCGACCAGGTTTTGACCTCACCGAATGGTGGGTTCCCAAAGAGTTGCAGCAGAACTAATTTCGCTCAAGGTTACAATTGATCTCACGGAGGATGTGACTGGTGATCCGATACATCGCCAAACGATTGCTGTTGATGATTCCCACTTTATTGGGAATTATATTGCTCTCGTTTTTTGTAATTAAATTGGCCCCCGGCGACCCAACTTCGATGAAGTTTGGTGGTGGACAGGGCGCAGCAGGCATGGACTCACAAAAGTCCACGCAAGATGCCATGAAGAGGTTTCGCGAACGCTGGCATTTTGACAAACCGGTCCATATTCAGTTTGGCTATTTCCTCAAACGATTGGTCACGATGGACTTAAAAGAGATCCTGCGGAACCGCCCGGTTTGGCCCGATCTCAAATCGAGTCTGCTGATCACCATGCAACTCAATTTGATTGTTTTCGCATTGATCTATCTGATCGCCATTCCGCTCGGGATTATGAGTGCGGCGTTCCCCCGATCAAATGCAGACATCATTTCCACAGTCACATTGTTCATTTTGTATTCGTTACCTTCCTTTTGGATTGCCGAACTTTTGCGGATGAACTTCTCTGACCGTTCGCAAATGATTTGGTTCCCCATCTTGGGCCTCACCTCTGACAATTATGAGGAACTCACCACGCTCGGGAAATTCAAAGATTACTTTCACCACATTTTCCTACCAATTGTCTGTCTGACTTACGGCGGACTGGCTTATCTCAGTCGTCAAATGCGCGCGGGAATGCTGGAAGTCATCCATCAGGATTACATCCGTACGGCTGAAGCCAAAGGAGTGAGCAAGAAACGATTGATTTTTGTACACGCCCTGAGAAACGGTTTGTTTCCGGTGATCACTTTGTTTGCTTCGTTACTTCCATTTTTGATTGGTGGGAGCGTTATTATTGAGACGATTTTCCAAATTAACGGCATGGGATATTACACCATCAACGCTATCTTTTTACGTGAGTATGACATCGTGATGGCAACGCTGATTTTATCAGCCGTCATGACGCTCTTTGGAATTTTGGTTTCCGATATTCTATACGTTCTGGTGAACCCTCAAGTTTCCTTTGAAAATCGCTGATACGGAGAGCACTTTGAGTCGCACGGAATCCGCTCCCGCGGAAGCAAATATCAAAGAACAGAGTCAGTGGTCGCTGATTATGCGAGAATTCCGCAAACGAAAGCTGGCGGTCTTATCGGGCTGGGTGATCATCTTATTGATCGCTGTCAGCGTCTTCGCACCATTCATCGCCAACAATCGACCGATCTGGTATTACGGGATCAATCGATATGAAATCGATGAATCGATTCGCACCATCACCACACTGGCATTAAAAATCAGTCGCTTGCCTGACGAACCAACTGCAGAGGAGTTGGCAAATGCTCGGCGCGAAGCGCGTGTGATTGGTGAGACCGGTCGCTTTATCGCCTCACGACTTCCGACAGAGCAGCGTCGTTCTTTTTCCGAACGCGCATCGCAGATTGCCGATCTGTCTCAGCTGGCCGTCACGGACGCTTCTGTGCGGAGTGATCTGAAATCGATGCGATCAGAATTCCGTTCGGAATATCGAGATGTCTCCGATCATCTGACGAGTAGAACTTATTGGCCTGTGTTCCAATCGCTCTCGTGGTCCGATATCGGTTTCATGGTGTTTATCCCCATTGTCGTATTTGCTCCAATCTGGATGCCATTCGTCAATCGTTGCGATCCTTCCGGTAAAAAAAAGCTGATTCCACTTGTCTACATAATTATCCCAGTAGTGAGCGCACTTTGTTGGAAGCTGATGGTTCCCGAGAGAGTGGACATCACACCGTATCGTGCCGGATTATATGCGAATTCTACAAATGCGGAGGACGCTGATGTGATTTACGAGAGTGTGGTCTGGCCACTCGTTCCCTTCGCACTCGACGAAAGCAATCTCGACTTACTGTTCGCCGAACCACAGAAAATGGCTGGTTTTACCAGCTCTATCCTCACTCCTGAAGAACTTCAGCAACTCAAAGAAGAAGCCGTGCAACGGGAACAGAAGCTTTTGCTTGAAGAGATACAGGGTTCGCAGCAGAGCGACAAGGATGCTCCGAACAAGAATGAAGACGACGTTCGTCACAACGTGCTGCCGTGGTCGCGTCCTCACATCATGGGGACCGATGATAGCGGTCGTGATCTTTTCACCCGCATGATCTGGGGGGGGCGTGTGAGCCTAGCCGTCGGAATCGTGTCTGTCTCAATCGCCTTGACGATTGGAATTATTGTCGGGTCGATTGCCGGATATTTTCGCGGCACCGCCGACATACTAATTTCCCGCGTGATTGAAATTGTGATTTGTTTCCCCAGCTTCTTTTTAATTCTGGCGATTGTCGCGTTTCTGGGGCCGGGTATCTTCAAGATCATGATCGTGATTGGCTTAACCAGTTGGACGGGAATTGCGCGACTGGTGCGTGGTGAATTTTTGAGGCTCTCTAACCAAGAGTTTGTTTTGGCAGGACGGGCACTCGGTTACTCTCCGTGGCGAATTATCTTCAAGCATATTCTCCCCAATGCCATGGCCCCTGTTTTGGTGTCGGCAACATTTGGCGTTGCCGGGGCGATACTAACGGAATCGGCTCTCTCCTTTTTAGGACTGGGAATCAGTGTCCCGACGCCTTCATGGGGAGGAATTCTGGCCACGGGACGTGATTATCTCGATTCAGCACCCTGGATTATCTTCTATCCTGGTATGGCCATCTTCTTGACCATCACCTCTTACAACCTGGTCGCCGAAGCCTTTCGAGATGCCGCCGACCCTCGCTTACGCGGCAAACATTGATTCACAACTTTCAGGATGCGACCGCGGTCGGTTTTATCGTTGGTTGTTGCTGGAATGCCTTTTCCAGAATCCGAAGTGTCTCCAATAACTCCTGCTCTTCACTTTTCACGAGCGGTTCGTCGCCGTACCTGATCGTGTAGAACTTCTCGACTAATGAACGTGGCAACGTCGCCATGCCGTTGGCTGCTAAGATCGGATTCCATTCCTGAGAGACCTGAAGTGCAAACTCTCGTGGGGTTTGTTGAGGTTTTTTGAGGAGTCGATTTCTTTCACAAACCCGTAAGAACCGCTCATAAAACTCAATCTGCCGTCGTTTGCGTGCGGTTCTGTTTTGCTTCAGGAACAGATTCTTCAGCTTGCGATAACACCATTTGAGCAGAAACAATAATCCCGTCAACAGGCTTAGAAGTACAAAAGCAGTCACTCCTCCGCGCAGGCTGAACCAGCGCTCGGGGTGTTTGATAAAATCGATCACTTGCGCGACGGCTCCCTTCAATGAAACCACCAAAGAGCGACCAAAGGCTTTGAGTTCATCGATTGTCATCCGATAGATATTCTGACGTTGAAAATTGAAACTCATGCCTACGAAATATCGCGCCCATTGACTTTGCAGGTATTGCTTGAATTCCACCCAACTCATTCGTTCGCTCCCCACAGAGGCGACCGATTCCTCTCGTTCTGCGGCGGGAGTCGCATCGAGCGTATGCCAGCGATTTCCATAAAACGCTTCGACCCACGCGTGAGCATGGCGTTGCTGCACATGCCAGATCCCCGATGACTCGTCAACATCCCCCCCTTTGTATCCATTGACGATGCGCGTTGGCACACCAATCGAACGTAACATCAATGCCAATGACGATGCATAATATTCACAATGTCCACGCTGACGATTGAAGAGGAAATCTTCGACCGGATCGATGTTTGGATCGATAATTTCCGCACTCAGTGAATAGGAGTACTGTCCTGAATCTCGCAAATGTAAAACTATCCGCTGAACGGCAATTTCGGTCTCAGCACCGTAATCAAGCGGCAAGTCATTTTCTTTGAGATTGGCCGCATCGAGAGCAAGTTGGCGAACTCGAGGTAAGCGGCTTTCAGGAAATTGAATGAAGATTCCATTGAGATCACTTTTCCGTGGCAGATCCATATAGCGTTCGACATAGAAGATTTGAGCCATCTTGTATTTGGGAGAGTACGCATCATAGATCATTCTTGAAGAGAGATTGCGTTTGTTTTGACGGAACAAGGTGGAGTACACTCCGTCGAAGAAATACCCATCATTGCGTGGAGATCGAATTTTCATTGCCATCACCGGGTGCAGGCAAAAGAGAAACGGTGTACCGACCGCTTCCAGCTCGATGTGCTGCCTGAAATGCGAGTCTCGCCCGTCGAACGAAGGTCTCACAGGGTTAGTCGTTTCTTTCGAAGTGCTCCAGGTGTAATCTTCCGAATATAAATCCATTGACGTCCCACGAAAATAGGGCTCGTCCATACCGTGTCGCGACAAGAATGATTCCATCGGAACGGGTAATTCATTGGCACCATCAAATATCTGAATATTCAGTGCGGGTTGCCGGCTCTCTAGAATCGCCCCCATATCACCGAGGCGAACTTTTTGATCGAACTTAACTTGCACCCCTTCGAGAGATTCATTCTCGAACGGATTCAAATCGGCCCAGAGTCTTGGGATGCACATAAAAAATCCCACTCCAATAAGCAGGCAGGCAAAAGTAATCCCAACTGCTCGCCCGGCAAACCGTAACCCGATCCATTTTGCATGAGCATCATACTCCACACCACCAATGGACCGGCTCGGCATCCCAAACAAGATTCGCCCTTGCGAAGAGACGACATGATGGGGATTCAAACGCTGCGACATCCCAGACTCCATCGTCGTCAGTTCGGAGCCTTCATCATCGTTTTCGTCTCGATACGCTTGAAACAAAGTGAACAATGAGACCGTCCAGATTGACATCAACGCAAATATCATCAGGAAGAAGCCGTATTCGACACTGTCCATCAACACCGAACTGACGGCGACCTGCAACAGACTGAGCGCAATCGTCCACCAATAGTGTTGTCGAGATTTTGTCGAAAAGATCACCAACCACGACAGATAAACCAACAAGTGTGCTCCTGAAAGCAGCCGCCCCTCGGGGTTATCTGACATAAATTCACGCGCTGCGGCAGCCAAGGCAAACAGCCCAATCAGATTTGCCATCCAGCCGGACAGCACCAAGACTGATTTTCGTTCGCTATAGAGATATCCAATAAATGCCAGAGGAATCGTCAGGACGGCGGGAAACAGAGTGCCTTCCGCATACAACAGCACAAACGAGGACATCGCCAACATCAGATAAACACTCAACGGAAACATGGTTGCTAAAGACATCTTCAGGAATTCCTTTCCGAGCGTTCTGAGTCATCGACCGAGACGACTCGTTGACGCGGATCGCTAGAGATCCCTTCGTAAGTGATGAGATTTTCAGGAGGCTCAAAGAGTCCATTCAGCCCGCCTTTGGTGGCCGAGTAAATCAATAAATCCATTTCAAACGAGAGTTGAGTATTCTCAGAGTCCACACTGGAGTCTTCAAATATTTCCGACAACTCGGGGAGCGAACGAGTCGTGATTAACAAACATCGGGTGTCGGCTTTCCGTTGAGTCTTCCAATACTGATTCAGATCGCCCAATTCAGTGGTTGGTCCCGCCTGAATCAAAGCCAAATATTCTAAGACCGATTCCCAACCGCTCATGCCAGCAGCACCCGACCATTCCGAGAATTCAACGCCCGATCCGGCAATTTGGATTTCGGAATCGCGTACGGCTGCTAAATGATCTTTAATGATTGTCGTGGCAAAACTAATCGCAGTTTCGACACATTCCAAATGCTCCGTTTCAGGATACTGTGGTTGCCACAAATCGAGGAGAATCATCAGATTTTCATCACGACTTTCGTGAAACTCTTTGACCATCAGTTCATTTCGACGAGCCGAAGAACGCCAATGGATGGCTTTGGGATTATCGCCATACCGATACTCACGAATGCGATGAAACTCATCATCGTAAGCTCCGACACGAGTCGTGTTCCGCATCACAAGCTGATCTTGAGAACGAAGCGACTGACGACTCACCAACAGAGTTCCCGGTCGCGGACACACAATCACTTCTTCTGTCGTATGCACGACAGCCGATCGCTCGACGATCCCCAACGGAAATCGCGTTGAGAAGACAACCGGGCCAATTTGGTATTTTCCGCGCTGCATTAACTGAACACGATATTGCCCCAGTTTTTTTCCGTGTCCGGGGATGCGTGTAAACACCACAGACGCCCGTAAGCTCTCATTCTCATTCACAATCGAATCAGTGACCGTCAACACCCAGACAGTCATCATTTTTTGGTTGCTGACTTCAATATAGAAATTGGCGGGGTCTCCCGCTGTGATCAACGACGGCAATTGACGTTTTACGGAAAGGTGTCGCAATAGATTGAATGAGATGAATCCATTCGCGACAAATGCGCCCGCCATAAGAGAGAAGACAAGTAATAACATGTTCTGCTTACCAAGCATTGCGCCGATGAACATGACCGACATAATCACGAGAAAAACAATCCCCTCGACAGGAATGTTAACCCGATATTGTTTGCGTCGCCCCGCGCGAGTCCCGTGAGTGCGAGTGGGGCTGGATTGCCACTCTGCCACAATCTGCTTCAGCCCCCAGAGTGTTAAGCAGAATGCCACGGCATAGTTGCCGATTCGCAGCCCATCATCCCAACCACTGGTGTAGGATCGAAACTTCCAGGTGGCGAAAATTTGACCACATCCGGCCAACAACGCCAGCAGTCCTGGTAGCGAAAAACTACGCGATTCAGCCTGCCTGAAAGAGTCTGACATAATAAAAGGAGGTCTTGTGAATGGTGACGGTGATCCCCAAATCAGGGGAGGGAACAATTGTTGATTCCATTATTTCATCGAAGCGTCGAATCGTCACCTGCCGAATTCTGAATTTGAGCGATTAGACTGAGAATCAACGAAATTTTAGAGTCGGCAAACCCCGCTCGGAACGTGATTTCTCGAAATATCGGCGTGCTGCCGAAAATTTGGCCAGAAACTTCAACAACTGTGTTCCCGAACAACCGAGTTGAGTGGCCACTGCCGTGTGGACAAATCCATGCAAACGGCAGCAAACAATTGCCTCTGCCAACATCGAAGGTGCGTCCTGATGCTCCTCATTACAAGAGATTTTTCCACCCCGACAACGATCTCCCCACAATTCTGAGGGAATCTCTCCTTCAGTGGCATAGACTTCCAATTCAACCGCCAGTTGGATTTTGAGACGAAAAGTCGCGACTTTTCGGTTCTCTTTCTGGCTGCGACGTTCAACGGCAGAAGCCTGCACCCCACTCGGAAGATGTCGAATCGTGACGGCGGTTTCGACTTTATTGCGATGTTGCCCCCCAGGACCACTCGCTCGACCAAAGGTCAGTTCGCAGTCTTTCAGCAGGGCATCGTCTGTCTGTCGAGCCGGGTGCGAGGACAGATTCC
>JAQWSQ010000140.1 GCA_029243145.1 Planctomycetaceae bacterium | reverse complement strand
CAAACGGGGTGACGTAGGAGCCCCATCGCAAATGGAATGAGGAAGCACTGACCACAAATAGCTCGAATCAAACGAATCAAAAAGTGTGGCGGCGGGCGCTCCGTGAAACGGAAGCCCCCGCAGATTGTCCGCAAAGTTTTTAATCGCAGATCACGCAGATGAAACAGTGACGAGATCAACCGCTGGGCACTAGCCCACCGTTCAATTTCTGCCTTTCCCAGTGCGCGTGGATGCCGCCATCACCCCTCGTTTTGATCGCGATGGAATTTCAGAAACTTGACGATCCATATCACATAGTCTTGCTCGGTTTGCCAATCGTAATGCCTGACCCGCAGTTTTTTTCCGCAGTTGGTCGAGCAATCTGGGAGCCTTCACCGACTGTAGCGTCATGACTTCCTCCAGTCCTGGAATCAAGGACACAAGCAGAACTCTCCAAAGAAATATTTTAATGCGTATCCGTCATGGTTAAGTTTGAAGCTAAATTCAAGAAATTCAGATAGAATAATCTCTTGATTTAGATAAAATTGATTTCCGTCTATCCTTAGTTATGCAGGTAACGATATGACCCTTGCAACTCCCAGGCTCTCCACTTTTTTCTACAACACATGGGGAGCGAGGTCGGAGGACCTACCTCCGTCGTTTACGGCGGGGGTGGCTGGGTCATACAGACATCGGAGCGATTTATGACATCGCTCATCTCATGGACGGGCATTGATAATCGAGGGCCTGCGTCGCTTTACATCGCTAGCGACAGTCGTTTAAGCAATTCAACTGCAAGTTGGGACTGCGGACGAAAGGTTTTTGCGTGCCGGAATTCTCCCGACATCTTTGGGTATTGTGGTGCTGTACTCCTTCCTTCTCAAATCATCAGCCAATTGACCGACGCAATCGATTCCGGAATCCTCTTTCCTGTCGATGCGACGCCGGAACAACGGTTGTTGATCGCAAAACAATATATCAGTGACGCTGCGTCTTCATTTCCGGAACAATCACCGTTCAAGATCGCCTACGGTACTCGAAATGGCGAGGGGTTTGGCGCCAGCTTTTATGTTGCGACGATTTCGTGGGTTAACAACAAGAAGGTCAAGGTTGCCGAATACGAAATGCCGGAACAATCTGACCTCGTGTTCGCGGCTGGTTCGGGAAAACCTGTTGTCGAGGACTTTCAATTTGAATGGCGAACTGGTGATGTCGGACGAACATCGCGCAGTATTCTCAGCTTTTTGTGACGCAGTTCAGAGCGGCAATGATAAATACACTGGTGACTCGCCCCAATTGGTTGGCCTGTACCTCCGTGGCCCTGCACGAAGTTTCGGTATAATTCACAATGGAAATTGTTTCTTGCACGGAATGCGGGCTAACGAGATCAGCAATGCCAACTTGGAATGCCGCAACAGACTATTCGAACGTTGCGATGCTCACGAAAATTTAATTGGTCAGCGTCACGCTCGTTCGAAGCAAAAGCCTGCATAACAAAACGCATACACCGGAGTTGCCGTCCGAGCCGTATCTGAAACCAACGTCACTGGTGGCAACCCGGTGATTTCACATATTATGAAACAAAGACATGCGGGATTCCTACGAACGCTTTCTCGACACCGTCAACATTGCCCCGGCCGACCTGTTCCGATTTGGGATCGACGAAATAATCGCTGTACCTGTCAATCGTGCCACTGACGAATGGGAGTCGCTTAAACGCCGCGTAATCAGCAATGAGGCGGTCATAATTCGTAGCTTCGGGAGGCAGGGCAGCAATTCACGACTCTTCCAAGAGCTTTATGAAGCGGTTTTCGGCAACGAGAACGTTGTGATAGATAAGACCAACAATGCCGCACCAACAAAGCTTCTTCGGGACTTTACGGGATTCGCCAAAACGAAAAAGAACGGGTGCGAACAGCTACGAAACTACCAAATATCACACGTCTTTGGGCGGACCAAGAATCCATTCGCATTCACCGCACCGTGGAACATTGTCTATCTGCCCAAGATTATCGATCCGTTTACAGGGCACGAGGCAAAAGGATCACTTTCAGATGAATTTCAGATCCAATTTCGCACGCATATCTACAATATGTTCGAACCGTTGATTGAGGATTTCAATTCAATCGTAACTGACAATAATCTGCTTTCCCTGATCGGTGCATTCATCGACACCATTGAGCCCGCTGATCAGCAAGCCAGGCTGCGTACAGCCGTCAATGATGAATTCCGGCCGATTACCGCGAAAACTGCATAACATAATAATGCACCGGAGTTGCTGGCGGTAAGGAACATGAATTCAACTTCACTTGCGGCAACCGGGTAATTTTACGAGTTATTTGAATTGAACCAACAGGACATTCACGAGGAACAAAGATGGAAATCGCCGGCTGGTTCGACTCAAAACATAACCTGTAGGGCAGGGGCCTTCCTGCCGAGGAATCCACTAAGATAACAAACAGCCCGCCACCAGCGATCTCATCGAGAATCAAAGATGTCATTTGCTGGGACCAGTCCCAGCCTGCATCTGCTGGCCGGTGGAGCCGGCCCTACATCTCTAACCCTTCAATTTTTCTGCTTCACCCTCACACTAACTCGGGCAGAGGCTCGTAGCGGTCGACGATGTACTGCGGACGACCTGAGAAGTCCGGCAGCGTGATCGCGTGGGGATCGAGTCCCATATGTCGATAGAGCGAGGCGAAGACTTCGCCGAAGTGGACCGGACGATCCACGGCTTCACCACCAAGCCGGTCGGTTGCTCCAATGACTTGCCCTGTCTTCCAGCCACCGCCAGCCAGCAATCCACAGCCGACTCGGGGCCAGTGATCGCGACCCGCATCTTTGTTGATCCGCGGTGTGCGTCCAAATTCGCCCCAGGCAACGACGGCGACATCTTTGTCCATGCCACGTTCGTAAATGTCTTCGATGAGTGCCGAAAGCCCCTGATCGAATTGAGGCAGGTGAGTGTCTTTGAGGCCGTTGAAGTTATTGGAGTGGAAGTCCCAGCGTCCGAAGTTCAAAGTCACAACACGGGCTCCCGCTTCGACGAGTCGCCGAGCGGTCAAAAAGTGTTCCAGGTTACGGGGAGCACCGTCGCCGTAGTTTTTGGTATCGCCTTTACCGTAACGGTCGCGGACTTCTTGTGGCTCTTGAGACAAGTCCAAGGCATCGGCCAGCTTGCTTGATGTCAGGATATCGAGCGCCTGTTGATTTAGGCTGTCGAGACCATCCATTGCACCGCTGGCATCAATGTCACGACGAAGATTATCGACCGTGGCCAGCAAATCTTTGCGGGTCTGCAAACGCTGTTCGTTGATCCCGTTCAGAACCATGTCCTGACGACTCGGGCCGGAAGGACGAAACGCCGAGTGACCGACTCCCAAAAATCCGGGATGTCCGGGAGAGCCGTACGGCGGATGACCGGTATCGGGAGCCAACCCGAGGAAGGGTGGCACGGAGGGATTGTTTGGTCCCTGTAATTGCGAAATGACCGATCCAATCGAAGGCCAGCCACCTGTCGGCTGATTCTGGAACGACTTGCCCGTGTAACAGATGAAGGAATCGTGGGATCCGTTAGGAGAACCATACATCGAACGGATGGGAACAATTTTATCCGCCACTTTTGCCAAGCCGGGCAAATGCTCACACAGTTCCATGCCGGGTACTGAAGTCGCAATCGGTTTGAACTCTCCCCGAATTTCGGCTGGGGCGTCCATCTTCAAATCATACAAATCCTGATGTCCGGGAGCACCGCACATATAAACCATGATGATCGCTTTGTGAGACGATCCACCGGCTAGCGATTCGGCGCGTAGCAAATTGGGTAACGACAGAGCATTCAATCCACCGAACGCTAATGTCCCGATTTTGAGAGCATCACGACGAGTTACGCCATCGCAGTTTTTGTAGGCACGTCCTTGAAGGTTCAACATGTGAATATCCGAGGGAGGGAGGTTTGGTGGGAAATCTTCAGGTGGGTCACAGTTTAGATCGTCAGATCAATCCGCGTTGATTCATTATAACAGCAGATTCCTCCGATGAAAGCGCGATTTTGATCATTCAAATGCCGGGTCGTAGCAGATTCCCGGACAGATCTGCGAGTTCCCTTGCGAAACCGACTCAATCCATGACATTGTGGACTCCCATGAGCGCCTCCTCACATCATCACGATTTGCCCATTGAAGCGGTTCTCCCCGAGTTATTAACCCACCTGGAGACTGCAAATTCGGCGGTCCTACACGCGCCGACCGGAGCCGGTAAAACGACTCGCGTGCCTCCCGCGATCTGGAACGCCAGCCTCTCTGACGACAAACAGATCGTCATGCTCGAACCGCGGCGCATCGCCGCACGGGCCGCCTCTCGTCGCATTGCCTCGGAGATGCAGGAATCTCTCGGCGGCTTGGTCGGTTATCAGGTCCGTTTCGATAGCCGGAAATCTGCCGAGACCAAACTGTTGACGGTCACCGATGGCATCCTGTTACGACGCCTGCAAGACGACCCGTTTCTCGAAGATGTCGGCGTGGCTGTGTTTGATGAATTCCATGAACGGGGTCTCGAAAGCGATGTTTGTCTGGCGATGATTCGTCGTGTGCAGCAAACCATTCGTCCCGATCTGAAAATCGTTGTCATGTCGGCGACTCTCGATGCGGAACCGATTGCCGAATATCTGGGTGGCTGCCCCATTGTCAAAAGTGAAGGGCGACAACATCCGGTCGAAGTCAAATATCTCAAACGGCGAGATCAACGCAAGATTGAAGAACAGATTGCCACCCAATTGCCAGACGTGTTGAATCAGACTCCCGGCGACATCCTCATCTTCCTACCGGGCGTGGGTGAGATCTTTAGAACGGCCCGAGAACTGGAATCGATCGCCAACAAACACAATTTGAAACTCCTGCAACTCTATGGCGACCTGCCACTCGATCAACAAGACGAAGTTCTCGCGCCAAGTCCGCAACGGAAAGTCGTTTTAGCCACCAATGTTGCCGAGTCGTCACTCACCATCGACGGCGTAACGGGTGTGATTGATTCCGGTCTCGCTCGCAGTATGCAATTTAATCACGACTTAGGACTGGACCGCTTGGAACTTGTCCCGATCTCACAAGCCAGCGCCGAGCAACGAACAGGAAGAGCAGGGCGGACGGCCCCCGGTTATTGTCTACGATTATGGGAACAGGCCCAGCATCGACATCGCCCCGAACATGACACCGCCGAAATTCATCGTGTCGATCTCTCGGGCGTCTTTCTGCAACTGAAGGTCTGGGGCGAAAGTGATCTGCAATCATTTCCGTGGTTTGAGCCGCCGGCTGAGTCTTCTGCCAATCATGCCGAACGCTTACTGACTCGATTGGGGGCTCTCGATGAAACCGGTCCAACCATTCTCGGCATCTCGATGTCCCGATTGCCGGTCACTCCTCGGTTGGCCCGCTTGTTGGTTGAGGGACACCGTCGCGGTATTCCTGACAGAATCGCAACTCTCGCCGCGTTACTCTCCGAACGCAATCCCTTTCGACCCGCACATCAAGGACGCGCGGGCAAATCGGGACACGATGTCAAAGCGACTCATTCCGGTCGCTCTGATGTCCTCGATCTGTTGGACGCCTTTGAAGCGGCCATCGCGGGACGACCGTATCCAACGAACTTCGGGAACTTTAACCGTGGAGCGGGAAAGAACATCGAAAAAATTGCGAAGCAGTTACTACAGATCATCGAGACCTCTTTGAGTGCAGCATCTGGCCACGATGGATCCGAGGACAAAGCGATTCTCCAATCGCTGCTGGCCGCTTATCCCGACCGTCTCGCCAAACGTCGGCAACCGGGTAAACCAAACGCCCTCATGGTGGGAGGTCGCGGCGTCCAACTCTCTCCCACATCGGTTGTTCGAGATGCAGACTTGATTCTGTGCGTCGATGTCGATGATAAATCAACCAACGCAAGGGTCCGCCTCGCTTCGGGAGTCGAACTCGATTGGCTCCCCGCCGAACTACTGGAGACGCGGGACGAAGTCTTCTTTCATCCGACTCAAAAACAACTCATGGGACGCCGACGGACTTACTGGGACGATCTGATCCTCGAAGAGTCGCCCATTGCTGTCCCGAATTCTGCAGCGACCGAAGAAGTACTCTATCAAGCTGCGTGCGGCAACTGGAATCGTATCTTCCCCAAAGAAAACCGGGCCTTTGACCAATTTGTGGCGAGAGTGCAATCACTGGCTGAATGGTGCCCAGATTTGGAACTGCCCGCGATTGATGATGAAGCGGTGCGACAAGTGCTTCGCGACCTGTGCCGCAGTTGCCGATCATTTGAGGAACTTCAAAAGAGCGATTGGCTCGGCACGCTACAGGGACACTTCGACTACCGGCAACTCCAACAGATCGATCAGCTCTCCCCAACACATTGGCAAGCTCCGTCGGGCAAGAGCTACAAGCTGGAATACGAAGCGGGAAAACCACCGGTTTTGGCGATTCGTATTCAAGAGCTGTTCGGCCAGCGTGAGACTCCCGCCATCGCGAATAGACGTGTGCCGTTGCAATTACATTTATTGGCCCCCAACATGCGACCGCAACAAATCACCGACGACCTGGCCAGCTTCTGGCAGAACACCTACCCGCAAGTCCGTAAAGACCTGCGACGCCGATACTCCAAACACCCCTGGCCGGAAGACCCGCTGGGATGAGTTTGGTAATGAGAGAGATTTTTTGACGCAAAGGCGCGAAGAGGCAGAGAAACGCAAAGAGGGAAGGAAAAGATCAACGAGTTTTTTTTGAGCCGCTTGCGCGAGCAAGCCGGGGACGGTGATTGTCCGTGAGGCACACAAAATAAATCGCGGACTTAAGCTGTCATCACAATCCATTCAAGATGGATTTCACGTCTTTTAGATTGGCTTTATCAAATGTCACATTGGCTTCTCGAAGAAATTCCAGAGCCTCCTCCGAGGTAATGGAGTCTACTACTGAATTCAGAGGTCTGAACTTCCCCAGGAATCGTGGGCGCTCAGTTGAGAGTGTAAGCTCTCAGTGAGGAGTCGACTATGTCTGGATCGTCATCATCTGGAAAACAGATGCGAAGGCGTTTTTCTGATCAGTTCAAACGAGATGCAGTGGGACTG
>JAQWSQ010000039.1 GCA_029243145.1 Planctomycetaceae bacterium | reverse complement strand
AGCAAATCGAATGGAAATTTGTGCTTGGCTTTGAATTTTTCGTGGGAAGCAAGGCTGTCCCGGGATGCGCCTAGAACAACCGCATTCTGTCTCTTGAACTTGGCATGCAGATCACGAAAATTCTGGCTTTCGGTGGTGCATCCGGGGGTTGAGTCTTTGGGATAAAAATAGAGAACGATCTTCTTGCCCCGAAGACCCTTCAGGTGGACGGTTTTGTCGCCGGTCGCTGCACACTTAAAGTCTTTAACAACACGATTCAATGTGGGCCCTGCCACGTTTCTGCTCCCTTTGCTCTGGTTTCAGGATTTTACGGGTTCGAAGATGGAGTCGAGGTTGAGCTGCTCGCACAGGTCGTGGAAATCATCCCTCAGCTGTCCGATCGGTGCAGCCCCAGGTACGCTGACGGTCATTTGCACGGTAAACATTGGTGCGCCGGTATGTGGCGCGGCATAACGACGCGTGGCGACATCACAGATTTCCATGTCACGCGAGGCGAAAAAATCCGAGAGATGAAAGACGATGCCCGACTGATCGAGGCAAATCACGTCGACGCCGTAAGGAATACAGTCGTCATGAGTCGTACCGGTGCCGGTCTTCTTGAGATTGATGACCAGGCCGTGTTTGTCAGCCAGTTCGTCCAGGGCCTTTTCAAGTTTGGCCGGCGTATGCCAGTTGCCTGAAATCAGCATCAATACGGCGAATTCCGCGCCCAGTGTGGTCATGCGGCTTTCTTCGATGTTGCCGCCACAATCGAGGATTGCCTTGCTGACATCCTTTACGACGCCAAGGCGGTCCTTTACAATAGCTGATAAAACAATAAGTTGTGACATAAATCTAAAAATATTCTCTTAATGCTGCTGCCCCGTGGAGTTGCACTATGGGTTAGGAATATCGCAGTTTGACGGCAGTGTCGGTGTCTTGCCAGTCAGGTTCTGGAACAGTAACATCGCGTGCCTTATTTGGGCACAGAAATTCCGGATTATGCGTCGGCCATTGAATACGCAGCCAGATCCGATCGGGAGCAGCCATTGAGCATGCAAGCAAGAATTGCCGTCATCGTCGTTGCGGGATGCCTGTCCGCGTGTAGTGGGATCGAGACTTGTGAGGAGCTCGAGTTTTACGAGTATGCAGAGGCGGGCAAGCGAATTGAGGCACCCGATGATCTTGATAACCTTGCTGCTGACCGGGAGTTAACCATTCCCGATGTATCGCCGAGATCGCCACGTGATCGGTCTGCCGGGTGCATGGATCGTCCGCCGACATTGCGTATCGAGCGTCCCGGGGATGACGAAGAGAGTTAGACGCAACAAAATCGACCGGGCGACTCACAAACGGGTGTTACACGATTTCAAACGGAGAGATGGCTGAGTGGTTTAAGGTGCTCGCCTGGAAAGCGAGTGTACGGTGATACCGTACCGAGGGTTCGAATCCCTCTCTCTCCGCCACTTGAAGCCCTGAAACCACTATCCCCATGGAAGATTGGGTCAGGAAATATGAAGAATCTCTGAATCAATGAAGAAACTCATTCTTATATCAGCAATGATTCTGTGCGGCGCATCATATGGACAGGAGAGTTTCACGATTGATGATGCACTTCGAATGGGCAACGTCGACGATGTAAAGATATTGCCGGATGGTACATCAGTTTTCTATTCAATCAGCTCGCTTGACTGGTCGAAAAACGAGCGGACAAAGCGCTACTTTCTTGCATCTTCAGACGGTTCATCTGTCAGTGAATATACCAGCATAGCGGGTGGTGAAAGTTTTTCCTTTTCACCGGATGGAAAATCATTGGCATTTCTGCGTGAAGTTGAATCAGATAGCGACTCTGATGAGCTGAAAATGCAGATTTTCATCATGCCAACCAATGGCGGTGAAGTAATTCAAGTTAGCGAGCACCCGGGAAAAATTGTCGATTACAAATGGTCTCCCAATGTCGAAACGATCTTTTTTGTTGCTGAAGATGTATATGACGAAGAGACCGAGAGGGAGATTGAGTCAGGCGCCGATCCGATTTTCGTGGACGAAGCTCCGAATGGGAAAGAGCGGGCCCGGTTTTCCAATATTTGGAAACTGGATCTGATTGATGGTAAGAACGCAAGGAAAATCACAAACGAAAAACTGATCATTGATGAGTTTGCACTGGGGTCGGACAATGCAACCATTATTTTTGTAGCGCGTCCAGATGATCGTACAAACTACGGTCATTTTTCAGAGTTGTACATATATAAGGGTGGCAAGCTAGAGCAACTAACATTCAACGAAGCACCGGAGTCACTGCCGCTGATCTCACCGGATGCGTCGAAGTTTGCATATCGTGCCCCATCTGACGAAGGCTTTGATTTGCGTTCCGGCTATTTTTGGGTAATGGACCTTGAAACACGCAAGAAAAATCGTCTTGATGGGCAGAAGACCGGTGAGGTTCTCGGCGCTGTGACCTGGTCTGCGGATAGCACGTCTCTGATTTACAATGAACAGCATGGTGTCAATACAAACCTCTACGAGATCAATACAGTAAATGGCGTAGCGAAGGCACTGACGAAAAAGACCGGCATACACCGTGCACAAGCATTTTCCGCCGATACCAAAACAGTGGCCTACATTTTCGAAGATCACATGTCGCCAAAAGACGTTTATGTTAGTAATCTTTCGTTGTCAGAACCTATTCGATTAACGGATGCAAATCCCTGGATACGTGAAGATAGAACCCTGACTCAGGGCGAGGTACTGCAATGGGAAGGCAAGGGAGGCATGCTTATCGAAGGTATTTACTATCCACCCGTCCGGAAAGGTCGTTCATCCGGTAAGGATCCGCTGATTGTGTTTATCCATGGTGGTCCGGCGGCCGCGTGGGAGGCAAATTTCCGGGACGATTTCCAGATCATGACCAATGCCGGCTATGCGATCCTGGCGCCTAACCCGCGTGGTAGTCAGGGTTACGGCGAAGACTTTTTGCAAGCACTGCGG
Organism: Planctomycetaceae bacterium; assembly: GCA_029243145.1. Taxonomy (GTDB): domain Bacteria; phylum Planctomycetota; class Planctomycetia; order Planctomycetales; family Planctomycetaceae; genus JABURQ01. Next base: position 37 of record JAQWSQ010000039.1, on the reverse strand, counting down.
GGCGAAGTCGGTGATGGGGAGTTTATCGACATGATGA
>JAQWSQ010000116.1 GCA_029243145.1 Planctomycetaceae bacterium | reverse complement strand
AGGGCATTCTCGCGGTCAAAAGGTGCCTGAAATCCTCAACGTTCCCTTCATTGTCAGTGGAGGGGCAGCCAAACGGGGAGCGCTGGACGACAAAGTATACATAGTCGACATCGCGACGACGGCGTTGACCCACCTAGGTGTGACTGTCAAGCCAGAATGGAAACTCGATGGTAAAGCGGTGGGGCTCAAGTAAAACGAAACGTGCATGATTACACACGCGAATCGGCGAACAGCTGCGGACTTCGCTGCCAAACTCCTCCCCGATGAACTCGGCGGCGACAAACTTCAGCGTCGAACGGAATCCGCGAACTGTAGGAGGTGGAAGGCACCGAAGTGAGTTGGCCGCTCGGACTCACCCCCGTCAGGGGTGGCAGGATCGCCGTGAGGCAGCCTTCTCCATGTCCTCTGGTTCGCCGAGAAGCGTGTACATCCAAATCAAGCAGCACGACCTTGCCCCCGGACGGTGGCCCAGGACCACCATGAACCAACTTCCGAGGCTGCTGGACCACACGTTGCTACGTCCACAAACCCCGATCCAACATTCGGTAGTTGATTGCTTCGCTGATGTGATGTACGTGAATATCCGTGCTCTCTTCGAGATCTGCAATCGTACGGGCAACACGGAGTATCTTGTCATGGGCCCGCGCAGAAAGCCCGAGTTCGTTCACGCTCGATTTGAGCAGGCTAAGGCAGTCGTCGGTTAAGCGACAATACCGGCGGATTTGACGGGCGCTCATTTGCCCATTGCACCGGGTCTTGTTGCCCTCAAAACGTTGGTCTTGCATCCGACGAGCGACGACGACTTGCTCTCGCATCTCCGCACTACTCGTCCCTGTGGTCTCGGCGGTAAGTTCCTTGAAAGGCACTGCAGGCACTTCAATTTGGATGTCGATTCTGTCGAGCAGTGGCCCGCTAATCTTGGCCATGTATCGTTCGATCTGGGGAACGGTGCAATGACAATCGCGCCGCGGATCATTGCGATAGCCACACGGACAAGGATTTAGCGCGGCAATCAACACGAAATCTGAGGGAAACGTGGTCGCATTCAATGCTCGTGAAATAGTAACGACGCGATCTTCCAGAGGTTGGCGCAACACTTCAAGCGTGCGGCGGTTGAACTCCGGCAGTTCATCGAGGAATAGCACACCATTGTGCGAAAGGCTGATCTCACCCGGGGAGGGTATGGATCCGCCGCCGACTAGCCCGGCGTCGCTGATTGTATGATGAGGTGATCTGAAAGGGCGTGTCGTCAGAAGCGGTTGTCCTGGTTTCAGTAGCCCCATAGCACTGTAAATGCGAGTTGTTTCAATCGATTCCTCAGGTGTGAGTTCTGGCATCACGGAAGGGACACGCTGCGAGATCATTGTCTTTCCGCCTCCAGGCGATCCCAGCATCAGCAGGTTGTGTCGTCCTGCAGCAACAATGGTGATCGCCCGTTTCGCCATTTCCTGCCCGCGAACATCGCGGAAATCATCCTCGCAATCGCCCAATTGTTGAAACAGGTCCGTGAGATCAGCGGTCGCTGGCTCTATTTCAATCTGACCAGTAAAGAATCCGGCGGCTTGAGCCAGACTGGCAACGGGGATCACTTCGATTCCTCTGACAACTGCAGCTTCCGAAGCGCTATCCGTTGGAACCACAATTCCGCGCAGGTCCTCCTCATTCACTGCGGCGATCGCCATCGACAGGGCGCCCTTTGTCGGTCGCGTTCGACCGTCCAACGCCAATTCGCCAACGACTGCGTATTGATCGAACAATTCCGAAGACAGTTGGCCGCTCGCGGCGAGAATACCCAGTGACATGGGTAGATCAAACGATGCAGCCTGCTTGGGAAGTTCCGCGGGGGCGAGGTTGATAACTACACGGTTCTGAGGCCTCATGAACCCAGAGTTAACCATCGCTCGTGCGACGCGGTGTGTGCTCTCCTTGACCGCGGCCTCAGGAAGCCCAACCAGGATCGTCTTTGGAAGAGCGGCGGGCGAGACATCGACTTCCACTTCGACGGGCAATGCGTCGATGCCGAGCAGCGAGAACGTGTGGAGCTTTGCCAGCATCGACGCTTTACCCCGGACCCTGAAATGCTAATTGGTCGCAAGTCGTGGGCAGGGTGGCGCTGGCGGTAGGCCGGTCGGTAGTCGCGACGTCCACGTCCTCCCCTTCACCCGATCCTGGGGACACAAATACGGCCAGTTCGATGGTGTTCACCACCAAGGAATAAGCGGGAACGGCGTTGTCCAAACGAGAAGCGGACGCACGCAGTTCTTGCAATACGATTCCCAAAGCCACTCGATCGGCCACGCCCGGCAATCCAGTTGTCGGGTCTTTACTCCGCCGATCCTGACAGCCAACGCATCATGTTGAGAGAAAACTGTCGGTTGCCCGATCCTGGGAAGTTCATGCCGATTTTGGACCGTTTCTTTCCGTCAATGGTGAGAATACCCGCCGTCAGCATTGCGGCCTCGCCAAGAACGACCACACGACCTTTGCCACATTGGAAGGCGACCGCCTGAGCGCGTCCCTTCGCTGACACTGTCTTTTTTGCCCCGGGTCGTCTCCTCTCCTCGGCCGTGTCCGAGAGCTTGAGCAGGGCGACACTACCTATAGGGCCCTTGAGCGACTGCCCTGTGAAAGTGACAACGTGCTTGACTCTCTCGTCAGCATTCCGGCCGTGAATTATCGCATGGTCGCCCAGCAATCGATTTTTCTCGGTGTAGACGAGCCACGATTTGTTTCCGGATTTGGTGTTATGTTCGCTATCAACGGCCCAGCCTTTACCCATATCGACACCAAAGCGATTGGCCAGTATCTCGGCCATGGCACCTGCTGGTGCGTGGTCCGCGATTAGCAGGAGGCTTCCTCCGGCTTGTACCCAAGCATACACAGCGTCACACTCTTCCTTCGTGAAGGCGGGATCGGTGACATTCGGACCACGCGGTGGCTTTACCGATCCTGCGTTGGCGATTAAGAGAATGTCGAATCCGTCGAGTGCTTCGGCCGAAAACTTCTTCTTGTTTGGCGTGACTCGGCAGCCGTCATTGGTGATCAGATCCACAAGCGGCTTGTAAAATCCGTCGCTGGTGTGGTAGTTGAAGTGGGCTTCGTCCAAGAGCACCCTCGGATGCCTGTCAGTAAAGGCTGGCCTTGCCACGGCCAAATCGAAATCGGGATCGTTGATGCGCTCGAATTTTCTCTGGGCGTGAACCGCCTGAAATGGCATCGCTAAAAGGAATGAAATCACGGCAACTTGTCCGGCGGAATAACGTCGCATGACCACTCCTCCAAAGGCTTGTGCTACCCAAATGCTACACGATCGTGAGTGAGTTATCCAATTGACGCGTTTCTCTCATGTCGGGACATTCAACGGTCGGTGTAGCTCGCCACCGCTGAATCGCATTGACCGAAGAGACCCTTCGATTTGTGGGCTTAAAACGAGTGGCAGGATCGTCGAGAGGGCGGCTTCTCTATGTCCCCTGGTTCGCCCGAGCCGGGAGATCCAATCATCAATAAATGATGAGCGCCCGCAGCGGCAACTGTGACCGCACGTTTCGCCTGTTCTTGTCCCTTCACATCCGAAAAATCAATCTGACAACTCCCTTGGTTTGTGATTACAGCATCCCAACTGAAATCAACCGGAGCCATATCGATCTGTCCCGAATAAAACCCGACAGCCTCGGCGAGACTATCAACCGCAAACACCTGAAGCCCTTCAACGACGGCTGTCTCCTCGGCATTTGCCACCGGGACGACAATGCCCGTCTTCCCCTGATCACGCGCAGCAAGAGCCATGGAGAGCGCTCCCTTGATCGGCCTGAGAGCCCCATTCAGTGCCAATTCTCCGACAGCGGCGAAATCGTCGAACCGATCAGATTCCAACTGACTGCTGGCGGTCAGCATGCCCAAAGCAATTGGTAAATCAAATGAGGCGGCTTCTTTGGGAAGGTCGGCAGGTGAAAGGTTGATGATGATGCGGTCTATGGGTCGGTGATAACCACTGTTCACCATCGCCCGTTCGATACGATAGGTGCTTTCACGAACCGCGGCCTCTGCCAACCCAACGAGAATAGTTTTCGGCATCGCGCCGGGAGAAATATCGACCTCAACCTCAACCGGTTTGGCGTCGATTCCAAATAACGAATAAGTAAAGAGTTTCGCCAGCATAGGGGAGACACCGGAATCTTTCAGAATTACTGTTCATATTTATACACATGGTATTGTGGGGCTTTTTGGGGTCCGATACAAAAATTTCACCGGTGAATTCTCGTTTTTTTTTGGCGGTACTCCGATAAAACCACTCAATTGGATACTTTTCTGCATGGGAACAATCCCCTATAGTGATAGAGAGGCGAAATGTTCGCCTTCCCTCCCTCCCGGCCAACCGGCCATCGAAAAGCATACATCCCAGAGAACTACAGAGAGGACATCATGAAAAACATCAGTCTGGTGACTGTAATGACCGTTTGTTTGACTGCTTCCATTGCGAATGCCGGTGGCGTCAAAGGCGTTTTCAAAATCAAAGGAGCAACTCCGGCTCCCGTACTTCAAGTCAAAAAAGGCGACGATGACGTCAAAGATGCAGAAGTTTGTGCATCGCAGAACATGTTCAAGAACGATTTGGTCATCAATCAGGACACAGGCGGAATTGCCAATGTCTTTCTCTACATGAGAAAAGCTCCTTCCGATGCTAAGTTTGAAGCTCCTGAAAAGAAGACTTTGGTCTTCGATCAAAAGAACTGCCGCTTCGTTCCCCATGCTCAAATCGTACGAACTGATCAGATCGTGGAAGTGATCTCTTCTGACGGAGTCGCCCATAACTTTCACTCCTACCCCATTCGCAACGCTCCGCAAAATATCCTCGTCGCTCCCAACACGGCTGCCGGTGACGGGACAAAAGTGGAGTTTGACGGACCAGAGATTTTGCCCATGAAAGTGGGATGCGATATTCATCCATGGATGACGGCTTGGTGGATGGTCGTCGATCATCCTTACGCCGCGGTCACCAACGAGAAAGGGGAATTCGAAATCGGAGAACTCCCAGATGGAACTCATGAATTCCGTGTTTGGCACGAAAAAGCTGGCTACTTGGAAAAGAAACTGGAAATCACCGTCAAAGGTGGCAAAGTGACCGATCTTGGTACCATGGAATACGAGCCGAGCGTTTTTGAAGAATAGTCTTTCGTTTTGTCAGAAATCCAAGGGGCGTGTGATCTTCTTTCACACGTCCCTTTTTATGTCAGTCCTCAATATCGTATATAGACTTCATGAAGCATTATCTTGGTATCTCGCTGCAGTTCATCACACTCGTGTTCCTGCCGTTACTAATCATCTGGCAGTTGAACTTCGGGTTTGAGCTGATCTACATGCCCATGATGACCGTGGCGGGAATTATTGTCTTTACCATCGGCACAAAACTCCGCGGTTGAAAGTGAGAAGTCAGGAATCGGGAGATGGGATCCAATCAAACTTTCTTTCCCAAACACTCAACACCGTTTTCAAGAGTTCAAGATTCGGGGACACACCTTGACCGAATGTTGACCAAATCTTGAATCAAATGTTGCCGAATCTTGATTCCGTATCTTGTGTACTCTTGAGCAAGTTGTTGACTCGCTTTGGTTTGCGCGGATGACTCCGTTTTGATGCAATGCCGCTTTTTGTGTGGAAGTACCTTCCACGTCACGCGAAATCGCCTCCTTTCTCACGTTGCCGCGCTCGTCATTTCTCAACACACTATTCGTGTTGTGCTGACGTTCTAATTGCCAAAGATCGAGTTTGCCGTCTGGCGAACCACGAACGCTAACTCTGGTAGCACGAGTCTGGCAAGACGAGTCTCAGCGATCATTTTTTTTATGCAAAACCACAAAGAGGCATAAGAAACGCAAAGTATCCGAGATCACAAGCAGACCGGATGGTCGACGCTCCCGTGGAACCGTTTCAGGAGCATTGTTGAAAAGAATGGTTCGACAGGAGTCTCACCCTCCCCGGCGTGGGCATGCGACTAGAAAAGAACCGCGGATCACAAAGATGTCACGGATAAAAAAAGGAAGAGAATGCGATGTTGTAGCGACCTTCGTTTACGCACGTCGGCATGTGTAACTTTGATGTGTGGCTGTGGCTCTTATGAATGTGCAAATAAATCCGAACTTTGAATTCACGTGCAGCCTTCGTATTTCGGAACGCAAGCATGTCAACCGGCAGAGACGCATAGCCGTAGGTCGGGTTAGCCGAGCGAAGCGAGCCGAAACCCGACAACTCAATTCGATGTTCAGTTGCTTGTGCCATCAATTGAACCCCATTCCTACCGAAACGGCAAATCGGGCGCTGGCGAGTTGGTCGACGCGTAGCGTGATTAATGCTCCGCATAACTTCCTGACGGCGTTGGACTTCAAATTGACTCACGCAGCGGCGCGGCGGCGCAGAGAAAAAGTGAAGGAACACTCATCTTCACTCATTAACGCTAATCAGATGGAATTATTCTGATCCGTGAAGATTAGCGGCTATCAGTGTTCTTGTTTTTTAAATCACAACAGCAGGCGCATCATAGCACACTGGACTCAGGTGGTACGGAAAACTGTTCTTTGTGATTTCTTGTACTTCTTGTGGCCATCAAAAAAGAGAACCGCGGATCACGCAGATATCACGGATAAGATGAAGATCACTCGCGCGTGTGTGTGCTTGAAAATTGTAGGTTGGGTTAGTCCGAGTGAAACGAGCCGTAACCCAACAAGCAGTTCGATGCCCATTCACTGAGCGCAGGTTACACACGACTTGCGAGCATTTTCTGCCTGAAGTGGGACAACCGATTTGATGTTGGGTTACGCTGCTCTCACCCAACCTGCTCGACCTGATCATCATTCCCCGGCGGCAGGGGCGAAAATCCATAAGAGTGCGCCGACGACGATCATCCCAATACGAATCGCCCAACCGATTTCCGGGCCCCAAAGATCGACCCACATCAAAAGCAGGAACTCAACATGGATCAGGTTGAGCAGAATCGAGCCGATCCCAAAAATGAACATCGTACTGCCGAGACTTTTCAGCATTCCACAAACTTTCAACTTGAGGGAAGAGAATGTTTTGGCCCGTTACTCGACCGCTATGGTATCCGGTATTTGTCCTGCCATTCTTTCGGCTGGGCAGAAATATCGCTGTCGTCTTCGTATTGTTCCTGTAAACCTGTGAGCTGCTGCTTTAGGTCAAGAATGGTCGCGGCGTAAGCTTTGTTGCCGTACTGGTTCGTCAACTCGTCGGGGTCTTTGGCGAGATCGTAGAACTCCCACTCTTCGCCGAACTGGTAGAACTTCATCAGCTTATAGCGGTCTGTCCGAATGCCGTACTGTCGGGGGACCATATGCACGCTGGGGTATTCGTAATAGTGATAGTAGATACTCTCACGCCAATCTTTCGGGGTTTCGCCTTTGAGGAGAGGCACCAGTGATCGCCCCTGCATATCGGCAGGAATTTCAGCGCCGGCGATGTCGAGGAACGTCTCGGCGTAGTCCAGATTCTGGATCATCAATCGATTGCGTGAGTTGGCGGGAGTGACGCCGGGCCATTTGACAATGAATGGCATCTTCAACGACTCTTCGTACATCCAGCGTTTGTCGTACCAGCCGTGATCGCCGATATAGAATCCTTGATCGGAGGAATAAATCACGATGGTATTTTCATCGATGCCTTGCTCTTCGAGAGTTTTCATCAAACGACCCACATTTTCATCAACACCTTTGACGCATCGCAAATAGTTTTTGACATACCGTTGATACTTCCAACGGACCAAATATTTACCCGACAGATTCATCTCGTGAAACTCGGCATCCTTGGGGGCATAGGCATCTCGCCAGGTCTTCAATTGTTCGGGAGACATCCGCTTCATGTTCATCCAAGCAGAACGGTCTTGCCGAGCTTGTGATGCGGGTTGAGAAAACTCGGGCGTCAAATCGACAAACAGGTCGTAATTGAGATCCATGTGTCGGTCAATTTCAAGCTCCTGCGCGCGAGCGGGAAAGGCGTTGTCTTTGTAGTCGTCGAACAATGTGGCCGGTTCGGGAATTTTTATATCATCGTAAAGATGTAAATGCCGCATGGCTGGCATCCAGTTGCGGTGGGGAGCTTTGTGCTGACACATCAACATGAACGGCTTATCGTCATCGCGTTCTTTGAGCCAATCGATTGCCATATCGGTGACGATATCTGTGCAGTATCCCTCGACGCGAATCTTCCCCTGCGACGTTTGGAAGTCGGGGTTATAATAGAGTCCTTGCCCTGGGAGAACTTTCCAGTCGTTGAATCCTTGTGGCTGACTTTTGAGATGCCACTTGCCGTAGAACGCGGTTTGATAGCCGGCCTTTTGCAATAGCTTCGGGAATGTCTGCTGATCCCCGTCGAATTTATTGCCGTTGTTCATAAACCCGTTTTTGTGAGAATGCTTTCCGGTGAGGATCACGGCGCGACTTGGACCACAAATCGAATTCGTACAAAAACTGTTTTCAAAGAGCATGCCTTGCTTGGCGAGTTTGTCGATGTTGGGAGTCGGATTGACCGACTGCAACCACCCTTCGTAAGCACCAATCGCATGCGGCGCATGATCGTCGGTAAAAATGAAGAGAATATTGGGCCGTTTGTCGGCGAAGCTCGATGTGGAAAGAGTCGCAAAGATGACAGCGACCATCAACCAGCGAGTGTGACGAATTAGAGTCATCATGATGAAGTGTTCTCGATCAAAGTGTGGAAGAATAATGTGTGGAAGAACATTGTGTGCGTATGGTTTGATTGCCCATGAGACCGTGCAATAGACGACGAATCAACCGGGAAGATTCATTTCTCAGATACTCAGTGAATCAGACGAGTTTTTCGATCACTTCGCCATCGTGGGCAACTTTGAAAGGACGACCCGATGGTGAATAGATCTCGGCAGCGAGATCGATCCCCATTTTGTGAGCGATGGTTGCATTGAAATCGGCAGGCATGACGCCATCTTCATCGACTGTGCCACCTTGGTCGTCTGTCTTTCCGATGACTTGCCCACCTTTAATCCCTGCACCCGCCAAGGCACACGAGAACGAAGCGGGATGATGATCGCGACCGGCACGATCACTAATGCGCGGCGTGCGCCCGAATTCTGTCGCCAAGACGATCAGGGTTTCGTCGAACAAGCCGTTCGATTTCAGGTCTTTGATGAGAGCCGACAAGGTTTGGTCGAGTTGTTGCACACGCTGAGGCAACTTGTCGTCATCGTAAATATTGTTGTGGTCGTCCCACCCACCCGAAACAACTTCAACAAAGCGAACATTGTTTTGAATCAAGCGGCGTGCCAACAGAGCACCCTGTCCAAATTTGTGATCACCATAGGCTTTCCGCACATCTTCAGGCTCTTTGGTGATATCGAATGTTTCCAGGTCGGAGCTTTTGAGCAGCGCGACAGTTTCTTTATAGAAGTCGGTATAAGCGCGAACTTCTTTATGGTCGTATTTCTTGCGGAAAGAGGCATCGAACGAATCGATGAGATTCATCCGCGTATTGAAATCACGATCCTCGAGATATTTGGGAGAGGAGGCATTCTGTAACCCTTCCACTGCATTAGCAATCGGAAGTGGAGAGAATCGAGTCTCCATGAATCCCGCAGATGGATGCTGAGAGCCGCCGGAGATCACCACGCTATCGGGCAAGGTTTTATTGCGTTTGCCAAAGAAGGATTGAGCCCAAGGCCCCAATGAAGGGTGACGGGTCGAGGCGATTTCTTCGTAACTGGTTCGCATCAAATACCGACCAGGACGATGTGCTCCGGTGGCAGTGTACATCGAACGAATCAAGGCGACATCCTTCATGAGTGCCGGCAACGACTTGAAGTGTTCGCCGATCTGAAGTCCGGGAACAGCCGTGCTCACAGCCTGCGTTGTCCCCGACCCTTGCGATTTCGGCTTGATATCGAAGGTATCCAGATGACTCATGGCTCCTTCCATGTAGAGGTAGATCACATTTTTCGCAGTACCGCCACCGGGATACTTTTTGGCCACTTTCTTTTCATCGGCCCCCAGGACAATTCCTCCCAGTGCGGGCAGCATGGAAACGCCCAGTAAAGATTTGGCCGCGTAAGACATAAATGATCGGCGCGTTGGGTCGTCGAATTGATCAAAGATTTGTTTCATGTCGGTGACTTCTTCTGGATGGAATAACAGATGTATGGATTGCCCGCGAAGACTCATTCCGAAACATTATTGAACGAACAGGAATTCGCGAGTGTTGACGAGAGCCCAAATGACGTTGCCGTAACCCGCGTTACCGGCCCGCTTGATTTCTTTGCGAGCAAGTTGTTTCTCTGCACTGGAGGGTTGACGACTCAAAATACTCAGAAAAATCACACCAATTTGATCCAGTTCGCTCCGTTCGCGCATCACGTTCTCATAAATTTCGGATCCCGGTTCGAGCATCATGTGCGTCGAAGGACCATTGAGCATCGTCAGAATTTGTGGAATGGAACCATCTGTCGATGCGGCTCCGATCAACTCACGATCACTTTGACCAAACTGACGCAAGAAGTGTCCGGGAGGTAATGGTGATGGAAGTTCGTAGGCCCGAGCAAGTAACATTCTCACGTATTGCCCCTGATATGTGTCTCGATCGGGAACATAGCTATAGGGACGCTCTTTGTCGGTGCGAGCTTTACCACCAGCAATCTTCCTATCGAATTCGATGGCCTTTTTGAGAACATCGGCTGGTTTCTCTTTGGAGAAGTTGACGTTAATCAGGGCTTCGTACTCACGTGACGGATCTTTGCTATAAGCGGCCGGCTCAGGAATTGCCAGCGTTAACAGTGAATCCCAAGCCTGTTCAGCAGACATCCGGCGAAGAGTCGGACCCGGGAAATGGTACGGCACCGCAGGATCCCACTCTTTGTAAGAGGCTTGTCTCTGATAGGTTTTGGTATTCATGATGATCCGCAAAAATTCTTTCATATCGAATTCCACGCGGATCATTTCTGATTCCAGAAACGCCATCAATTCAGGGTTCTCGGCGACCGACCCATCTTGCATGTCGTCAACGGGTTCAATCTGCCCCACACCCATCAATTGTTTCCAGAGACGATTGGCAATGGTTTTGGCAAATCGAGGATTCTTGGGCGAAGTGACCCAGCGGGCAAACACTTCACGACGAGCTTCGCCCGGTTTGACAGTCAAGACTTCGCCGAACAATGTTTTAGGCTGAACGACCGATTCTGGCTTGGCATCGTCATACGCATAAGTCTTGGGGAGCTTGAGCTGCTTCCAGGAGACTTCACTCACATTGTAACGGTTAGCAACAATGAGATTTTGGACGACTCCATATCGTGCTTCTGCCCCCTCCATTTTAATTTTATCGGAGTTGGCCTCAGTGGCTGAACGAAACTGTTTCTGCATCTGGCCGAAAGCTTTACCTTCTTCGCCCGTCGAGCGAGTGACCATTTGGCCGGTGAACGAGGCAATCTGATAGAACTCTTTCTGAGTCCACTTATCAAACGGATGGTCGTGACATTGCGCACAACCAATACGAGTCCCCAAGAACAACTGAATTGTGTTGTTCATATTATCTAACGGCATGCCGTCATCTGTGAGGTAATACCCGACGGCAGGATTCTCCCAGACTTTTCCTTCCGCAGTCAGTAACTCGCTGACAAACTCATCGTAGGGTTTGTTGTCTCTCAAAGACTGTTTGATCCAAGTCTGGTAAGGGATCAAACGCAAACGTCCTTCACGATCAATGGGTCTCAACAAGTCGGCCCAATAGTTGTACTGATGCGCCACATACCCTTCACGACCGAGAAGAAAATCAATCAAGCGTTCTCGCTTAGTCGAGCTGGTACTGTTCAAGAAGGTTTTTGTTTCCCGCAGATTGGGAATCGAACCGTTTGCATCGAGATACATCCGACGTAAAAACTGTTCATCAGTTGTTCTGGGATTCGGCTTCACATCGAATTTTTTGTAATTCTTGGCGACGAGTGCATCAATCTTGGCAGCCGACGTACGAACTTGAGTCAAGCTCTCCGACTCAACTTTTGTCGGGGAATCCCGTTTGACAGATTCCGCATCCACAGGAAGTTTTGAAGATGGCTTTTGAGGTTTCTTTTTCTGAGCCTCAACGGAATTCACGTACGGAAAACCGAAGACCAAGAACAGCATGACACCACACAGCATCGCTCGAAAAGATATTGAAACGGGTCGATTCATCGATCATAACTCCTGGGAATCTTCAGTCAGGTTTCAAGACGTTACCTAAGACTCTTGCCCCTGAGTGGAGCGGTCGAAAGAAAGAGACGGGCAACTCAGTCATCATATCGTCCACACGTCACCATGTCACTTAGAAATCAGGCAACACCCTCGGGATTTTGTCAGAGAAAATTCGCACACTACTTTTGAATCTCAAAGACGCCGATTTCTCGAAGTTCTTCGTTGATTCCTGCCTGTTTGAGCGGATAGCGTGACTCTTTCAGCAGATCCACTGTTCCTCTTCTCTCAGACACAACGAGATTGATTGATGAATGTCCCGCTCCACGACCACCGATTTCTGGCAACAATCCTGCTCATCCTCGCCATACCGTCAACGCCCCTGATTGCACAACAACGACTCTGGCCCGACCCGATTGCCAATCACGTCGCTCCCGCCGAAACTCTCGGACTGACTCATGGACCGATGCTGGGACAACCCGGCTCTGACTCGATAACTGTCTGGATTCGAACTCAAGAACCAAGCGAGTTTACCGTTCGATATTCCACGCAGCTTCCCATTACTTCGAAGTCACCCGGAGTCACCGGACATACTGTCTCGGAAGATGATCGCACTGGTACTGTCACACTGACCAAATTGAAACCAGCGACTCTCTACTTCTACGCCATTGAGATCGACGGACGATTGGCCGATACCCGAATCGACTTCCACGACGACTGGCCCCGCTTCCGAACACTTCCCGACTCCACCGTCTATCGAGATGAACCACATAACCCGGAAGGCCGTTTCAATATCTGTTTTTCCATAGGCTGCTGTGCCTCTCAGGATCCCATTCGCTCGGGGGGACAATATGGTTCCCCACCCGCGTTCGACACATTGCTCAAGCATCATGGAGAAGATGTTCAGTTTCACATCATGAACGGAGACACGATCTATGAAGAAGACCGCGACGGCACACTGGACGGCTTATGGAACAACTATCGACTTTATTGGAAACGAGGACGTTCTTTCGCACGCATGACGCGATCAGTCCCCACAATTTTCACTTATGACGATCACGAACTCGGCTGGGACATTCACGGCAGCGGACAACCGGGACTCAAAGCCGGCAAGTATTTGATTCGTGACTACGGACTGAAAGCGTGGACCGATTACGTCGGCTGGGCTAATCCTCAAATCGCCCCGAACGCACCGCTCCAATTCGGCTCTGCGAAGATGGAAAAAGGAAGTGATCTTCTTCATGATCCAGACGCTGATTTTTCACAATTAAAGCTTTCGCAGATCAGCACACTGCATATCGGCCCCTATCCGGGAGGAGCCTTGAAGCAAGCGGCTCCTAAACCACCGAAAAACGCAGGTGTCTACGAAGTCATTGAAATCGTGGATGAGAAGACATTGAAGATCGCGCCGCCATTGAATGCCGATGAAACCGCCGAATATTCCGTCGGCACTCATCACTATCGTGACTGGAAACTCGGTAATTGCCATTACTTGCTGGTCGATACTCGCGGCGAGCGTTCAAAAACCAACCTGAAGAACGTCCTCGACCCTAAAATTTATGCCCTCGGCGAGACCCAGAAGGCATGGTTATTGAAAACGGCCCGCGAATCAGACGCGGAATTTCTTTTCGTCATCACCCCCGATCCCTGGTTAATTTATCACTCGGCCTATCATGTGGCTCCTGAACGGGGGGCCGACCCGAAGGGAGACGGCATGGCATCGTTTGTTCGTGAGCGAGAAGAGGTTCTGGAAGCTCTCGATCAAATCGATAAACCCGTCCTCTTCTTTTCGGGAGACGTTCACAATTCCATGTCGGTCCGGGTGACGGACAACATTTGGGAGTTCATGGTTGGGCCAATGGGGTCAACCGCTCATCCCATCGGGACAGCGGGACGCATGCCATTTGGCGGGAACTGGAAGAGTCAAGGACGCCCGGTGCAAATCAAATGGGTGGCCGGGTTTCCTGATAACGTCAAATACGACCGATTGCGGAGCACCTATTATTCGGTCGTTTCTGTCAACAACGTCATGAAGACGTCTAAACCTGAAGGCAGCGGCTATCAGTTTGTCGCGTATGACGAGCCTCAAGTGATCGTCAGCTTTTACGATGGCTACACCGGGAAGCTCGTGTATGCCGAAGCGGTCTCACAACTCGACTTATCGCCGCCACCGACCTCACAGCAAAAGTGACCGCGCAGCAAAAAACCCGGCAGGAACAACCTGCCGGGCGGTATCGCCATCGGAACGAATCCCGATGCTGGTATTCTTTAATGCTCGATCAATATTTCCACTCAACACCTAAGTTGAAGTAGTTGACAAAGTAGATCGAACGATCTTTTTTGATATCAGGCTCTAGTGTCGGATCGCCCTCCGGTGTCAATATCGGCTCCCCGTTGATCGGGTTGAGAATCACTCCTGGCGGAACGGCACCGTTGCCAGATTGATAGACAATCTGCTCGTTCGGACGTTGGAGCTGCCCAAGAAACAGGAATGTCCAGCCGGCGGTGAATTTTGCTTCCCGGAACAATCCCACATCCTTAACAACAGGAATATAAGACAGCAAGTTGCTGGAGGTATTAAAGGATTGTTCGAAGACTGGCGTAATAAAGTTACTTTCTTCCTCGGTCGCTGTTTCCAATTGTTCATCGTAAAAAACGTTGAAGTTACCGCCCGGTTCATCATCTTGATTGAAGAGGTAAGCCTGGCCAAGTCCTTTAGTTTTGAGCTTACTCTTTTCGCGAGCTCCCATGACTCCCAGCTTGGTTTCACCAGTCAGCTTAAAGTGTTCACCACCGGCAGCATACCGCCACCCCATTTCCGCACCACCAAGATGTGTGTCGGTTTCGCTATTGATGTAGGCCCGATAGGGAGTCCGTACTGTAACAGTAGATTCGACGCCACCAACAAGAACAGAGGCTCGATCGGGATCACCGAAGGGGAGAACATCGTAATCTAACCCGCTATCATGACCTTCAAAGCTGAAACGCTCTTTGGGGTTAAGGTACCGAACACCGAACATAGGACGAACCGTAAACGGTCCAACCTGGCGGGAAGGAGTCTGAATTAAGGTGATCTGCCCACCGGACAGTCTTGAACGCATGGTGCTTGTTTTGTAGAGATCGAAGCGTTGAATTGTTCCAAGAATTGAGCCATCATCAAGCCCAATCCCTGAGTTCTCCACCGTGATATTATCGACATCCACAACATCCAGACCAAACAGGTCATCTGGCCCGGTAGGGAAGTTTGGGTATCGATCTGTATCATTGATAATGCCATTTGATTCCAATATAACACTCGGGAAAAGATCGTCTCGACTACCAAATCGTTGAATGGCGTAACCGGAAGAAGTCGACTCTTCCTGATCCCCGATCATCAGTCCCGAGAACTCGAAACCAATCCCATCAGATCGCTCCGTTCCCAACAGGATACGCATACCGATACCGTGACTTGAATCAATCAAGCCGGTATTAGAATTCGCAAAGGGGCCTTTGCCATTGTTGTAGTCAGAATAAGCACTCGTTCCCGTTGATCCTGATCGCCCAGCATCATTATTATCGATTGCGAAATCGCCACCGTCAAAGTAGGGATTCACGACATTCCCATGACCTATGGGAGCATCCGACGGCCCTTTGAACCGAGCGACGATTGAATCCAGGCGGAAGTATCCGCGAGATTGCATTTCGTTGCTGGTCTCATTCAACCAGATGCCCCGCTCGTTATAAGTCGAGGACATGGCATGCTCGAATGGTGAGATGGCCGGGTAGGGATTAAACCCTGGTGGCACTCCCGCCGGATTGACCTGAGCATGAGAGCTGAAGTTTGCAAAACCCGCTCCGGGGTTTTGAGCGTAAGCCTTCGTGCCACCGAGCAGGAAGACTCCACACAAAAACAAAGTCAAACATTGATGTGTCCGCATCGGATCATCCTTGACATCCAGTGAGTTGCGATACCACCGATCCATTCCCACCAAGTTGGTAGAGAACGTCACGGCTCTGCTCTCACTTATCGGACCGAGCGGATGTCAAACTGTAACGATTATGACAGAAATGCCACTTTTTCTGATTTCCACGATCATGCCGGTTCTCCGAGGACATAAAATCGCTCAAAGCGGGCAGAAAAACCGCAATATTACCGAAATTTTCAGCATACAAAACGCTCAACGGCAATTTCTGCCGGTTCCCTCAGCACCAGGGCGAGTTGTTAAAATGAGGAGAATGGGTCACCAATAGCTTCCAAACAACCACTCTGTATCGTATCGGCACTCTATTTGTTGGACAGGGTATTTGTACAAGAACCACCAAGAGTTCGCGAAAGCACAGTGGATGAACTCAAAGTCGTACCAACTGCCCGAGAGTTCAAGTGTTTTGTTTTTCACTCTCCCTTGCCAAGGGAAACCATATGAGTTGAAGAAGGGTATAGAACTGCGGATCTCGCTGATAACATGGATAAAATGAGAAGTGTTTGCGTGACTCTCCGAGTCGGCATGAGCGACTTAATGTGTGGCTGGAGGCGAACCAGTTATCGAAGTCGAAAATTGACTCACGCAGAGGCGCGGAGACGCAGCGGAAAAAGGGTAGCGCCGATAGATCGTCTATCGGTGTGCGCGTTTTTCATAGCCCGATCTGCGCAAGCAGTCGGGATGGTTTCGATCAACATTCCTTTTTGAGATCGTTATTTGAGCCGTGAGCAAGTCAAGGAGCTTTGAGCCACTGTCGCGAACCATCCGGGCCTTGGAAATTTTTATGAACCGCGGAGTTCGCTAAGAACGCAGAGAAATCCGCGTGATCCGCGGTGAAATTATTCACGGATAATATCCGGGGGCTTCCGTTTTACGGAGCGCCCGCCACCACCCTGTTTTTGCCACATTGTCTTAGAAAACTCCATTCGTTTGATTCGTCTCATTCGTGGTGAGTCCTCTCTCATGCCAGACACGGTGTGATGGCCTCTTGTGACTTCGCCGTGGCCATGCCCTGCTTGTGTGAGCATGCGAGTGAGAGCATCGACAACGCCAGCGATGGATCGAGGAAGTCATACGGGAGCATGACACTACAAAACTCTTTGGAGTGCGGGGACTTGTCACCGCTTTTTTTATTATTCCGGTCGCCAATACGAAAACCACGCTGAGCGAGAGAGAAAGCTCCACCGAGGGGGAGCACTCCATGGGAGCGATTTCACCGAACGACAAGTTGTCTCAAGAACAATTCATAATCGATCATGCCGACTCGTGTAAAAGTCCTGTAGGTCACTACAGAATCGTCCAAGTCATCACAAGAAAAATAAGAAATATCAAACTGATTGCGGCCCAAGTATATTTTCTCGGCCTGCCATCCCGCTTGAATATTCCAAAAAAGAAAGGATCATTTTTGCCAAGACAAAACCAATTAGGATTCACAGATTTAGTTTGGGACGGGCGTATCGACCAGAGCAAAAGCGGCAACAATAAAGTGATAGCCACACTAAAAACAATTTTGATTTCTAAGGGCATGTCTTGAATATTCCCAGATTCGACTTTTCCCTGATCACAACACCGGTCCAGAGACCCAGGGGCAGAACTCTTCGTCACCGATACCCTGAGCTTCGCTCTTCGTTTTCTCTCCGCTAGCGACGGAAATGATTTTCTCCAGAATCTCTTCACCAACCTCTTCAACGGTCGCCCCGTCTAGAATCCTGCCCGCGTTGATGTCCATGTCATCCTCCATCTTATTGTACATGGGCGTGTTGGTAGCGATCTTGATTGTCGGGACCGGCTTGCAGCCGAAGCAGCTTCCTCGACCGGTGGTGAAGACAATCATGTTGGCTCCACCCGCAATCATGCCTGTGACTGAGGCGGGATCAAAACCGGGGGTATCCATGATGACAAACCCCTTCTCCGTCACTTTTTCAGCGTATTCGTAAACCGCACGCAAAGCGGTCGTGCCTCCTTTGGCGACGGCTCCCAGTGACTTCTCGTAGATGGTGGTCAAGCCGCCCTTTTTATTACCGACGGAGGGATTGTTATCGATCTGCACACCAAACATGCGGGCGTAATCTTCCCACCATCGGATTCGTTCAAGCAGCTTTGCACCAACCTGTTCAGAAACCGCACGCCTGACGAGCATATGCTCGGCTCCAAACATTTCGGGGACTTCTGCCAGAATCGATGTTGCTCCCATCGCGACTAAGAGATCGCTCGTGTATCCAACAGCGGGGTTAGCCGTCACACCACTATTCCCATCGGAGCCACCACATTCGGTCCCCAGAATGATCTCCGAAACTGGAACTGAAGTTCGAGTCACGTCGTTGGCTTGGGGGAGTAACTCTTTCAAAACGCCGATGGCATAATCGACCGTCTTTGCAACCCCTCCCTGCTCCTGAATATTCATCATCACGGGAAGCTTGTCGTCTTTCGGTTGTCCCACATCGAGTTGCACCAAGCCATGCTCTTCGACCAGATACGAAGGCTGTGAGGCTTCGCAGCCGAGACCGATGACAAGATAAGCGCCAATATTCGGGTGATGGGCAAAACCGCCCATCGTGCGGGCCAGTTGTTGGTGATCAGAGCCGGCGAACTCGAAGGCACAGCCTCCTTTATGGGTCAACGCAACAACACCATCAATGTTCGGATAATCGTCCAGCAGCTCGGCGTTGATCGCATCGGCCACATACTTCGACGCGGTGGCCGAGCAATTCACGGTGCTAATGATGCCGACATAATTACGAGTGGCGACACGCCCATCGGGTCGCACTATCCCTTGGAAAGTTCGACCGGTAATGGGATCAGGAGCTGGTGGAACATCGACTCCGATCTCATAAGTTTGCGAGAGTTCGCCCATGCCAAGATTGTGCATATGCACCCAACTGCCTGCTTCGATTTCTATCGTCGCAAAGCCAATAATCTGTCCGTACTTCCGAACCGGTGAACCGCTCTGAATTTTTCGAACAGCGACTTTATGACCAAACTCAATCATCTCCCGCGTTGCGACAACTTCGCCAGATCCGGGAATCTGAAACTGAACCCCTTCCTCGATCTGAAATCGAGCAACGGCCACATCATCCTGATCGTGTAAAAAGAGAAACGGCGACTCAGTAGCGGCTGTCATGAGAGCTCTTTCGGAAGACGGAACGCGAGACTAATGCGAGCGTACCGGTGTACTTGCAGCCGTGCAAGAGTGTAATCATTCGTCGTATTCGAAGATCAGCGGGTGATCGGACTTCGGATCGGCAACACGCAAGGCGATTTTCCCATCGATCATATCGGTCAACAACTGACCGCACACTTCGCTGCGCCATCCTTCGCTGAGCGAAGGATTCTCATCGGCTGGTCGTCCATTGAGCGACCAACGCACAAACTCTCTCAAATCGCTGCTGGTTGCGATGATCGACATGGCGATGTTTAACTCCGAACATCGATTCGCCAATGCCAAGCTGAGCAATTTACCAATGACATGATCGTCTTGGCTGTTGTCTTGTCGGTCTGAGCGAATCTTGCCGGGCAATTCCGTCTTGGGGATCTCTCGTGCCCGCGCAATCACTTCGACGAGATCATCGATGTGCCGACGATAGCGATCCCGTTCCATGTCTCGTGTCGCGAGCAGTTCGGTCGAATTTTTTGGCCGACGTCTGGCGAGTTCCAAAATCAAATCATCACGCAGCACCGAGCGCGGAGGACGGTCGCGGGCTTCAGCTTCTTCTTCTCGCCAGTTGAATATTTCGCGAGCGACCACCAACTCTTTCGGCTGTAATCGATGCAACCCCGACAGCTTCAGCCAGCCGGGACTTTCCAGGTCGGCCGTGATGTCATCAATCATCTGTTGAATTTCGCTCACCGCCCATTTCAACCGACCTCGTCCCACGAGTGATTTCGTCTGGTCGTCGTAGATCGGCAGCATATGGACCACATCTTCCAAGGCATACTTGGCCTGATTCGGAAGCAGTGGTCGTCGCTTCCAGTTGGTACGTGTTTCTTTGCCAGAGGGTCGTATTTTCAAAACCCGTTGCACCAGATTTACGTACGAAAGGGGATAGCTGCGTGAGCGAAATGCTTCCGCAATCTGAGTATCGTACAAATTGGCCGGCTTCAAATTCCCTTCGATCAAACAGAACCGAATCTCTGCTTGGCCACCATGCACGACCACTTTGATCTCTTCATCCGCCATGATCTCCCACCAGGGATTGAGATCTTGCATCTCAAACGGATCCACCGCCACACATCGGTCCCGTGTGGCAAATTGCATGAGGCACAATTCGGGGTTGTAAGAATGTTCGGCGACGAATTCGGTATCAAAGGCGACCACGCCAGCTTCGCGAATTTCTGCGCAAAGAGATTCGAAATCTTGCTGATTGTCGATGAGAGTCTCAGACATCAATTCCAAACTGGCGCTAATAACGATGGGAACCATCCGTGCGAAATTCTCAGACACGGATTTCAGATGATGTATCCTCCCAGTTTATGAAGAAATTGCAAGTTTCAAGGGGTGAATGACGTGCCTTACTCAACCGCCTGTTCACGATTTACATCCCAGCCGAGAAGAGTTCCACAGGCTGTGATAGCATCTTTGACACTGCGAACATCGTGTACGCGAAGAAGATCTGCCCCCAACATTCTCAAAGCGATGGAGACTCCTACCGTTCCCGCCACCCGCTCCTCGACTTCTCGACCGAGGATTTGTTGTAAGAATCGCTTACGGGAATGTCCAATCAAAAGCGGTCGGCCCAATGCACGAATCACAGCAAGATCCTGCATTAATTCCAAGTTGTGCGCTGCTGTTTTTCCAAATCCAATACCCGGATCGAGCATAATACGTTCCTCGGCAATCCCGGCAGATGTCAATACGGAGAGTCTCTCTGCCAGAAAATTAGTCACTTCCTCCACGACATTTTCGTAACTGGGATCATCCTGCATGGTCTGCGGTGTCCCCTTGATATGCATGGCAATCACGCCACAATCACTCTCTGCGCAAACATCGAGCATTTTGGGGTCAAACGTCAGGCCAGAGATATCGTTGACAATGTCGGCTCCTGCGGAAAGCGCTTCCCGAGCCACTTCAGACTTGGTCGTATCTATCGAAATCAGGCACGAAGTCTGCTCTCGCAGTCCTTCTATCACGGGAATCACCCTCTTTAACTCGTCATTAACACTGACCGGATCTGCTCCCGGTCGGGTCGATTCTCCCCCAATATCAAGAAACTGGGCTCCGTCGGCTTCAAGCCCCAATGCATGATCAATGGCCAGTTGCGACTCCAGAAAATGGCCTCCGTCCGAGAAGCTATCGGGGGTCACATTCACAATCCCCATCAACCGGGCTTCCCCGTTCATAGAGAGGGTGCGTGACCCGATTTTCCAGGTTCGAGTCGAAAAAGTCGGAGGAACTGAATCCTGCCGATGTGGTGGATGTATCGGATTCATCTCTGAAAGTCTTTTCTTATCAGCAGCTTAGGTTGCAGGAGGGAGAGGCCTGTTATTCCACCCATTTCGAGAACAATCGTTAAAACCGGCCCAGACCTGTTTGACTTCCCAAAACTCGTATTTTATCGTCAAGAGGATGTACTGACCTTATTAGGAACAGGAAGTCCTGAAGAGGCAAGTGAAACAACTGAGATTGGCTCCCAGCCTGACGAATGAATTCGACACGGCTTTGCCAGACGAGTGTACCCAAGGAGAGAAATATGAAGATTCGAGTTTTAAGTTCTTTGTTGGCAGTGACCTTTGTTTTTGGCGCCATGAATAGTGCCGATGCTGGCTTTTTCGGATGCGGAAAGAAAAAGGCCACCTGCTGCCAAGTGCAAAAAGTGGAGTGTGCTCCGAAATGTGCACCTGTCACATGTGCTCCAGTGAAGTGCGCACCTGTCAAATGTGCTCCTGCACCGACTTGCTGTTCACCTAAGCCAAGCTGTTGTGCTCCGGGTTCGGGAGCAGCCGCTGCTCATTCAACCCCGGCTGTGAAAGGCGCACCGAAAGCAACCGATGCACCTCCCGCACCTCCGGCTGAAAAGAAAAAAGCTCCTAAGCCCAAAAAAGCGGAGTAATTCTCTCGGATTGATTTTCAATCTGTGAGGAAGAAGTCAAGAACCGTTTCACGTAGGTGGAGCGGTTTTTTTGTGCGCGGAGAACGATTTCAAGAGGCTTTGAATCCATCTCTTCAATTCCAGATGGCCAGAGTCTTCGGCACTGTTCTCCAAATCGAGCAGCAACAATTTGAGATCCTCAAATAGATCGACATCGATCAGTTCTCCTAGCAGGGTTGTCTCACCAATTGTCTGTAACTCCCCGACCAATCGTTTTCCCGTCTCGACTTGGCTGTACGGAACGCGTTGCCAAATGTCCAAAGGAATCTGTTGGCAACCACCCAACAACACGAACCCGCCATCGTTGGCTGGTCCCATCACGAAGGGTGTCGATTTTGGATTCAACAACGCCTCAATGGCCGTCCTTAAGTAACCCGTCGAGATTTGCGGCGAATCGGCCCCCATCAAGAACACAGCATCGTGCTTGGACAATAACTGTGTATAGACTTGATGCATTCGCTCACCCAAGCCACCAGTCCCCTGACCAATTTTTGGAAATGCCGACCATAACTCATGACCGTAGGCATCCTCTTCCGCGACAGACCAATAAGGTTTGATAGAGAACTCGTGCGAATGAGACTCTTCCTGAAGTTCAAGCAAAGTCTCTTGAACGCACCGGGTCGCCAGTCGATGAAAGGACTCGGCATTTTCGGTTCCGATCTCCGCAGCCAGTCGAGTCTTCAGTGGACTCACGCCCGGTGTCTTCACAAACACGGCAATGGCGACTTTATGTTTCGTCATGAGAACCACCGCCGTTTCAGCAAGCGACAGTACATCGGAATCGCCTGCTTCCAGGTCAGCCAGACGTGAGTGTAAGTCGTCCGCCACCATCCTCGCTGCTGATATTTTCTTGCACTTGTGGAGAGGGTGGCTTTCACCGCCCTGAGTTTCAAGCCGGCAATGCGGGCGGTCCAGACGAGGTGATGATCTTCTCCATACGGCAGTGTTTCATCATACCCCCCCAGTTGGTCAAAGTTGATTTTCGAGATTGCCAAGCCCTGATCGCCGAACGGCATATTGAAAATGTGTGAGCGAAACCAGACCCCCCAGGCATTCAGACGCATCATCACCGGGGCATCTGATTGGAATTCCAGATCGAAGTAATGCAAGTCGTCGGGATGTCTCCCCAAAGATGCCATCAGTGCAGAGATCGAGTCTTCTGCCAAACGGCTATCGGCATGGAGAAACCACAAATAGCCCCCTGCCGCTTGTCGAGCCGCTTCGTTCATTTGAGAGGCACGTCCCGCAGGACACTTCAACCATCTGACAGGAGAATCGAGTGCATCAAAGCCCCACGATTGTTGCAATGAAATCCAATCTTCGGGTTGGTACTCAGTGGCGGCGATCACAATCTCCGCTTCATTCCGCATGGGAACCAGTTCCCATAACAACTCCCGCCAGACGGAATCCTCTTTGGCAACCGGAATAATGATGCTGAGGGAGCGGGCCATAATAATCGGGATGAATTCGAAGAGGACAATTAACTGTAAGGTGTTTCACAGTCTTCTCAAGTCGTTTACAATACCATTTGTCGAGATCAATTCGATACCGGGACTTCAGAGAAAGTTGATTCATGGATTTAAAGTCGCCTACCAAAGACAGCACCTCCAAAGCCGAAGAATCTGTCTACAATCGATACGCAGGAGCGGCACAAGCCGTGGAAGCAGAACTTTGCTGTCCCGTGACCTACGATCCGCAGTATCTCAAAATCTTGCCGGAAGAAATTCTCGAACGCGATTATGGCTGTGGTGATCCCTCAGCTTTCGTCAAACCGGGCGACACGGTTCTCGATCTTGGATCGGGCGGCGGAAAAATCTGTTACATCGCTTCACAGATTGTGGGAGAAGCGGGCCGCATTATCGGCGTGGACTGCAATGACGAGATGTTAGAACTCGCTCGAAAGTATCAACAGGAGATCGGTGAGAAAGTCGGTTTTCACAACGTCGAGTTTCATCGAGGATTGATTCAGGATCTCAAACTCGATCTCGATCAACTTTCTAAGGAACTGAATCAACATCCGGTGACCAATCACAATGGCTGGTTAAATCTGCGACAGCTCGAAGACCGACTCCGTAACGAATCTCCCATGATCGCCAATGACTCAGTCGATTGTGTGGTTTCCAATTGCGTTTTGAATCTGGTTCGACCTCAAGATCGTACGCAATTGATCGCGGAAGTTTTTCGCGTGTTGAAAAATGGAGGTCGCGCTGCGATCAGCGATATTGTTTGTGACGAAGATGTCCCCGAGCATCTGCAAGCCGACCCGACATTATGGTCGGGCTGTATCTCGGGCGCATTCCGCGAAGACAAATTTCTACAAGCCTTCGAGGACGCCGGCTTTCACGGCATCGAACTCGTCAAACGAGAATCCGAACCCTGGCAAACGGTACAGGGAATCGAATTTCGTTCGGTCACCATTGTTGCCTGGAAAGGGAAACATGGTCCCTGCCTCGAACGAAAACAAGCCGTGATCTACAATGGCCCTTTCAGTCATGTCAAAGACGATGATGGCCATATCTACAAACGTGGTGAACGAACCGCCGTTTGTGATAAAACCTACAACCTCTTGCAACAACCACCTTACGATGGTTTGTTCGAACCGGTTGCACCTTACAGAGACATACCACTCGCAGATGCCACCGAAATGGATTGTCGACGAAACTTAGTCCGAGATCCTCAAGAAACCAAAGGCCGCGACTACCAATTGACCATCGCTCCGACCGACTGTTGTACCCCCGATGGCGATTGTTGCTGATTTGATGTTTGATAAGACTTCCTCATGCCGACCGAATTGTGAAGTTTCACCAAAATCTCTCGAATGAACAATGTGTTTCGAATCATCCCAAGCGTTGATTAATCCCTTCTCCTCCTTTGGAGGAGAAGGTGCCCGATAGGGCGGATGAGGAGGTGGTTCAACCCAGCCCAGCAGTAGAATTTCACCCATGACCCAACTCTCATTACTTCGTCAAGGACACGAACTTGCCGACCCGGCGAAGCAAGTCGAGGTTCTCAATCGAGCAAATCACGTCCCCGGCTTTGCGGAAACTATCGGCAATCATCAGTTGCCAATTCTGACCGCAGAGAAGGTGACGATTCTTCAAATCAATGTGGGCAAGTTATGCAATCAAACATGCAGTCACTGCCATGTCGATGCTGGTCCTGACCGGCACGAAGAAAATATGGCACGCGAGACGTTTGAAGAATGCCTCGCCGCCATCGCCAACAGCGACATCGAAACGGTCGATATCACGGGCGGTGCTCCCGAGATGAATCCGAACTTCCGCTGGTTTGTGACTGAAATTCGTAAGCTGGGTCGGCATGTCATCGACCGCTGCAACCTGACGATCCTCATGGCTAACGGCTACGAAGAGACCGCCCAGTTTCTCGCCGACCAGGGAGTCGAAGTCGTCGCGTCGCTTCCCTGTTATCTGGAAGAAAATACCAATGCTCAAAGAGGTGACGGCGTGTTTCAGAAATCGATCGCCGCCTTGCAGAAACTGAACTCGCTCGATTACGGACAAAAAGAAAGTCACCTCGAACTGTCACTTGTCTACAATCCCGTTGGCACGGGACTCCCTCCCGACCAACAACAACTCGAAGACGCTTATCGCGAACAATTGCGCAGCCGCTTCCACATTGAATTCACGCGGCTATACACCGTCACAAACATGCCCATAAGCCGGTATCTTGAAGAGTTAATCCGACAGGAGAAGTTTGAAGAGTATTTACAGAAACTCGTCGAAGCATTCAATCCGGCCACCGTTGAGGGAGTGATGTGCCGGAATACCTTGTCGGTCGATTATCGTGGAAATCTCTACGATTGCGACTTCAATCAGATGCTCGACCTGCCGCTCACAGACGAACAACCACGACACATTCGCGACTTCACTGCCGATCAATTAGCCGGCCGCGAGATTGTCACAGCCAAGCACTGTTTCGGCTGCACCGCAGGAGCCGGATCAAGTTGCCAAGGTGCCGTGACGTAAAAAGATTGACCTCGCCAAAAATGCCAACTAAACTGAACATTCGGCAATTTTACAGGAGTCAGACAGAATGTGCACCCGAGAAGAAATCGAAGACTTTCATCAATTCGCATTGCAACAACTTGAAGGCGATGCTTCGAACTTGAACATTCAGGATCTTGCAGGGCTCTGGCAAACTCGAAACATCCCCGCAGCAGAATTCGCGGAGAGCGTCGCTGCGGTAAAGTCTGCGTTGCAAGACATGCGTCAAGGAGACCAAGAGCAGCCTGCTGAGGAAGTGATTGCCGAACTTCGCATGATTTAACGATCATGATGAAGTTTCTTCTCGCGTTGCGATCCAGCCAGTTGGAAATGGCCAACGACCCTGCTCATTTGGCATCTCTTAGATCGCGTGAAGT
The DNA here is from genome assembly GCA_029243145.1 of Planctomycetaceae bacterium. Classification (GTDB taxonomy): domain Bacteria; phylum Planctomycetota; class Planctomycetia; order Planctomycetales; family Planctomycetaceae; genus JABURQ01. The sequence goes on along the minus strand of JAQWSQ010000116.1, from coordinate 154 downwards.
TTAACTGTAGCGTTAGCCGCAGTGCTTCAGGTAGTTCCGACATTCCGATTCTGTGATCCGATCCACCAATTTTCCGCAGGCATCCCATAACCCTTCCACAGTCCGTTCCTGCGCACTTTTGATCAACCACTTGAACTTGGAGAATGCCAATTCA
>JAQWSQ010000114.1 GCA_029243145.1 Planctomycetaceae bacterium | reverse complement strand
GGCAGGTTTATTGACGACAATCACCGGCCCATCTTCCAGGAGAATGGAGAGTTCATTGCCAGATTTTTGAGATTCTTCGTCGACGACGTTCAAATCATATCCAACTTGTGATGACGTCGTTGAGGAGGTGCCGAGCACGTGGCGCAAACACCATGACCTTCGAGTCGATGATGTGACAGGCGAAATCCATATTCTGCCGCAATCGCTTCCACCAGTTCACGAATGTTATCGTTCGAGAACTCAGTGAGTTCGCCACATTTTTCGCAAATAAAATGATCGTGTTGAGCGTATCCGTAGTCGTGCTCGAAGACGTCTTTATCATTCTGCCGGGCGACTTTGCGAATCATCCCGGCTTCTTCAAGCAGCCCGAGCACCCGATAAACTGTCGAACGACTCACACTGCGACCATCTTTACGATGAGAGACGCGTTCGATAATGGTATCCGCATCGAAATGTTCATGGTCGGCAAATACTTCTTCGACAAAAATCATCCGCTCACGAGTCAGACGCATACCACGAGTCGTGAGATATTCCTGAAACTTTTCGATGGGGCTGATGGCAACATCAACAGAACTGACTTCTTTCACAGCGGACTCCAGTTGGTGTCGAGCGAATCACTCGACCTTCTTTGAGGTGTGGTCTATTCGGGTTCAATTTCTTTGAGCAAATTCGAGAGAGCCGACTCCAGCTTCTCAGAAGTCTCGTACACTCCCGCTTTGATGTCTGCTTTGATGCGATCCAGTCGAGCCTGATGCAAATCAGAGGACTGATCCAGTTCTTCCATCATTCTGGCGGCTTGAGAGATCTCAACTTCGTCTTTCGGTGCTACGGAATCTGACTGAGTCGTTTCCTGAATCGAGCCGGCTTGTTGAGTCGGTTGAATCGGAGTCGACGAGCGGATTGGGCTGGGTCCGTTCACATCCATGGTTGCTCCCTCAAAGTCTTTGCTATACACGGGTTATTATATGACGCAGGACCAACAGTAGCAAAAATTGCGGGTTGGGATCAACCTCCGTCTGAGAGAATCATGCCTCCGGCCAACCCGGAACAATCGACTTAAACACTTTGATATCAATATCTTACTAAATATCATCACTTTTCCAGCGGTCAACGATAAGCATATGGGTGAGACTCCTGCATTTTCACATTTGCTAAGCCTGCCAACATCGCCTCTTTCACAGCCTTGGCAGAATCCTGAATCTGATGTTCGGAGATATCCAAATGGGTGCAGGCCCGGATACGTTGATTCCCCAATGCCAACACTTTGACTCCCCGGCTGAGGAGTGCCATCACCCGTTGCTCAGCCGTTCCGGCAGACTCCTCCACGTCAAAGAAGACCAGGTTTGATTCGACCGCTTCGAGATCGATCTTCAAACCGTCAATGTCGCTGATTTGTTCTGCCAGTATGCGGGCATGTCGATGATCTTCGGCCAGTTGGTCAATGTGATGATCCAGAGCATAAATCGCGGCGGCCGCTCCGATGCCCGCCTGTCGCAACGATCCTCCCAGAATTTTTCGTCCTCGGCGCGCGGTGTCGATGTCTGTCTGAGAGCCAATCAACATCGAACCAAACGGGCAACCGAGTCCTTTGGAAAAACAAATGGAGATTGTGTCAACATGGGGGACCAACTCTGCCGGTTCGTAGCCTCCCGCGACACAGGCGTTAAAAAATCTCGCGCCATCGAGATGAGTCTTATAGCCTCGCTGCTGCGCCCATTGCGAGACGTTCAAAAATTGATCCAGTGGCCAGACTCGTCCACCACCTTTGTTGGTGGTGTTTTCAAAACAGACGAGACGGGACATCGGGAAATGCTGATCGACCGGATGCAGGACCGATTCCACATCAGCCACCTCAAACATCCCACCCTCTCCACCAAATGTCCGACAAGTCACACCATGCAGAACTGCCGGAGCACCACCTTCGTAGTTGGCGATGTGGCCATCTTGATGAATCAATAACTCGTCACCAGCCCGGCAATGCGCCCAAACCCCCAACTGATTCGATTGCGTTCCCGAACAAGCAAATAAGGCCGCCTCTTTACCGAGCAGTTCGGCCATGCGTCGTTCGAGTTCGTTGACGGTCGGGTCTTCGCCCCACATATCATCGCCAACTTCCGCCGAAGCAATGGCTTCTCGCATGCCGTCAGTCGGTTTGGTGACCGTGTCGCTACGCAGATCAATCGATTGAGTCATCAGTCTTCTCTCTTGCAAAAAGCGAATTTAAGCGAGCGAACTGAAGGCAGCCTATCTTCTAACGATTGTTTGTTCCCGGTCGGGACCGACAGAAACGATATCGACAGGCACTTCCAGAATTTTTCCCAGTGCTTCGACATAGTTGCGAGCGTTTTCTGGCAAGTCGTCATAATTGGTGATTCCCGTCGTGTCGGACATCCAACCCGCGATCTTACGGTAAACCGGCTTGGCAACCGCCAAATCATCTAGGTGGCTGGGAAAATCTGTTGTTTTAACACCATTAATTTCATACGCTTCGCAAATCTGCAATTCTTCCAGACCATCAAGAACGTCTAATAGCGCCACGGCGACGGCATCGACACCGCTGATGCGAGCCGAATATCCCGCTGCGACCGCATCAAACCAGCCGCAACGACGAGGACGCCCGGTCACAGTGCCGTATTCGTTGCCGGTATCGCGAATGTGTTGACCAATCTCGTTATCGAGTTCAGTGGGGAAGGGGCCTCCACCGACGCGAGTCGTGTACGCTTTGACGACGCCAATCATCCGGCCGATATGTTTTTCCGGGACGCCGCTTCCATTATGGATGCCACAACCGGAACTATTGGAAGAAGTCACGAACGGAAACGTGCCGTGATCGATGTCCAACAGGCTTCCTTGAGCACCCTCAAACAACAGATTCTTGCCTTCTTTGATCGACCGATGCAGGAAAGCCGTCGTGTCGGCGACATGTGGCTTCAATCTCTCGGCGTAACCCAAGTACTCTGCTTCGATCTGCTTCGCATCAAAAGGCTCGAAATCAGGATCAAGGGCGGCAATCGCCCGATTTTTGAATTCCACAATCGCTGCCAACTTGTCGCTGAAAGTGTCGCGATACAAATCACCGACACGAATCGCATGAGAGCGTCCGTACTTTTCCTGATAGCAGGTGCCGATGCCTCGCATCGTCGTCCCGATGGCAGCATCCTTGAGGCTCGCTTCAAGCACGCGTTCTTCGGCCAGATGGTAAGGCATGATGACGTGCGCCCGATCACTGATCATCAATTGATTATTCAGTTCGCCCTTCTGGGAGATAATTTGATCGAGTTCCTTGAGCAGCGCCTGCGGGTTAATCACAACTCCCCCCGCAATCACCGAGGTGATTCCCTCGTGGAGAATCCCGGCTGGCAGCAGAGAAAGTTTGTATGTCTTGCCGTCAAATTTGACGGTGTGGCCAGCATTATTACCGCCAAGATAGCGGACGACGATATCGTGTTGATCCGTCAACAGGTCGACCACTTTCCCTTTGGCCTCGTCACCCCATTGCAGACCGATGACGGCTGTAGCGCTCACGTGATAAATCCTAATGTATTAAGTAATTGTGTAGGCTGCCTCGCAGCGCGCATTGAGACGCAGCAGAACGCCTGAAAATGGCACACCGCGCAGACGTCAAATGTAGCATTTTTGCGACCAGAAAGGGAGTCTCCACCACCCGTTCCACACATTTTGCAGCGAGAATTTTGGCCTGTTTTCAGGGAACAGTCGCCGTAACTCAATAAAGTTCAAATGAACTTCCGTTTTCGGGTGACCAAAGTCAGATCAGGCTCGTTTCTATCGCTATATGTTCCCCTCAACTCAGGTGATATGAAATGAAACACTTCAAAACGACAATGGCCCGTTGTGCCATGGTTGCCGGCCTTTACTTGCAATCACAGGTCACTCCAAAAGCTGAAGCAATCGCCACTGCAAGCACAAGTTCCGGCGATGCTTGTGGTGACTCATGCATCGATGGTTTTTACGATTGTGCTGGAGATTGGAACGCATCCTATTTGAACGGCTCCGGTCCGGGAAACTGCATCGGTTACTACGGCTATTGCAGCGGACATTACCAGCTCTTCGGATCACCTTTCACGCAGTGGTGGATGTTCTAAATTATGATTCCGGCTTTTCGAATAGTGATATGAATGCCAAGCAGGAGCTTGGCCCGGCACGCGTTCCGAAGGCGAACCTTGGGAACGCGTGAAACGGTAGCTGGATTTGCAAAAATACAGACGGAATGCGGGGTCAAGGTTGATGACTCTGAACTCTGGTTCGTCCAGCTACCGGTAAAGACTATCGGACGCATCCCAAGTGCTTGCGCACAGGGAATATGTAATCGGTCCACAAACTCGACTGTCACGTAATACGCGCCGCGGGTGTTGCAGTCGCTGCACTCCATCAGGCTCTGCAAAGTGACATTGCCGATGTTCAGTTTTCGCACAAACTGATAGGCGTTCGCATCTTCTGGAAGTTCGGCTTTCCAAGCATCTTCACCCAACTTAACGCTGATACTCTTGGTATCTAGCGGATGATCTACGCCGGGTGCTCGGCGTCTCTGCGTGAGACAAAATCTCACACTGTCGGACAAACCGCCCAGAGCCACCCGATGACAGCATGGAGCACTTTGCGTTTCTTCGCGTCTCGGCGTCTTTGCGTCGTAAAAATGATCTTGCCGATCATGAGCTACCAGAGTTAGGGTTCGTGGTTAGTCGATTTTGGATATTAGATTTCCGATTTTGGAATCAAATGATCCAACAACACGATCTTTGGCAATTTGAACGTCATTACAACCGGTTTATCAGAGTCGGGTGCCATGCTCTCACCGCAACGCGGGGTGAGCATGCGCCGTGCAGGAAGCAAAAACACGGTTAGACTGTTGAAGAATGACGACCACTGCAACGTGAGAAAGGAGGCAATTTCGCGTGGCGTAGAAGGTACGTCCCTACAAAAAACAATTCTCCCTCACAACGAAGAGATCCACAGAAACCGGGTAGAACCAACAACTTGCTCAAGAGTATGGAAGATTCGGAATCAAGATTCGGCAACATTTGGGGCAAGATTTGGTCAAGATTCGGTTGAGGTGTGTCCCCGAATTTCCGAATCTTGACATCTTGAAATGGGCGTTGAGTGTTCGGGAATCAAGGATGGTCCCGGCTCGTCAACTCCGTTGCGACAAGATTCAATCGTCAATCTCTTGCAGGCCGCTCCATACCTGTTCGAGCAATCGATCCAACCCGGCTCCCGTAACGCCAGAAATCAAAAAGATCGGTTTATCAATTTCTTCCTGCAATAACTCCAACGCCGCTTCCGCATCGGGAAGTTCAGATTTCGTAATACAGATAATCTCAGGCCGGTCTGACAGTTCTGGATTGTAGAGCCGCAGCTCTTCACGGATGGCCAGATAATTTTCGACCGGATTGGATTGATCCATGGGAGACGGCTCCACCAGATGAATCAATAACTTGGTCCGTTCGACATGCCGCAGGAATTCGTGACCGAGCCCGATTCCTTCGGCGGCCCCTTCGATCAACCCCGGAATGTCGGCCATCACGAATTGTCGAGCATGGTCGATCTGTACCATGCCGAGGTTTGGGTATTTCGTCGTAAAGGGGTAGTCGGCGATTTCAGGATCGGCACGAGAGATACGTTTCAGCAACGTCGATTTTCCGGCGTTCGGTTTACCCAGTAATCCCACATCGGCGATCACTTTGAGTTCAAGCAGGACGTTTCGTTTTTCCCCCTTCACCCCTCGTTCGAATTCTCGAGGAGACCGATGAGTGGCGGTGGCATAATGTTTGTTACCTTTGCCTCCGCGTCCTCCTTTGGCGACTTCGACCGTCTCGCCGATCTGCTTCAAATCGCGCAGGACATATCCGGATTCGATATCACGGACAATCGTACCAGGAGGCACATCAACGAATTCATCCTTGCCGCTTCTACCGGTCCGCAAATCTCCTTCGCCATGACGGCCACGGTCGGCCTTCCAATGTTTGTGGCCGATGATATGAGAGAGATTATCCACATTGGCGGCAGCGCGGATGATAATGCTACCACCACGACCACCATCGCCGCCGCTGGGACCACCACGAGGAACATGAGGTTCGCGACGAAATGCAGAACATCCATCGCCTCCGTTACCGGATTCGCAATAAACGATGACTTGATCGACAAACATGGCGGCTTTCAGAGACTGGGAGATTAACCAGTCTCTATTATGCGGCCTTTTGCTCCGGCGTCACCTGTGGAGAGCGTTTTCGTAGAAAAATGCCTGTGAGAAACAGCATTAGAGTGCCGAATCCGCATGATTGACCGAACCAGTCACCATATTGCAGATAAAGGCTTTCGCGTGAATCGAGCGGAACTTCGTGGACCAGCACCGCATTGAGGCCTTTTCGCAAATTGCCCGACTCATCTCGATAGGTGAAGAATTCGGTTTGATCATCGTCATATCCTGCGAAGACCTCCGGTTCGAGAATCGCTCCATCACCATCAATGTAGGCAGAGATACCGGTATTCACCGCTCGTACAACGGGTGTCCGACATTCGACGGCCCGAAATGTCGCCGTGATCAAGTGTTGATTCAGTTCGCTCGAACCGTGAAACCAGCCATCATTGGTGAGATTCACCAGACAATCGACGGTTTCACCATTGGGGCCGGATTTGGCGGCGGACCGCACGACACGTGGGACAGTGTCTTCAAAACAAATGATCGGTGCGAACGTCCAAGCTCGGTCTGTATCAGCGGCTCGATATGAGAATGATTGAAAACTGTCCCCCTTATCGATACCAAAGTCTCCTGAAAACGGCGTGAGTGCGTGCAAACCGGGGAGAGAGTCCTTCAAGGGAATGTATTCACCAAAGATCACACGATGGACTTTGTCGTATCGTCCCGTGTAACCATATTGAGGATGAATGAATGCAGCCGAGTTGAAAGTCTTGACGCCTTCTTTTGATCCAAATCGAGTTTGCAAACCAACCAACATGGCGGAGTTCGCAAGTTGCGACCGGTTGGTGAGAATGTTTTGCGCCCAGTTATCGTTCCAGAATTTCATCCATTCTTCTTCTTGAACACGAGCTTCTGGTGGAGCCATCGCGAGAATCTCTGCATCGGTCATGCCCTCTTCGACTTCGGCGAGCGGCTCGGGGAACATCGTTTCCGGCCAGACAATCAAATCGGGATGATGCTCAATCGACATGCCGGTGAGTGCATCGTGTGTGCGAAAGATGTTCGGTTTCTGATTGGGATCGTGCTTCAGAGAAGAAACAAAGTTGCCTTGAATGAGCGCAATACGAGGTCCGGGCTGAAAATTGGCCGCGTCTCGACGAACATACCCATACCCTAAAACCATCGCGAAGATGACACATAAGGCCGCTACATGGAACAAGGGACGCTTGACCGCGTTAACGGTTCCTCGTTCGAGACTGGTATCCATCAACAATTTGAATTTATCAAAGAGAGAGACCGGAATCAGAGAGGCGATCACTGCAGAGCTGAGGACCAACAGTCCAGAAACTCCATAGACGCCGACCAAGTCGCTGATCTGAATCATTTCCAGCCAGCGGTATTGAGTGTGCCCAAGGTAGTACCACGAGAATCCGGTCAGCAAATGAGCCCGGAAGAATTCCAAACCAACCCAGACCACGGGAGCGGCGAGTGTTAAAGGAACTTTCCAACGATACACGGCGGTCCGAGTACAGAAAACAAAAACGGGAACATACAAGGAGACATAAAACGCCAAAGCAAACCAGGCGGGATACATGGCCACATCCCCCAGTCGCATCCACTGCAACAGACAAATCCAGCCGACGAAACTCGCACCCCAAATGGCACGGTAAAAGCCGGCGGTCGATTGTTCGAGTCGGACCAGCATCAATAGAGGAACCAAAGCAACCCAACCTAACGCCCCCCAATCCAATGGAGTGAAGCTGGCCCATAGCAACATGGTCGAGAGGCCCGCACACATCCAAGCCCCCTTAGACGAATGGCGATTCGTTTTCGCTCTCGAAAGAATATCTTGCACTGTGGGTTCAAGATTCTTCATCGGCTTTGAAGTGGACGAAGAAGAAGTGCCTTGAGTTAATTTGGCAGGTTTTGAATCGGTCATCAGGTCCGTCGTCATCGGGAATTCTCCCTCCATGGAGACATCATTTGTCCAAACTCGAATCACCAATCGGGAGTGTAAACATCAACAATTTCACCGATCGAATATTTTCGATTACCTGCAGGAAAACAAATCCAGGCATCAGCCCGCGTGGGAGCCAAAAGGTCTGAAGATCCTTTCCAATCGACGGGTTCCACCGCCAAGCCATCTGCTTGCGAAACGAGTTGTGACGGATAATAGGTCGGACGGCCTCCCGCCGCAACATGGGCTTTGGAAAGAGGCAGTTTCCTCATCCGAGGGAGAACTCGCTCCTGCCCCAGAAACTGACGAATTGCCGGACGCACAAACACCTCGAAACAGAGCATACTACTGACCGGATTTCCGGGAAGACCAAACACGTAAGTCTTTTCACCGGTTGACTTTTCCAGCACTCCAAACCAGAGAGGCTTTCCCGGTTTCACATGAACTTTATGAAATATTTCCCGAACACCGCACTCTTTGAGTACCTGTGGAACCAGGTCTTTTTCTCCCGCAGAGACTCCCCCTGAAAGCAGCAAAAAATTGGCTTCGAGCCCCAACGTCACCTTATTGAGGAGTTCGTCGAGCTGATCGCGACCAATGCCAATGTTCCTGGAAATGCCTCCCGCTCGCTGTACCTGAGACATCAACATCGGAGCATTCGAATTCCGAATTTGTCCGGGGCCGAGTGATTCTCCGGTTGCGACCAACTCATCACCGGTGGCAAGAATCGAAACCACAGCTTCGATAGAGACATCGACTTCGGAGATACCCAGCTCAGCCAGCAAAGCCACTTCCGCAGGTCGAATCACTCTTCCCGAGGAGAGCAACTTCTGTCCTGGCTGAAGAATTGTGCCTTTGCGAATCAGGTTCTTCTCGGGATCGATTCCCGCTGTCTGCAAGTGGACCAAAGGTTCTCCCGACTCACGCTCGGACATCTCAACCGGAATCACCGCATCAGCGCCCACAGGCAGGGGAGCACCTGTCATAATCTGGATTGTTTCCTCTCGACCCAGTCGATGCTCTCCCACTTCGCCGGCTGAAACCATCTCCAGAACCTTGAGCGACACCGTCGGTCCCTGCAAATCGACCGTCCTGACGGCATAGCCATCCATGAGTGACTTGTCGAACAGCGGCGATGACTGCTGGCTGATAATTTCCGTTCTTAGAGTCAGCCCAAGAACCTCCTCCAACGAGACAGTATGTGAAGGCGCAATATCAACCTGGTCAAGGATGAATTGATGGGCATCTTCGATGCTGATGAGTGACGACATAATCTCGCTGGTGGGTCATAAAAATGAGAAACCAAAGACAATGACCTATCATAGCCTGTTATTGAAAGAACCGGCAGTGACTGAGCACGAATAATCAGCTCCCAAAACCGCCCGTTTTTAACGCATTGATGATATCTGACCAACGCGCAGAATCATCACCTTCATCCATGACGGTCGCTTCGTCTTCTAATATCGGGATATCCGCATCGGAATGATCGAAGTCCGCACCCTCCAAGTCAGAACTCTCTGACCGGGATTGCACGACAGACGAGCCACCCGCATCTGGCCCTAATCGGGAATCTCCAAAACTGGATTGATCGAGGTGAAGAGTATTCATCACACCAACAGATGACTTCATTAGACTCGTTTCAACCCGCAAATGAAAAGCCCCCACGTTAATCACATCGCCGCTTTGCAATCGAGCAAACTTGATCTGATCACCATTCAGGCTGGTTCCATCTCTCCCCAGTAAATCGACGACCCACAATCCTTCCGAAGTCAGCACAAGAGAACTATGCACATGAGAAACGCTATCGTGTTTCAGGCGAATTTGTGCGATCCGCGAACGCCCGATGAGCGTAACGCCCGGCTTAAGGATCAGCGAGCGTCCAGTCGGCGACTGGTTTTTTGCACTCAATAATTCGAGGGAGGCATTTGGAAACGGCTTGGAATCAGTCTCTAGCACTGCTTTCAAGCTAATATCACTTTCCCCGTCTTCAGCCGAGGCCTCTTCTGATTGATCCCACTTAACAAGTCGAATCTTGTAATTCCCGACCTGAATATCTCGACCGGGAAGTAACCAACCCGAACGTCGCCGTGAACCGCTCCATTGTGTTCCGGCCCGAGAGCCGAGATCGACCACTAACAAACGCTGATTGAGCATCTGCAAGTAAACATGGCGATAACTAATGTCACGTTGCTTCAAACGAAGATCACAATCGGAACCTCGCCCCAGCAGCAAGCAAGGTGTTTCTACGGGAAAGAACTCCACCTCTTTGGTATCGAGATTCAAGCATGAAAGTTGATACTTGGGATCACCTCCACAGTTCTCGAAAAACTCTTGAGTGACCTCTAAAATATCAGACGATAAGGTGGTTATTTTTTCAGTAATATTTGTCATCAGATACGTGGCCCATACGTTTGACTCGATCTTCAGTCCCCTTTGAACTGAGCCTATCGATGCCCCACGACAACTCCCAATCCCTTCAAATTGCACTTGATACCATCTGACAAATCAAATGATCAACATACCAAATCGGTAAAAGTCCGCAATTTGAAGCAAAGATCGCAAACGGAAATCTGTCGAGCGACTGGCCTAAGCATAGCTCATAAATCGGTGAAACGCGCCCTGAATTCACGTTCGCAGGGAGATCCCCCACATTGACCACACGGAAATACCCCTACAAAGCAAACTGAGTACTGCGAGTGTTGACGAAACTCAACAGCCGTAAACACTCTCTGATGACTTGAATCCTGCCTTTCTCTCAATCAGGATGACCAATGTCACCAAAACACAACTACTAAAGGATCTCTGTCGTGGCCGATAAAGAGTATTCAAGATTTCAGCAAAAAGTCATCAAAAACTACTACGACAATCGTGAACAGATTGATGCACAGAGGCTCGCCGAATTAGTCACATCCCTCTATCTTGCCTCTGAGAAGAAAGCGGTCAGGATGTGGGAATCGGCTGGAGAATTGATGAAACGACTGAACGTACCCGAATCACGAATCGAGCACATCATGAAGCAAAAGGATGCCGCGATCCTGGCTTCAGTCGTCGAAGACATCAATAACGGCAACATCAAATAATAGCATTTGATACAGAGTTATCTCTCTTTTGAAAAGCAGCCTGAATCAGGTGAGACGGGTAAGGTTGTTTGCCATTCATCAAGCAATTTCTGTAGCCGAGCAACATCTTTCGGGTGCGATTTACTCAAATCTCTTTGCTCCAAACGGTCAGCAGGAAATCGAAACAACTCCGTTGGTTGACCATTTCGGCCCACGAGTAATTTCCATTCTCCCTGCCTGACAGCAAGAGCAGGCCAGTTCTCATTGCGAGGCGAGGCTGATCGCCAATCCCAAAAGATTGGCTTTTCTCGAATCCCGCTTGGTGCTGTTTGACCGAGGAAAACGGTGAGTTGGCTCTCACCGTCCGAGTGGTAACCTTTTGGAAGTTTCGCACCCGCCGCTTGGCAAAAAGTAGGAAGTAAGTCAACGGCTGTGATCTGAGTGACATCATCTTGCTTGCCAGCTTCAACTTTCCCCGGCCAACGAACAATGAATGGAACTCCCACTCCCCCTTGCAGCAGAGACCGCTTCCTCCCTCGATGACCACCGGTTGTCCCCACAGATGCAAACGAGCCAAGTCCGGGGCCGGTGGATTCATCCTCTGCGATTCGTCGTGAAGGAGGGCCCGTGTTTTCGGGACCATTATCGGACGAAAACACGACCAATGTATTCTCGGAAACCTTCAATCGATCCAACGCCTGCAACAACTGACCGATTCGCGCATCCGCATGAGCCAACACCGCTGCGTAAATTCGATCCGCTTCATTCTCTAGGTGAGCGAACTGCTTCAAATACTCCTGCTGTGGGTAGTGGGGCGTATGTGGTTCATGTATCCATAAGTTTAGAAAAAAGGGTTTTTCAGCGGCGACTGCGTTTTCAATAAATGCAATCGAATTTTTGACATCATCATGCACGGGCATCTGAGGACCAGGACAGTTGAAGACACCATACTTGTCGTAACCATACTTATCGGGCAAAGGAGCATCGGGAACCATAATGTTTGTCAAATGCCACTTCCCATAATGGGCTGTCGAATAGCCGGCCTGTTTCAACAATCTCGGCAACATCACCGATTGCGGATTGAGCCAATCGGGCATCCCACGCTTCTGATGACTCTCTACGGTCGCAAAATGCCCATGAATAGAATGCCTTGACGGAAACTGTCCTGTCATCACGGCGGCGCGACTGGGTGAACAGACACCGCTTGACACAGTGAACTGCAAATACTCCGTTCCATCAGCGGCAAGTTGATCGAGATGAGGTGTCTTGAGATAGGGATGCCCATGACAACCCAGATCACCCCAACCCCAGTCATCGGCAAAGATAAAAATGAGATTGGGCGATGGGTCAACAGCCAAGAGAGACCCCGAAATGGTCGGAACAACAAAAACCAGCAGAAAAAACAATCGAATGAATCGCATGAGCATCACCTGCTTGAATAGTAACGTGATCTCAATCTAACAGCGTCCGCCCCTCGGCACAACAATCTCAGAGTTCGGACGATTCACACGCAAATGCGGGTTCTGGTTTTAACGACGGAGTCGACTCAGCCACGATCACGGAAGAGAGTTCGCTCGATTTATCTTCAGCGTGAATATCATCCGTGTCCGGTACCCGAGCAGCCGTAAATCCGTAATAGACGGCAACGAAGACCGTGATACCCGCGGCCCCCAAATACATCGGCATGAATCCAAAATTGGCCCATTCTTCGGCCCCGAAATGATCAATGATCATCCCTAAAATTGGAGCCGAAATCATCGTTCCGGCTTCCACAAAACCAAGTGCCAGCGTGGTTCCCATACCGCGATATCGTTTAGGAAACGCTCCCGCTCCCAAAGAGATCACCGCGGGAAAGAGCAACGCGTGCCCAAATCCTCCACAAATTGCCGGAAGAATATAGTGCCATTCCTGAGTCACAAAGATCAAACTGCAAAGCGCGAAAAAATGACCTGCCAAACCATAAAGAACCATCATGTGTCTGCCAAACCGATAACTCCAACCCGAAGTCATGATACGGAAACAAAACGCGGAGATCGCATATGCCGTAAAGAATGTACCGATCCCACTCAATCCGATTGCGGTCGAGTAGCGACTTAAAAAGACAGTGGTCACTGCAAAGACAGTCCCCATTACGATGGCCACGGCAACAACAGGACCGGGCCAATAGCGAACAAGAAGTTGTATCGAAGAAAGCCCGTCTTTCGGCTTTGCGTGTGGCTGATTCCAAGTGAGCATTGCTGAGATTAAGAAGTGGCCGATAGCCATTAGTGCGGCCGTCCCAAACAGATAATTAAATTTTTCCGGCGGAGTGACCTCAATATTCATCAGAAAGTCACCGAGATTCGACCCGATGATCATTCCCACAAAACCGCTGCTACCTAGGTTTCCGATAACCTCTGTCCTCCGCTCAGGGGGGACATGATTCTGAATATGCACCATCGAACAGGTAAACATACCCGCGATAGAAATTGAAAAAAGCACACGGGCTGCGTGTAACTCCCAACCGATCGCATCAATGAACGTAAACGAAAGCAGTCCTAATGCCAGTCCGGCTGAACTGATCATCCACAACGGACCAACCCCGTAGCGATCGATGTAATTTCCCATCCACAAGCGAAGCAGCAATGCCCCCACCAACCCAGTGCGAATCACTGAGCCCGTTAATTGTTCCGATCCACCGAGATATGCGACTAATTCTGCGAAATGGAACGTGAGAGCGTTCGCCGTCACCAACATGACATTCGCCAGGTAAGCCAGCCAAAACCGTCTGTTATAGACAGACGGTGTGCTCAGGGAAGAATTGATCGAATTTTCTGAGATGCTCATGATTTAGACAAGTCAGGCGGGGAGGGAAGGTCACCATATCCTTCCGTACGACAACGCGAGCGAGTGGCGGGTTCATCAAATTGTAGCAAAGTGATGGGGTCACAGAAAAGGGAGCCAATCAGCCTCCTCAAATGCTCGTCACTTTGTCATCCGCCATAGGCCCCATATCGCTTTACGCCCAGCCGAAACACGACGCGATTGGCGATGAGGAGTACAAGAATCCACGACGCACCAATTGAGAGTTCAAACAGCAATTCCTGGTGAGAATACTTACCCAACATGACCGTTGCCGGCACATAGGCAAGAAATTTGAACGGCAAAAACTGCATCACTGCCATAAATTCTGTCCCGATCCAGTCGAGCGGAATCATATGCCCGGATAAGAAATAATTCAGCATCATGTAGATGAATAACAAGGACGACACTTCGAGAAACCAAAAACCGATCAAACCAATCAGAGCTTCCAGTAAAAAACCGATCAGAAACGCCATCATCAGTGAAACGACCCAAGCGACAACTGTCACGCCATCAGGCCAGCCGGTGAAATAGTCTCTACATAAATAAAACACCAAAGCAAAAGGCCCGGCGGCCACCATGTAATAAACCAACTTGTGAGCAATGCGATGCCAGAAGAGAAAACCCAACATATCGATAGGCTGAGTGAGGTATTTTTTCAGAGTACCATCACGGATTTCACGACCAATACCACTCGCCAGCCCCGGCATACTGGAGAAGGCACGCCCGACCATTGCCAGCAGGTAATACGCAACCATGTCTGCATAGTTGTAACCATTGCGTGATCGGCCAGGGTCATCGGCGTAGATCGCTCCCCACAAAAATATTTGAGTGACAATCGGGAGGAAGCGTACAAAAGTTGCAAACGCGAAATCTGATCGATAAACTAACTTCTCTTCGATGCACGTCTTCAAAATCACCCAGTTAATTCGCAGCGAGGCGATGGACATCGATTATACGCCTCTCTCATCTATCGCAGAATCTTCGCCCGACTCCACTAGGCTTTCATCCTCGGGTGTCGTAAAGACCTCGGCAATCACTTCTTCTAAAGGACGCTCTGAGACGGTCACATCCTCAATCGTATATTGCTCTAACAACTCTGCCAGCAACTTGGGGATATTGGTACGGGGCACTTCAAGTTTTACACGCGGCGATTTCACTTCGACAATCTGCCCGAAACGGGCCAAGTCATCGGGGACTTCGTTCCCTGCAAACAGCAACTCCACAATTTTGGTCTGACTGAAACGATCAATGACTTCTTTCAAAGGTCCATCGTGAACAATCCGACCGCGATTGATGATCACGGCACGCTCGCAAAGTGCCTCCACATCTTTCATGTAATGACTCGTCAGAATGACCGTCATCTTACGTTCGGACTGATAAAACTTGAGGAACTCCTGAACGCGACGTTGAGAAACAACATCCAGACCAATCGTGGGCTCATCGAGCAATAAGAGATCGGGGCTGTGCAGCAAAGCTGCAATCAACTCCATTCGCATCCGCTCTCCCAAGGAAAGTTCTCTCACCGGTTGACCGACCAGATCTTTGACTTCCAGTAAACTGGTAAGCTCATCAATCCGACGATTAAATTGCACAGTGTCTATTCGATAGATCTCTTTGTGCAGGCGAAAAGATTCCTGAGCCGGAAGATCCCACCAAAGCTGATTTTTCTGTCCCATCACGAGCGAAAAGCGTCGCCGGTAGACATTCTCTCGCTTCCAGGGGATATGCCCCAAAACCGTCGCTTCGCCACCCGAGGGATAGATCAATCCGGCGAGCAATTTGAGCGTGGTCGTTTTCCCAGCACCATTCGGTCCCAGAAAGGCGACCATCTCGCCCTCTTCAATCTCAAAGCTTACCTTCTCGACAGCCTTGACGGTTTTGTACTCACGATTGAATAAACCGGTGAATGACGCGAGAAGCCCCTCGCGTTTCTGATAAACCTTGTAGTGCTTTTGCAAATTGTGAACAGAGATTGCAGACATGGCGTCATCTTAGACGCCAGTCCAACAATCTGCGAGCCAAACAGCGGGAACTATGAGATTAGTTTCCAGCGGTTTTTCGATCATCGAGCAATTTCACGTAATCGATGGCGATCTGAATCAACTCTTCATTGTAAGGTTGTTTCTTGAAGGTATTCTTTTCGTCTTCTGCTTCTTCCGAGCCGTCCTCAGGCATGTCTTCGGTCTTTTTGTCAGCCTCGCGTTCCGCCTTCAGAATTTCCTCTTTCAGAGGAATTTTTATGCGATTCTTCCGTTCGAGATACCGATCAATTCTTGTTTTCAAGTCGTTAAAGTGATCGCTGGAAACAAGTCGTTGCTGGCTGGCTTTGGCAACTTGATCGATCAGCGAATCCGTCGCATAACCAAACTCTTTTCGTTTCACTTGCTCGACCTGATCAAACGCCATCGCATTGTCGAGCGACGCTTCGCCAAGGTCCAGATGATCAATCTGCGAAGGAATGATAATGTCTGATTTCACACCTTCACGCTGAGTGCTATCTCCATTTGGACGATAGAACTGGTTAATCGTCACTTTCAATGCACCACTGGAATCCGAGTTGCCGAGATTGAAGAGGCTGGCACCGACTTCAACCACGTTCTGAACCGTTCCCTTACCGTGAGTTGTCGAATCTCCAATCACAATTCCACGACCGTAGTCTTTGATCGCTCCGGCAAAGATTTCTGATGCCGACGCAGAAAGCCGATTCGTGATGACCAATAGAGGCCCGGAATAAACCGGTTCCTCAAGCCCTTCGATATCGAAGTCGTGAGATTTCACGCGACCGTTGGAATCTTTAATTTGAACGATTGGACCGTGACCAACAAACAAACCAGACACGTCAATCGCTTCACTCAAAGCTCCACCGCCGTTAAATCGCAAGTCAATCATAATGGCGTCAACACCACCCGCTTCACGAAATTCCTGCAAGACAGCCAGAACATCTCGTGAGGTGCTGCGAAAATCTTCACGGCCAGCTTGCGCACCACTAAAGTCTCGGTAAAACGAGGGAATATGAATCACACCCACTCGACCGGTATCACCATTGGGAAACCACTCGTGAGCATCAATGATCTGTCCACTGACGGCAGACTCTGTCAGATCTACTTTCTGACGAGTCAGTTTATAAACAAGACTTTCACCGGAAGTCCCCTTGATGACTTTGAGCTGAACGAGTGTCCCAGCCTTACCACGAATATAGCGGACCACTTTCGAAAGTTTCATTTCCACAACATCCACCCATTCGCCATCTTCCTGAGCGACGGCGACAATTTTATCACCCGGTTCGAGACGTTTGTCCTTCGCGGCGGCTCCACCCGGAATAATTTTATTAATCACGGTCGTGCCATCTTCGGAACGAAGTTGAGCACCGATCCCTTGAAGCGAGAGTCGCATTTGAATCTGGAATTCTTCCAGCGTCTGTGGCGACATATAAGTCGAATGTGGATCAAAACAATGAGTGAGCGAAGAGAGAAACGTTTCAAACGTTTCAAAGTCTTCGGTCTGATGCATTGTTTCTTTCAGCAAGCGATAGCGTTTATGAAGGCGTTCTCGCGCTTCGGCCATGTCTGTGTCATCGAGTTTCAGGTTGAGCAAGTCAAACTTAATACGTTTCCGCCAGCGTTCATTCAACTCATCTTCCGATTTCGCCCAATCAAGTTCGTCACCATCGAGGATGGCGGTTTCATCCACAGAAAAATCGTATTCCTGATCGATTAATTTCTGGGCGTATTCCGTTCTCGCGTCGAGCCTTTTCAAAAACAGATCGAAGACGTCGTATGCAAAATCGACTTTCCCGACCTTTAGCAAATCATCCAGGTTGGTTTTGTACTGAGCGTACGCATCAATATCTGACTGAAGAAAATAAAGCTTTTGAGCATCGAGATCGGAAATGTATTTATCGAACAGCTTTTCCGAAATAGTGTCATCGATCCGTTTTTTACTGATGTGATATCGAGTGATCATTTGACAGACGTTGTGTGCTGTCTTCTCATCTTTCGATTTTTCAGCAATCAGTTGTTGTGCGCCTACAGCACACACAAACAGGATTAGAACACTCAGAGACAGATTCCGTGCTGCTCTGGTCGATGACATTTGCTTCATAACATACCCTAAAATTGGTTAAGGTCGGCAGTTAGATCAATCCTTGACTGCATTTCCCAGAAGTGTATCGGAAGACTCAGGTCGAGGCAATACCCTTGTTGCGACACGAACTCCGCAAACACCGTGCGGGACTCATCTTCTGAATAATATGGCTACGCTGCCAATGACGCAATTGTGGGAACATTACAGAATGTTTCCACAGAGTTCAGTCATTCTCAGACAGCAAGGGGGGGGGGGGATCGCACGAAGACAAGAGCTCTAAGGCGACAGCAAAGACTCTGACCGGAAAGCATCTCCGCGTTGCTGCAGATTTTGGTCGGAATCGCGAATGGGGTCTTTCGGCTGCATCTGATAGGTGAATCGATGACGATTTGTCACCTGATAGGGGAGCAGATTATCCGAGAAGAAATCGAGAGGAACCCATTGATACCAAGGTGCTTTCAAGACTGCGGGATAAGTTTGTGTCTCATACCCATCTTTGATGAGTGTGACTTCTCGCGTGCCGTAGTAGGTAAAGTCATCGCTGACTGGAGTATATCCGATTTCTTTGCCATCCAGCAAAACGAGAGCCCCAACGGGATTAGACTCAATTGAAAGCCGTCGATGAACGCAACCCGGCGCAAGCATGATACAAACTGCGATCAGCAGCCCGAGGATTCGCTGTTTTTTCAAGCCGGAATCGCGCATGACATCCTTGCCAAACCACGCATAAAGAGAAGAGTATCAGGCCGGAAGAATAGTTTTCTCTACCCAGATTGCCAAGAGGGATTTGATGATAGTTTTTCAGATAATGCGCACAGCGACACTTTTTTTAATGACGCATCACCACATTGTCTCTTAAGATTACCCAACCCGTTACTTTTCTGACATAACACTGTCCATACGTATTTGTCCTCCCAGAGGCTTCCATGTTGTGGGAACAACAACTTGAATTCGCATCTTTGAGCGATGTTGGTATGCGCCGACAAAACAATCAGGACAGCTTGACCACCTCGATGGAGCTAGAACGGGAAGACTGGGAGAGAACCGGTCACCTGTTCATTATGGCAGATGGCATGGGTGGACATGCTGTCGGCGAGCTCGCTTCGAAAATCGCCATCGACACACTCCCATTAACCTATAAAAAATCATCGCACCCGACCAACGGAGAAGCATTGCGCGATGCGATGGAGCAAACAAACTCAATCATTTTCGAACGCGGCAATCTGAACCCCGAGTTCGAACGAATGGGGACAACGTGTAGCACTCTTGCTCTTGGACCGGAAGGAGCGTTAATCGGCCATGTTGGCGACAGCCGTATTTATCGCACCCGAAGCAAGCGTATCGACCAACTGACCTTTGATCACAGCTTGCAGTGGGAAATGCTTCGACGAGGGCAGGGGAGCCCCGAAGATATTTTTCTGCATCAACCCAAAAACATCATCACACGCTCAATGGGGCCGGAACCCCAAGTCAACGTCGATATTGAGGGGCCATATCCCGTCATGCCGGGAGATGCTTATATTCTCTGCTCTGATGGACTCACCAACCATGTCAGCGATGAAGAGATCGGTGTCGCGGCCTCAGAACTTTCTCCCCGAGCCGCCTGCCGTTTTTTGGTCAATCTCACTAACCTTCGCGGAGGAACGGACAATGTTTCAGTCACGATTGTGAAAGTTGGAGCGATTCCTCAAGGAGCCGTTGCCACCCGCACACGACGCCCCTCCGCAAATACCGGTGAATTGAGCGGTTTATGGCTCGGCATGGCTTGGATCATTGCCGCCTTTTTCTGCTTGGGAGTGATCCTGGCACTGACTGGTTTTCCCTTCACGGGGATCCCCATCGCGGGAGCCGCAATCCTGGCCGCCGCATATTTCCTGCATCGCTGGAGAAAAACACTTCCCCCACCACCGACCAACGAGAAAACACACTCCACAATCCACTGGAGGCCCTATCGAACTTCACCCGCGAAATTGACTCGACGTATTCTTAATGAAGTCATCCAGATTCAGCAACAAATGGCACAAGTGGCGCAGGAGGAGACTTGGAAATACGACCACGAACGCTTTGAAAAACTGACGGAACAAGCCTACGAAGCTCTAAAATCCAAGTCCCACCATACGGCATTCGCTCATTTTGCAGATTCGATCCACGCCTTAATGGATGGACTCAAAAAGAAAGCTCCGACCAAGAAAAAAGATTCCAAAATCTTTCGCATGTCAGAACTCTCATCACAGCAAAAAAAGGATTGAGCCCCCTGGACTCGAACCGCATCTTGCCTAAAGTCAGGATTTACTGCTACAATTCTGTCCCGCAATCAATGCCGTCCTTCCCGCAAAACGGGGCGACTTTGATCAACCCAGAATCTCATCTCTCGGCTGAGCCGAGCGTTTACTCGTCACGGAGGACCCGCGATGCTGACAGACAGCATCCGCCGTAAATTGCTGTTTGGACTGTCTCTTGTCAGTCTGATTCTCATCACATTGATGATGGGGGGGGCCTATGTTCTGTGGTCTTACTCTCAAGTTGTTGATGATCTCGATCAGCTCATCAGTCACGCCCCTCGTCGTGAAGTCATGCTCGAATCGGTCGCCAGCCTGCGTAATCATCTCAAAGCCTTGCTGACCGAAAATCGCAAAACTTGGAACGAAGAATTGATTGCGATTCGGCGGGAGGAAATGGAACAGGATGTCCAGAATCTCCAGAACGCAACCGTCGAATTTCGCCGACGATTGCAAAACCTGCGTGCCCAAGGCAACATCGATTTGGTGGATCTTGTCAGCCAAAGATTGACCAGCATCGAAGGACAAATGCTGCGGCTCGATATCGAACTCGACAATATCAGCACCGATACGACCATCACCGGGCAATCAGAAATTTACCACAGCTACGCACAACTCCAACAGCGTGTCGATGATTTGTTCTTTGAAAGCGTCTGGCCACTCGAAGAACCCATCGGCACATTGAACCTGTCCCTCGACAAAGCCCGCAGTGTTTATCGCACCGGTCGCTACGTCATTCTCATCGCGTTCCTAGCCTCAGTCATTCTGCTAGGCTGGTTAATGCGATGCGGGTATCGCTGGATTTTCAAACCCATTCGCGAGTTGTACGAAGGCTCCTCGCGCGTCGCATATGGCGACTTCGATTTTCGCCTGGAACTCGATCAACAAGACGAAATGGGAGAGCTGGCCGAATCTTTCAACATGATGACGATCCGCTTTCAGGAAATCAAAAATGATCTCGACCGACAGGTTCGGGATCGTGTCAAACAACTGGTCCGCTCAGAACGACTCGCAGGAATCGGCTTCTTAGCTGCCGGTGTTGCCCACGAAATCAACACCCCCCTGACCGGCATCTCGATGGTCGCCGAGTCGCTCATCATGAGAAAAGACAGCCTGCTGGCCCAGATGCCGGCAGAAGAACGAGAAGATCTCTTGGAAGATCTCGAAACGCTCCTCACCGAATCACGACAATGTCGTACAATCACCAAGAAACTTCTCGAGTTCGCCCGCGGAGAAGGGGAAACACGTAGTGAGTTTGATATCACGCAAGCGATTAACGAAGTCATCCACCTCGTTAGTCATCTCGGGAAATACCGCTCTTATTCGCTCAAATTCGAGTACGAAACTCCCTGCTACATCGAAGCAAACCGTTCAGAAATGAAGCAAGTGATTCTCAATCTCGTTGCCAACGGGCTTGAAGCCATGAAAGAAGGTGGCGAACTGGCCGTCGAATTGCGGGAAGAAACTGACCAAATCGAAATCAAAATCATCGATCAAGGCAGCGGCATGACGGATGATGTATTGGAACATCTGTTTGAGCCATTTTTCACTCACGCCAAACCGGGTGAAGGGACTGGCATTGGGCTAGCCATCACCCACCGTATTGTCGCCGACCACGGTGGAACCATTGAACCAAGCAGCGACGGGCCAGGGCAGGGGAGCACTTTCCATATCCATCTCCCCAAAAAGACCACTTCGCAAAAAGTGGCCTGAATTTTTTCCTGACAATTCTCGTTTCCTTGCCAGACCGTCCAGATCGCAATTGTCACGTTTTTGTAAATCTGATATCAAACCGATCCTGACACATAATTGACAATCAGGAAGTCATACGAAGGCAATACTTTCAGATGCAACAACACCTCGGCAAGGATGCCGAATAGTTGCCAAGGAGCCAGGCATTGAGTTCTACACCGAAGCACACGTTACGCATCCTGTTCGTCGATGATGAACCAGTCATTCGCAAACTGATGGAGAAGGAACTCCGTCGCATGGGACACGATCCCACGATTTGCGCTGACGGACACGAAGCGATCGAGAAACTCGACAAAAACACCTACGACGCCGTCATTACCGACTTACGGATGCCGGAAATCACGGGATGGGATGTCGTCGATCATATCAAACGAGTCGCCCCCGATACCGATTTCCTCATCTGCACCGCACACGGCGATGTTGACGACGCGATCCGCGCTCTCCGCGAAGGAGCGTTTGACTTCGTCCCCAAACCATTACAACTGTTTGAAGTCTCGGCAGCACTACAAAGAATTGCCGAACGTCGTTCGATTGAAAACAAAGCCATCGCTCTCGAAAAGCGATTGGAAGCCACCGAAGGTCCGGTCAAGATGATCGGCGAAACTCCTGCCATGGAGCAGGTCAAAAAACTGATCGACAAGGTCTCTCCCTCCGACACCACTGTTTTGATTCTCGGCGAAACGGGAACCGGGAAAGAAGTCGTCGCGCAACAAATTCACGCTCGAAGCCTGCGTGCCAATGCTCCCTTTGTCGCCGTCAACTGCGGTGCCCTGCCAGCAACACTTGTGGAAAGTGAATTCTTCGGCCATCGCAAAGGTGCCTTCACTGGTGCCGACCAACCGCGCAAAGGACTCTTTGAAGTCGCCAACGGCGGCACATTGTTCCTCGACGAATTGGGAGAACTCGATAAGTCCATGCAGGTAAAACTGCTTCGCTTTCTCGAATCGGGAGAAATCCGACGCGTCGGTGAAAACGATGCGTTTCATGTCGATGTTCGCGTGGTCTGCGCCACCAACTGCGACCTGCACGATATGGTCCAAGCTGGGACATTCCGCGAAGACCTTTACTTTCGCGTCAACACGTTTGAAATCCACTTGCCTCCCTTACGCGAACGCCGAGAAGACATCCCACGCCTCGCACAGCATCTGATTGCCCGACACCGCAAACTTGTTGAAGCGGGCGAAGACGCCATCAGTCCCTCGACCATGGAACGACTGATCGAACACGATTGGGCGGGCAACATCCGCGAACTTGCTAATGTGTTGCGACATGCCGTTGTGCTTGCCGGAGACGACCGGATTCTGATCGAACATTTGCCAGCCTCGCTTTCCAGGGACGCTGCCCAGATCCCTAACGCTCCAACACTCCGACTTGATTCTCAACGTCCAAAAACGATGAAAGAGATTGAGATGGAAGTCATCATGCAAGTGTTGGACAAGCTCAACGGCGACAAACCAAAGGCCGCCAAAGAACTCGGCATCGCCCTGAAAACTCTGTACAACAAATTGAACAGCTACCAGGAAATCCACCCGGATCGCATCGCGGGTTGAGGCCCGTTCGAGTAACTGGGCTCGCAAGAGTTCAGAACTATCAACGACGACCTCACGTCCGTCTGAATTCTTGCGAATCCAGCTACGGTTTTGTTGTTTCTTCGACAATAGCGATTTCGTCGTGTCAATCTGTCATTGGAGCAGCGTTTTCTCGTGTGTGGTTTTTGCGACTGCACTACGGATAACACGCACATCACTAGGTCACATACCGCACATCGTCCAATTCGCGAATTTTTCCCAAAACTGCGCGAAGCTTATTCATCTTCCGCATCTTCAAATACGACGCCCATCTCTATCAGATCTTTTTCCAACTCCACCAGATCCTCTGGAGCTATCTCTTTTGTTTCGCGGTATTCTAATGCTTCTGGCTCCGCAATATATTCAACTTTTCCATGATACTTTTTGACAGCATCGAGTATTACTTCCAAATCCAACGAAAAATATTCCTTTCGAAGATTCACTCGGTTAACCCGATATTGAGTCAAATCATGATGCAGTTTTTTTCCCAGATCAGGTGCATTCTTACATGAGATCATAGCATGAACATCAAAAGGAAACGGGACACTTGCGTCTCCGAGTTCTTTGACGCGTAGTTGTGGTTCCAATCTTCGAGTCATTCCAACTTTATAAACATTCTCTCCGAACGAACCAATATTTGAGAGAATGTAAACATGCCCCACCTTCGTTTGCTGTGCCATTGAAATCGCTCTTTGTGAATTTGCCTCTGCCTCTTCAAGCTGTCTTCGGAGCTCTTCGATTTCAGAGGAGTGCGCATCCTGCTGATGCAACAAAGCCTCTTCGAGTCTTTGCTTGATCTCGCGTTCTTTGGCCTCTGCCTCTGCTCTGGCAGCTTCATGCTCTTTCCTGATCCGCTCCTCTTCTCTCGCCTCTCTCTTTATTTCTCGCTGTTCTTCCTTGATTTTCTGTTCGTAAACTTTCTGCTTGTACGACTCTTTCAACTTATCGAGTGACGACTTACGAATTTCAATTGGTAGGTCATAGCCAACGATCTCTACGAAATCAAAAGCTTTCTGAAGATCAGTTTTTCTACGCTGATAATTTTCTGGGTCAGCACGAAGTTTTTGAGTCGACCACTTTCGATGATCTTCTACGAGTCTCTCTGAGATTTTATAGATTCGGTCTTCAACACTCTGTGCGAGAGCCCGCTGACCTCTTGCTTCCTCCAAGGCCTGCTCGGCTTTCACATAAATATCATCATAATAGTATTGAACTCTCTCATTACCCATTGCCAGCAATTGTTGGTAGCGCTTGATGGTCTCCTTAATTCGCTCAGCCTGAATTTGTGCATATTCACGAACTCTTTCCTGATGCTTCAACTGCATCTCAAAACGAGATGATTCGTAATGCTTGAAGATCGCAATAACCCCAAAGCCAATACAGGATAGAGCACTGACACTTCCCACAATGACACTATCCCTGATTTGGATGATCGCCACGATCCCCCATAACATCAACAAGGACAGAACAATCCAGGTAATCTTCTCGTTCCAAAATGAATCATCAGTTGGCGAGGGAATTTCCGGGGGCTTCGGGATCGGTTTATAATTGAAAAACCAAACCTTGCTTCCACAGTGTGGACATTCAGATTCAATCTCTCCATCTAACTCACAAGGATTTTTACACCTGCGACAAAACCTCAAGTCATCATTCCAAAACCGCATTGATCTCAACCTTCACAAAACCCGAAATTGGCACGATCTGTTCACCTGAACCCACCTATTCATGAAGACACACGCAACATAATTCCACATCGAAAAAGTATTGCACATCAGCGCACGAAAAAACGCGGCGTCGAGCAAGCTCAAACACCGCGTTTCTGTGACAGGATTTGTCTTGTTGTCAGTTTCCGTTAGAAGCTGCTGCGGACCACGCCGACAACCACACCGAGGACATCGACCTCTTTGGCATAGATTGGTTTCATGCTGGAGTTGGCAGGTTGCAAGCGAATCCGATTCTTCTCTTTATAGAATCGCTTGAGAGTCGCTTCTTGCCCTTCGATGAGCGCCACCACGATTTCTCCTTCGCGACAAGTCGATTGCTTGTGGATGATCACAAAGTCGCCGTCGGCAATCTGGTCCTCAATCATCGAGTCCCCTTTGACTTTCAGACAATAGTGATCTTCATTGTCGAACAGCTCAGCGAAATCGATCCGTTCGTCTTGCTCAACCGCAAGAATCGGACTCCCTGCGGCAATCAAACCCGCCAGTGGCAAAGACATTCTTTTTTGTGGTTGCTCGGTCAATTGGATCGCACGCGACATATGTGCTTCGCGAGTAATGAGCCCTTTACGCTCGAGCGCTTTGAGATGACACATGACACCATTCGGAGAGCGAATACCAAACTCGTTACCGATCTCACGCACCGTCGGACCATAACCGCGATTGACGATTTTGTCTTTGATGAATTCGTAAATGACTTTCTGTCTGGCAGTCATTGCGGGCTTATCGGACATTTGTAATTCAGCCATGGTTCGAGTCCTTTTGAAAATTTGAATCGATGAAATGAACTTCCCATCATCGCCGTCGGTTTGCCTCGACAGTCCTGCTGTCCGATTGAAAATCAGTAACAACAGGATATGATGACGAAAAGTCGACTATCCTTGAGAATCGACTTAACATCCGATTATAGTATACATCAGCATAGATGTCAAACAGATGTCACACTATCTGAAGAGATTTTCACATAGTAATTTGTGCATTGACAGTCATAAGCACACCTTCTGCGCAATTTCTTAACAAAAAAAGCCACTGTCAAAGGACAGTGGCTTGAGTGCGTATAACACTTAAATCGCAGATTTTAACGGAGTCCCCAGCCTTAACTGAGTCGCCGCTGCCTCATTCGTTGGCCTCAGGTGCATCAATGGCTGCTGATTTTAATTTTTCTCGTAAGCCGAGTAGCTGCACTCTCAATAATTCTTCCAGAGAGTCGACGTTAACATCGGCTTCCTGCACAACTCCGTTGTGATCAACCAGCCAGAGGGTCGGAATCTTACGCACTCCATAGTACTGAGCCACCGGATTCCGCCAGCTTCGTTCTTCTTTATTCACAAAGAAGATTTGCCGCCAGCCGACACCTTGCTCTTCCAGCCAGGAATTGAGAGCGCCTTCTTCTTCATCCATACAGACACCGATGATTTCGAAGCCAAACTTGTTGTATTTTTCATAGAGCGTTTTCAGTTCAGGGAGCTGAGCGGCAAACTTTTCATCGTCACTTTCCCAGAACGCGATCAGGACAACACGATCACCATAATCTTCGAGATTAAGGAACCCTCCTTCGAGTGTTGGGCCGGCAAATTCGAGCTTTTGCCCTTCCAGATTCAACCGACGCAGAACACCCACGCTAAACTTCCCTTGAGGCGAATCAGTGAATTTTTCAGCCAATAACGTATGGCATGCGATGGCTTCTGACTGTTGCCCATGCATTTCTGCGGTCAGCGCGGCGGCAGAGAGCAGGGGGAGTGATTTCGCTTTTTCTTCGGGAAAACTGCCAGCAAACTGACGAGCTTTGCGGCTGAATTCAGTAATCCATTTCGGTTCTTGGGCTGCATATCGCATGGCGTTTGTATGGGCAAACCGAACGAGTGTATGCGAGGCGGTCATTGCTGAAGGCGAATTCGCGTCACGCTGAATAAACATGTCCACTTCTTCATACAGCAGAGCGATATCTTC